>DATHQX010000222.1:0-109728 GCA_035482295.1 Verrucomicrobiia bacterium
CGACAGAAGCTGCTTCTGGTCTTCTCCCTCACTGTGGTACTCGCAGTGGCGGCCGTGGCATGGATCGTTTCACTGCGGACACGGCAAGCATTCGCCGCCGCCAACCAGAAGCACACGGCCGCCACCGTCGACCAGTTCCGACGCGAGTTCAACAACCAGGCCACGGCGGTGGCATCGCGCGTTGATCGGCTTGCGGCCAGCGACCGAATGACTCGCATCGCTTTCGACCTCGTGGCCAGCAATCAAGACCCGTCGCCATTCCTCGAGGAAGCTGCTGTACTGGCCAGAGACTATCAACTCGATTATCTCGAGTTGCTGCTGCCCGATGGCACCATCATTTCATCCGCACAGTGGCCGGCTCGCTTCGGCTACAAAGAGGACCGCCTTCCGAACGACACAACCATCCTGAAGCGCGAAGAGCTACCGGATAGCAAGAGTGAGATTGGTATGTTTGCCCTGCGTAAGGTGAAGGTGCCCGATTTTTCCCTTTACGTACTGGGTGGCAACCGTGTTGACCGTGGGTTTTTCACGAGCCTGGCGATCGGAGCAGACACGCAAGTCCTCTTCTATCCCGTGCTCTCGCCAGCCTTCGACCCGCACGCGCTGGTCAGCGCCAGCGGAGAGCTGGAGCGGCCTGCCAGCTATCAGAATGTGATCGAGCAGGCCCAGACGTCGGGCAGGGATGTGCAGTCCCTTGTCTACCTCACGGATCGGCGCGAGGATAGCGTTGATGCAACCGCAATTCCGTTAAAGGCTTCGGATGGAACGGTGCTCGCCGTGCTGGTTGTGACCAATTCGCGGCGCGAACTGGTCGAGCTACAGCAACACATTCGGGCAATCGCCTACGGCGTCGCCGGCATCGGAATTCTTTTAGCCATCGCCGCAAGCCTATGGATTACCTCACGCATCTCCCGGCCCATTGAGCAGCTCGCTGCAGCGGCGTCGGAGGTCGCTGCCGGCAACTGGTATGCCCGGGTTGATATCTCATCGAGTGACGAAGTCGGCGAGCTGGCGCGAAGCTTCAACCATATGACGCAGCAGCTCTCAGAGCAGCGTGATCGCCTGGTGCAAAGCGAGCGGGTGGCGGCATGGCGCGAACTGGCGCGGCGACTGGCACATGAGCTGAAAAATCCGCTGTTTCCCCTGCAACTGACCGTCGAGAACCTAACGCGAGCGCGCGAACTGCCGGAGAGTGAATTTGACGAGATCTTCCGCGAGAGCACGGCTACGCTGACCGCTGAAATTGCCAATCTCAAGAACATCATCGGGCGCTTCAGCGACTTCTCGAAGATGCCGAAGCCGCAACTCCAGCGAATCGACTTGCGAGATATTGTTCAGAAAGTATCCGCGCTGTACGTGCCTGTCTTGGCCACGCGGCAGCCGCCGATCGCCTTTCAGTGCCGCACTGGCGATACCCCGCTCATGGTCTCGGCGGATCCCGATCTCCTGCATCATGCCCTATCAAACCTCGTTCTGAACGCCATGGATGCGATGCCAAATGGCGGTACGCTTATGATTGACGCCGTGCAGAAGCACGAGTCTGTCGAGTTCCGCGTCTCCGATACAGGTACCGGAATGACGGAAGAAGAGTGTCAGCGGCTGTTCACGCCCTACTACACCACGAAGCAATACGGCACCGGGCTGGGGTTGGCCATCGTGCAATCGGTGATTAGCGACCATCACGGTACAATTCGCGTCGAAAGCAAACCGGGCATGGGATCGACCTTTATTGTCGAACTGCCGGCGGCGGGAGCGGGAGCGGCAAACGCGTGAGCAACAAGGCAGACATCCTCATAGTCGACGACGAAGCCAACACTCTGGCTTCCCTGTCACGCGCCTTTCGATTGGCGGGGCACGAGGTCGCGGTCTGCGACAACGCGGTGAGAGCGTTAGAACTGGCCAGGAATCGTTTGTTCGATCTCATCCTTTCTGACGTCGTGATGCCCGGGCGCGATGGGATCGGGCTGCTGGAAGATCTGCGCGCCAACGGCGTCACCTCTCCCGTGGTCATGATGTCCGGGCAGGCGCACATTGAAATGGCGGTGCGCGCGACGCGGCTGGGAGCAATCGACTTCCTGGAAAAGCCGATTTCGACCGACAAGCTTCTGCTGACAGTGGAGAATGCGCTCAAGCTCAAGCAGCTGGAGAACGAGAACCGCGAGCTGCGGCGCCAAATCGGCAAGCACCACATCGTCTGGAAGAGTGAGGCCATGGCTAGGGCGATGGCGCAACTGGAGCGCGTTGCCGCCAGCGAGACTCGCATTTGTATCTACGGCGAAACCGGAACAGGGAAGGAACTGGCAGCTCGAACTCTGCACGAGAAAAGCCCACGTGCCACCGGACCATTTGTCACGTTGAACTGCGCTGCCGTGCCGCCTGAGTTGATCGAGTCAGAGCTTTTCGGGCACGAGAAAGGCTCGTTCACCGGCGCGCTACAGCGACACATCGGCAAATTCGAGCAGGCGAACCGCGGCACGCTGTTTCTCGACGAAATCGGGGACATGCCGCCGGCGATGCAGGCCAAGTTGCTGCGCGTCCTCGAAGAATGCGAGTTGGAGCGCATCGGTGGAGACAAAGCGATCAAGGTCGATGCGCGCGTTCTGGTCGCTACACATCGCGACTTGAACGAACTCGTCGAGCAAGGCAAATTCCGAGAGGACCTTTATCACCGCGTGGTCGTATTCCCGATCACGCTGCCACCCCTGCGAGAGAGAGCGGCGGACGTCCCTCTGCTGATCGAGCATTTCACCGCACAGGTGTGTGCGCAGAATGGATGGAAGCCCGTTCCCTTCACAGCGGACGCCGTCGATAAGCTGGCAAACTATCCTTGGCCGGGAAATGTTCGTGAACTCCGCAATATGGTCGAACGACTGCTGCTACTCGCGTCCGCTGACCGAGTTGACGGCGCCACAGTAGAACTGGCTTTGCCGCGCGGAAAACCTGGTGCTCATCAAACACGGGAGCACGACCACAATGGTTCGCTTTCTGATCGAGTTGCCGGCTTCGAACGGGAGATGATTCTGGCCGAGCTACATCGCCAGCATCACCACATCACCAACACGGCAAAGACACTGGGCCTGGAGCGCAGCCACCTCTACAAGAAGTGTCAGCAACTCGGAATCGACCTGCGGGCTCAACGTCGCGAGCAGTAACATCCAGCCGTTTTCCGCAAAAACCAGCATCCTTGCAACACGGGCGATAAGCCGGCCGTTCGGCGCATCACGTGTGGCCTTACCAGCATGCGACCGACTTTGCCGTTCAGCATCCAAAGCCTTGCGATGTTGGAAGCTACCAACATCTTTCCAGTCAGATGGCCGAACCTCTTCCGCTTGGCCGGAGGGAAAGGATTCATGACGTGCAAGGTCCTGGAGATATCACTATCGTCGCGGTTCACGGAGCGTGGGCCGATGGTTCTAGTTGGAAAGACGTAATCCTCGGTCTGCGGCGAGAGGGAGTTGAAGTTATCGCAGCGCCAATCCCGCTAACCTCACTCGGTGATGACACGGCAGCTTTGAAGCGTGCCATGGCGCGCACGAGAGGGCCGATGATTCTGGCCGGCCACGCCTATGCCGGTGCGGTCATTGCTACGGTGAATGACGAACGTCTCAAGGCGCTGGTGTATGTCGCCGCGCTGGCTCCCGACGAAGGCGAAACCGTGGGCCAGGTTTTCTATCGCGATGAACCGCATGCCCAGGCGCCGAAGCTCGCTCCTGATGCCGACGGCTTCATCTGGATGCCCGAGGATGGCTTCAAGAATGCTTTTGCACAGAATGCGACAGCAGAACAGATTGAGCTGGCGGCGGCGGTCCAAAGACCGATCTCATTGAGATGCATCCAGGAGCCGGTTTCAAAACCTGCGTGGAGGTCGAAGCCTTCCTGGTTCCTGATTGCCGAAGAAGATCGCATGATCAACCCCAAAACCCAGCACTTCATGGCGGAACGAATGGGTGCAACCAAGCACCCGCTTCCAGTCGATCACACGCCATTGCTCAGCGCGCCACGGCGAGTAGTTGACATCATCCTGGAGGCAAAACGAGGAGTGTCCGCCTAGTAGCGAAATATAGCGACCATGGCAGAGCTGAACCGCACTCTTGCCGAAATGTTGAAATGTTGAAATCGTCCTTCCGTTGATCGAAAAGGATCAGAACCAATAACCGTCTGGTGCATCGCCGTAGCCACTCATCCGTGCAGGGCCCTGCAGTGGCGGGCAATCTGGCGATCCTCCTGGCTCGGCACGATACTTACCGCGATGCCGCTGCTGTCCTGCGAAATCCGCTGCTGGTTCGCCTGATTCAAACCATCATCAAGCTTCACCCCCAAAAACCCCAGCCCCTCGCACACTCGTTTCCGTACTTCCACGCTATGCTCGCCGATGCCTCCGGCGAAGATGATCAGGTCAATCCCACCAAGAACGGCAGCGTAGGCCGCGATCGTCTTGCGGATGGCGAGGCAGAACACTTCGAGCGCCAGCTCCGCTGCTGAGTCGCCTTTCGCCGTCGCTTCCTGTAGCTTGCGCATGTCGGATGTGCCACCCGAGAGAGCCTTTAATCCGGCGTCGTGATTCAAGAGCTTCTCGAGCGCATCGGCATCCATTCCTTTGGCACGCCGCAAATACAGGAGAACTCCGGGATCCAGATCGCCCGTTCTCGTGGCCATCGGGATACCGCCCGTCGGAGTCAGCCCCATACTTGTGTCCACGGATTTCCCTTTCTTCACGGCGGCCAGACTCGCACCACTGCCGAGGTGGGCCATCACCGTTCGAGCTGGAAGCTTGGCTCCCAGCTGATGCACGATCGATTCGTACGACAATCCGTGAAATCCATAACGGCGAATGCCGTCGTCGAACAAGTCGCGCGAGAGAGGAAATCTCGATGCGGTCTCCGGCATGGTGCGATGAAAGGCTGTGTCGAAGCAGGCGAATTGCGGTACATCCGGATACGCCTGCTCGGCCTCAGCAATGAGCTGCAGGGCCATGGGAATGTGCAGCGGCGCAAAATGAACGCAAGCCTGCATCTCCGCAACTACCTGAGGCGTGATCTTCTGGTGCTGGGTGAGCCGAGGCCCCCCGTGCACCACGCGATGACCAACCGCATAGGGCTTGCCGGGAGAGAGCTCAGCCAGCCAACGTGCCGCGTGTGTCAGAGCCTCATGTCGAGAAGTGAAGTTCAGTTTCTCAGAACGGAGAGTCTTTCCCGCTGGGTCCTTTATCTCAAGCGTGCCGTTGGGTTGACCGATGCCGTCAGCGAGACCGTCCAGCAAAGCTCGCTCGTCACCGTCTCGCTGGACGTAGAGACCAAACTTGAGAGAAGAGGATCCGGTATTAATAACAAGTATGGGTTGTTCCGGCATCAGAAGACCTGCTTTCTTGCGCGGCGGGCGCTGCGTTTCACCACTCTAACGTAAACGCAGCCGTACGCCGATTTTTGAAACGTGGCTGTAACACAGCTGCAGTACAAACTTGTTAGCCTCAATCAAACGATAAAGTGTGCGCAAGACTAGAATCTAGAATGCGCCGACGAATCCGAATCACATTGCCGCTGACCAGCGCTGGAGTTGCTTATGTCATCCCTTACCCAAGCGGAGCCCACGCACCTATCTTCTGACCAACCGCTAACGGCCGATGAACTGCACAACATCGATGCGTACTGGCGCGCCTGCAACTATCTCAGCGCCGGGATGATCTACCTGCGCAACAATCCCCTGCTGCGAGAGCCGCTGGTTCCCGAGGACTTTAAGAATCGGCTTCTCGGGCATTGGGGCTCCGATCCCGGACAAAGCTTCACCTATGTTCACCTGAATCGCGTGATTCGTAAGTACGACCTGAACATGATTTACATATCGGGCCCGGGTCATGGCGCGCCGGCAGTGATCTCCAACTGCTATCTCGAGGGCACCTACTCTGAGATCTATCCTGAGAAGAGTGAGGATGCGGCCGGAATGCTGAACCTGTTTCGGGCATTTTCTTTTCCAGGACAACTTGGGAGTCACTGCACGCCAGAAGTGCCAGGTTCGATTCACGAAGGCGGCGAACTGGGATACAGCATCTCGCATGCGTTTGGCGCCGCGTTCGACAATCCTGATCTGATCGTCAGCGTCGTTGTGGGTGATGGTGAGTCAGAGACTGGCCCGCTAGCCACGTCCTGGCACTCCAACAAATTCCTCAATCCGATTCGTGATGGCGCCGTGCTGCCGATCCTTCATCTGAACGGATATAAAATCGCCAATCCGACCATCCTGGCCCGCATCACTTCGGAAGAGTTAGCGGATCTGTTCAAGGGTTACGGTTGGACACCGCATTTCGTCGAAGGGGATGAGCCGGAGTTGATGCATCAGCAGATGGCGAGGACGGTCGAAAGCTGTATCCAGCAGATCCGTTCAATCCAGGAACAGGCGCGCAAGTCGGGCAAGGCTGAGCGGCCGCGTTGGCCGATGATCATCCTGCGTTCGCCCAAAGGTTGGACTGGCCCCAAGGAGGTCGATGGACATCGCGTAGAAGGTTTCTGGCGAGCCCACCAGGTGCCTGTGACCGGGGTACAGACGAACGCCGAACACCTGGGTATCGTCGAGCAGTGGATGAAGAGTTATCGTCCGCAGGATCTGTTCGACAAGAACGGCACGCTGCAAGCGGCATTGCGTCAACTGCCGCCTACTGGCGATCGACGGATGAGCGCCAACCCACATGCTAATGGCGGCCGTCTGCGCAAGGCACTCGATATGCCGGATTTTCGCGACTATGCTATCGCTATCGATGAGCCGGGCTCGAAGTCTGTATCACCAACCGAAAACCTAGGCAAGTTTTTGCGCGATGTCATGCGGCGAAATATGCACACCTTCCGCATGTTCAGCCCGGATGAGAACGCGTCAAACAGGTTGCAGGACGTCTACGAAGCCAGCTTGAAGACCTGGATGGCCGAGATCAGGCCGGAAGACGCCGACGGTACCGACATCGCGCCAGACGGCCGCGTGATGGAGATGCTGAGCGAGCACACCCTTGAAGGCTGGCTCGAGGGCTACCTTTTGACCGGGCGTCACGGACTGCTCAATACCTATGAGGCGTTCGCCCACATCATCGACTCAATGTACAACCAGTACGCAAAGTGGCTGGAGAAGTCGAAGCTGGAGTTGAGCTGGCGGGCGCCGATCTCGTCTCTCAATCTGCTGATCTCATCGCTCGTGTGGCGGCAGGATCACAACGGCTTCACCCACGAGGATCCCGGCTTCCTGGATGTTGTGAGCAACAAGAGCGCGACGATTACTCGCATCTACCTTCCTCCCGACGCCAACTGCCTGCTGAGCGTCGCCGACCACTGTCTGCGCAGCACCGATTATGTGAATGTGATTGTCGCCGACAAGCAGGAGCACCTGGTCTATCTCGACATGAAAGACGCCATCACCCACTGCACCAAGGGCATAGGCATCTGGGACTGGGCCAGTAATGACGCCGGCAGTGAGCCGGATGCGGTCGTCGCCAGTGCGGGCGATGTCCTGACGCAGGAAGCCTTGGCGGCCGTTGCCATTCTGCGCGAAAACCTGCCTGACCTGAAGATCCGCTTCGTTAACGTGGTCGACCTTTACCGCTTGCAACCGGCATCCGAGCATCCCCACGGGCTGTCTGACCGTGACTTTGATTCCCTGTTTACCAAAGACAAGCCGATCATCTTCAACTTCCACGGATATCCCTGGCTGATTCACAAATTCACGTATCGCCGGACCAACCACTCCAACATTCACGTCCGGGGTTATATGGAGCGCGGAAACATCAACACACCGCTGGAGCTGGCGATTAAGAACGATGTCGACCGCTTCCACTTAGCTATCGATGTCATCGATCGTGTTCCCCGGCTGCAAGGTGCAGCTGCGCATCTGAAGGAGTGGTTGAAAGGGCAGATTATCGAGAGTGTTAACTACGCGTATGCTGAGGGCATCGACAAGCCCGAGATCCGCAACTGGACTTGGCCGATGCCCCGATAAGGTAACAGCTCACACCAGGCGCCGCATCTGGCGGCGCCTTTCTTTTTCTTCACACCCTTCTGGTGACCCCTGTCACTCGCCAGCGTGATACACAACGTAGCCTCGCGCTGATTCCACGTTCTAGACTCCTATTTTCGAAGTGAACGCTGCTCCAGTCTGGAGCGATGACGCAACTGTCTGGTAGTGGGAAGCGCGGTGAGATTCCGCCACTGCCCCGCAACTGTTAGCGCGGAGGTCAGGCCAGCAAGCCACTGGAGTCGACAAGCTCTGGGAAGGCGGCCAGGACCGATGAGGCGCAAGTCAGGATTCCGACCAGACGCTTACCTGTAGTCCGAATTGGTCTCGATGGGAGGACCGAGTCGGCGTCTCGACGGCTCGCATGGGCCATCTGGAAAAGAAGTGCTGCACGAGCTTTCCCGTCTTATGCGTAACTTGTGCGCGGGACGAAGTATGTCTGCTGAAAAGTCGAACCACCGGGTGATATTGATCGTCGGCGGGGTTCGCAGCGGTAAGAGCCGATACGCACTGCAGCTGGCCGCGAACGCCCAGCGCGTCACCTTCATCGCCACAGCCGAGGCCCGTGATGCGGAGATGGCACAGCGAATCGCGCGCCATCAGCAGGAGCGCCCGCACCATTGGGAGACCGTAGAAGCGCCCATCGCTTTGCCCGAAACGATTTTGGCCAGCGAGGGCGACTTTACCCTGGTGGACTGTCTGACATTGTGGGCCTCAAACCTGATGGAGCACGAAGAACAGAACTGCGAACGTATTCATCCCCACGTCGATCGATTGATTCAAGCACTGCAGTCGGCTTCAGCAACGACGGTCCTGGTTTCCAACGAGGTGGGCAGCGGCATTGTTCCTGAAAGCGAAATGGGACGCAGCTATCGCGATGTGCTGGGCTCCATTAATCAGCGCGTAGCGGCGGTGGCTGACGAAGTACTGCTCATGGTCGCCGGCTGCCCCTTAGTGATCAAGCAGGCCGCGGAAACTGTGCCTGCATAGAAGCGAGATGTCCCGAGCCTTAGCCGTGAATGGGCTCGGATAACGATAACCGAATTCGCAGGATGATCGGGAAGCGCGGTGAAATTCCGCCACTGCCCCGCAACTGTTAAGGACGAGAAGTCGACTGTCGAACACCACTGCGCCCAGCGGGAAGGTGACAGTCAGGTCCTGAGTCAGGAGACCGGTCCTGGGAACAACGCAGGCAGCTTCCGAGGGGGAGTTTGTGCAACGCACAATCATTGTTCTTTTGCTTTTTGTTTCGCTGTCGATTTGGGCAGCTGAGCCTACCATCTCCGGTACGGTTACCGATTCTCTGGGGGCTGTCGTTTCTGGCGCTTCGGTCACGCTGATCGAGGCTGGCAATCCGATGGCGAACATCACCGCCGACGCCACCGGCAAATTCAGCTTCAAAATTGAGCATGCCGGGCACTACCAGGTGCGTGCGGAAGCGAAGACCTTCGCTACCCGGAACAGCGGCGACTTCTACGCGGAGCCCGGCCATGGTGTGGAAGTCACTCTCGCGCTGTCCCCCTCTGTAGTTGAACAGAACGTCGTCGTTACTGCAACCCAGATCGCCACGCCTGAGGCGCAGGTTGGCACATCGGTCAGCGTCATCGATCAGACAACGCTCAGCACGCGTATCAACCTGCAGCAGAGTTTGGAAGATGAACTCGGCGGGCAAGTCGTACAGACCGGCCAAATGGGTGGGCTTTCGCAGTTCTATGTTCGCGGCGGGCCCAGCGACGCCAACAAGGTCATGCTCGACGGCATTCCAATTAACGACATCGGCGGGGCGGTCGATTTCTCATACCTCCAGGCCGACGGCTTCGACCGGGTGGAGTTTCAACGCGGGCCCAACAGCGCGCTTTACGGCTCCGACGCGCTGGCCAGCGTGGTCAGTATCACGACCCAGCGCGGCAACACCCCGCTGCCGCTGTTCAGCTACGGCGCCGACGGTGGGACCTTCGGAACATACCACCAGGACGGTAGCGTCGGCGGCTATTGGAATCGCTTCGACTATTTCACGGGCAACTCCGGCTACGGAACGCAGAACAACGTCCCCGACAGCCAATATCACCGCGACGTTTATCTGGGAAGCTTCGGCGTTCAGATCAATCCGAACACCGACCTCAGAGCAACGTTTCGCCGCATGGTTGCGGGATTCAATTCGTCTAACGCCATCGCAGCGTACGGCATTCCGGATGACGCCGCTACTGATGAAGGCGATACGGCATTCGGCGTAACTCTGGAGAATCGCGCATTCAGCCAGCGTTGGCATAGTCTGCTGCAGTATGGCGGAGTTCGGCTACGGCAGCAATATAACGACTGGGCGCCGACGGGCATTCCCTACGATCCTTACGACTTGGGGTATCCCTCCTATTACATGGGCTTGCCCCTGACGCAGCGCGGCGCGAATGGATACGCCATTACGCCCGCCGCCATCGCGCAGGTCGATCCCACGCTGGCCCTACCCGGGCAGGCGATTTATCAATATGCCGGCGAATATCCGCAGCTGTCTTCGTACTTCACTAACGAAGACCTGGTCTACGCCCAAACCGACTACCGCTTCAGCGAGAAGCTGACGGCGCTATTCGGCTTTCGCTATGCCAACGAACGCGGCTTCACCTACAACCCGTTCACCGGAATTGAGAACACTGCCCGCAACAATTTCAGCTACATGGCCGAAATCCAAGGAGGTTTCTGGAATCGGCTGTTCTACACGCTGGGCGGCGGCGTCGAGGACAACGCCGTTTTCGGCGTAGCTGCGACGCCGCGAGTGTCGCTCGCCTACTATCTCGTTCGCCCTAACAGCAGCAGCATCTTCAGTGGAACAAGACTGACCTTCAACTTTGCCAAGGGAATCAAAGAGCCCAGCATCTATTACGAGAACAACTCGCTCTATCGCCTGTTGAGCGATACGGTGGTCGTACCTGATGGGCCGCAACTGATCCAGCAGTATCACATTCGCCCCTTCCTGGCAGAGCAGTCGCGCACCTACGACGGCGGCGTTCAGCAACAACTGTTCGCGGGCAAAGCGCGCCTGTCGATCGTCGGCTTCCATAACGAATTCACCAATCAAGCCGAATATGTCAGTTCACAATACCTCGCAGAACTGGGCGTACCCGAAGATGTTGCGCAGGCACAAGGCATCTTTGGCGCGGCGGTTAATACGCTCAACTACCGCGCGCAGGGGGTGGAGGTTGGCCTGCAATATCAAGTCAACCGCCGTTGGATGTTGCGCGGAGGATGGACCTATACAGATGCGGTAGTCCAACAGTCGTTTTCCAGCAGCGCTTTGCAACCGGCGATCAACCCGCTCTTCCCTGCGGTGCCTATCGGGGCGTACTCGCCATTGGTTGGTGCACGTCCCTTCCGCATTGCGCCCAACACCGGCTTTGCCGGCGTCGACTGGAACCGGGGACGCTGGTTCGTTTCGGCGATGGGTACATTCGTATCGCGGCGTGACGACAGCACCTTCCTGGTGGACACCGACTTTGGCAACACGCTTTTGCTGCCAAACCGCAATCTTGATTCCGCTTACCAGAAGATCGACCTTTACGCGAGCTATCAGATTGCGAAGCACCTGACCGCTTACACCGCAATGCAAAACGTCCTCAACCAGAGCTATCAGGAAGTCTACGGCTATCCAGCGCTTCCCTTCACCGTTCGCGCTGGCATGAAGTTCACCTTCGGAGGCGAGTCATGGAAGCTGAACTGATCGCGCCGACGGCTTTAGCCTCTGAGATCGCCCGAACCGTAGCTGCGATTCGGGGCATTGATCCGGCATATCAAGAGAAAGCACAGCGTCACCTCGATTCGCTCACCAAGCCGCTGGGCAGCCTGGGACGGCTGGAGGCTGTCGCCGCGCAGTACGTCGCTTGGCGCGAGGAGGAGCGGCCGCAAATCGGACGCAAATCTGTCTACGTGTTTGCCGCCGATCATGGCATCACCGAAGAAGGTGTCAGCGCCTATTCTCGCGAAGTAACGCCACAGATGGTGCTCAACTTCCTCAACGGCGGCGCCGCGATCAACGCCCTGGCTCGTCAAACTGACTCTGACGTTGTGGTAGTCGACGTAGGGGTTGATTTTGAGTTTGGTAGTCCTCCTGGACTGTTGAGCCGCAAGGTCCGTCGTGGTACCCGCAACTTCGCCCGCGAGGCTGCCATGTCAGCCGGAGAGGTGAACGCCGCAATCAAGGTCGGTATGGACGTGGCATCGGAGGCCGCTGATCAGGGCCGTACGCTGATCGCGCTTGGCGAGATGGGCATCGGCAATACCAGTGCGGCTACGGCGATCACTGCTGCCCTCACCGGACGGTCGGTGTTCGAGCTTACGGGATGCGGCACCGGTCTCGACGAACAGCGGCGCGGTCGCAAAGCGCTGATCATCGACCGTGCCCTGCGCCATCATTTCGGCGATTACCCATCCGCTCAACTCGAGCCGCTTGAAATCCTGGGCCGCGTCGGAGGCCTGGAAATCGCCGCCATTGCCGGCGCCGTATTGGGCGCGGCCGCACGCAGAATCGCCGTCGTTATCGATGGCTTTATCTGCACTGCCGGTGCAGCGGTGGCGTGTGCGGTAGCTCCCAACGCTCGTTTTGGCGTCATCGCCGGCCATCTTTCGCGGGAGCCTGGCCACCGCGTGCTCCTGGAGCACATGGGAATCATGCCTGTACTGCAACTGGACATGAGGCTAGGCGAAGGTACCGGAGCGGTACTCACATTCCCGGTCATCGAGGCAGCGGTGCGCATTTACAACGAAATGGCGACGTTTGAGTCTGCCGGCGTGAGCGAGGCGAGCGAGGCGTGAAAACCTTGCGCCAATTCGCGGCCGCTGTACAGTTCATGACTCGCATTCCGGTCCCATCCTTTCATTTCGACAATGACCTGGTGCTTGGCGGAGCGAAGTTTTATCCCCTTGTAGGGGCGCTGGTTGCCTTGGGAGCGATCGCCATCGAACGCGGCTTGCAGATGCATTTACCGGCTTCGATTGTCGCGATTGTCGTGCTGACCTACCTGGTCGTGATTACCGGCGGCTTTCATGAAGATGGACTGGCCGATACTGGCGATGCACTTGGCGGAGGCTGGACGCGGGAGCGCATGCTGACCATCATGCACGATAGCCGTATCGGAAGCTTCGGCACGCTGGCGGTCTGTCTGTCATTGTTGGCGCGCTGGGCACTACTTTCCGTCATGCCGTCCGAGCGATTTCCCCTATACATGCTGGCCGCCCATGTGCTCTGCCGTTGGAGCACTCTGCCGCTGGGGACGTTTCTCGATTCTGCGCGCGGCGACGGCCTCGGAGCAAAGCTCGCCCACAAGATTTCCCCCGCCTCGGCCGCAATCGGGACTCTCCTGGCTTTTGCCATCGTCGGTTGGGCATTGAAGAGCCAGGCACTGATCCCGATTGCGGCCGTCTCCCTCATTACCATGCTGAGCGGCTGGTACTACCGCTCGCAAATCGGGGGCGTCACTGGAGACTGCTTCGGCGCGACAAACCAGCTCAGCGAAATTGCGGTTTACTTTTGCGGGATCTGGCAATGACAAATGCGCTGACAACCGATTGTTGCAGGCTGGTGCTGGTGCGTCATGAACATACGGCTATGGCTGGCACGTTCTGTGGCCACTCCGATCCCCCGCTGAGCGCACAAGGCAGAGCTCAGCTAAAAGAGGTCATTCAGCGGCTGCGGATGTATTCCTTTCAGTGCGTTTACAGCAGCGACTTGTGTCGCGCAGCTCAAACCGCCAGACACATCGCCCGAGCTCGTCATGTGCCCTTGTATTTGCGCAGCGATTTGCGTGAGATCGCGTTCGGCGAATGGGAGGGTCTCGATTGGCCGCGGATTGTAGCCCGTGATCCTGAATACGCGCAGCGTTGGCTCGCACTCTACCCAAATCTAGGCATTCCCGGAGGAGAGCCATTTGGAGAGTTCCAAGCGCGAATCACTCGGGCCATGAACGAGATCGCTCTTGAATTGCCGGGCGGATGCGCCGCGATCGTCACCCACGCGGGAGTGATACGTACGTTTCTGCAGGATGTGCTGCTCTCTCCTGAACAGGTCTTGCAGTTCGCGACGCCGACTTACGGTTCAGGCATCGAGGTGTGGCAGCGAAAAGGGAGATGGGTATTTCCTGCATTCGAAGATGAAGCTGTGGGTGCTCCGGAGCATCTTCCGGAAGCGCACTCGAAAGTAAGAACGTGAGTGCATTGATCACAGATCGAGGAACGATCACGCGGCTGACCGCCGAGCAAACATCGCTCAGCCGTGGACCGCAGCGATCGTCGGTACACGAATGCGCTCAGACCTCCTCAACCCCCAGCGTTCCATCCCAGACAACCACCAACGGCACTCTGCGGACGAGAACGGTTATGGCGTTGCTTTTTGTCGGACTGCTATTAACCATCGTCGTTGCGACCGCCTTTGGCCCAGTACGCCTGACGTTCGCTGACGTGCTGCGCACCTTCCTGCATCCGTCCCGAGCCGGTGAGGCCCAGGCGATCATCGTCGGACTGCGGCTGCCTCGTGTGCTGGCTGCCGCCCTGGTGGGAGGGGCGCTAGCGGCTACCGGTGTCCTGTTTCAAGGACTATTTCGCAATCCGCTGGCTGATCCTTTTGTTCTGGGTACGTCCGGCGGCGCAGCTTTGGGCGGAGCGCTCGGAATTTTCTTGATTCCGACGCTCTCCTTCGCCGGCTTCAGTGCCACGGCTGTTCTGGCCTTTTGCGGATCGATCCTGACCATGGTTCTGGTGTGGTATTTGGCGCGAGCCAGCGGCCACCTTGCCATGGAAACCTTACTGCTCGCCGGCTTCGCCATCGGTACAATGCTCAACTCTGCGACGGTCGTATTCGAACTGCATGAGGAAGCCTCAAACTCCGGTCTGCGCGTCCTGGCAGCGTGGCTACACGGCGAGATCGGCGTTCCTGCCTGGAGCCAACTCGCTTTGCTCGCTCCCTTGGTGGCGATAGGTATCCTGCTCGCCCTGCCTGTTGCTGGACGTTTGAATACGCTGGCGCTGGGCGAAGAGTACGCCGCACAACTCGGTGTCGACGTCGCTCGCGTACGGGTAGCCGCGGTGATCCTGGGGTCTTTGTTGACGGCGGCTGCAGTGTCGCTCGGCGGGCTGATCGGATTCGTGGGCCTGCTGGTACCGCACTTTCTGCGTATCCTAATCGGTCCCAGCCATGTACGCCTGATTGCCGCCAGCGCACTGGGCGGCGCGATATTTCTCATACTGTCCGACACCTTCGCCCGAACCTTATTTGCTCCCACAGAAATTCCTGTCGGCGTGTTCACGGCTTTTCTCGGCGGCCCGGCATTTCTTTACCTGTTAAACCGTCGCTCGCGTGAGGCTACTCAATGACGTCTCCGCTTCTTGAATTTCGCAACGTATCGTTTTCGCGCGGTTCTCGGCTGCTTCTTGACCGTCTTTCGTTCGCCGTCGAGAAGCAGGACATGGTTGGACTGCTGGGCCCGAATGGGATCGGTAAAACCACACTCCTTCGGCTCGCTACCCGGCTTCTTCGTCCGGAGAGTGGCGAGATTCTCCTTCAGGGAAAGCCATTGGTGGAGTGGCCGCGACGCGGCTTGCCGCGATGCATTGCCCTGGTTCCACAGGAACTGGAAGTACCGTTCAATTTTTGTGTGGAAGAGATCGTCGCCCAAGGTCGAGTTCCCTATCTCCCGCTGTTTGCCCGCACCACTTCGAACGACCGGAAGGCAATCGATACGGCTATGGATGCGGTCGATATTCTCGCCCTGCGCCGCCGCATTTATTCCGAACTGTCCGGAGGCGAACGCCAGCGCGTGAAGATTGCGATCGGATTGGCGCAGCAGCCACAGCTGATGCTGCTGGATGAGCCGACACAACACCTGGATATCGGACGGCAGATCGAGCTGATGTCTTTGCTGCGCGATCTGAACCAGCAGGGCCTGACCATTCTGGCAGCGGTGCACGACTTGAATCTCGTAACGGAAAATTTCTCCTCGGTCATCCTGTTGACGCCGGAGCCTTCCTGGATCACGGGTCCGGCGGCGGATGTGATGCAGCCTCAGTTACTGGAGCGTGCATTCTCCGTCGGGCAATCGGAGTTGGCGCAATATTTCAACGCTCCCGCCCGGAGCGAATTGATTGAAGTTCAGTGGGACTAACTGTGGGCCGCGATGGCACAATCTGTTTGAAAGCGGTAGTGTGGCTGGCACTCCTTTTCTTTGTCGGCCATGCGTTCGCGCAAGGCACGAACACTTTGCTGCGCGGAACGATCATTGATAGCTCGGGTGCAGCAATTCGCGGCGCGCAAATTGCCATTTCTAGTCAGCACAAGGGCTTCGGCCTTCATCGCCTCACCGACAGCGACGGCAGCTACGAGTTCACCCAACTCTCTCCGGGCGACTATTCGGTCACGGTAGAAGCCGTAGGATTCTCCACACAAACCAAGTCTCTCGCGTTGATGATCAATCAACCGGCGACGCTCAACTTCTCCCTCGCCGTTCAGTCGCTGACTACCAACGTTAGTGTCAGCGCCCAAGCATCACCGTTGAATACCGCGGACGCCACCACCGGCGACGCCTTGGATAGCACCGCCATTCAGGCAATTCCGGTCGAGGGCGACATTCCTGACTTGCTTAGCCTGCAGCCCGGGATTTTGTACCTCGGCCTGCACAACGATCAGACCCACGACAGCCGAAGCGGCAGTGTTCTTGGCGCACGCTCCGACCAGAATAATTCCACCCTCGACGGCGTCGACAACAATGACCAGGTGCATGGCTACGCGTTCACCGGAGTGCTGCGCTCCACTCTTGACTCGGTCGAGGAGTTTCGGGTCACAACGTCGGGATTCAATGCCGATGCAGGCCGATCGTCGGGCGCGCAAATCAACATCCTTACCAAGAGCGGCACCAACGATTTTCACGGCAGCTTGTACGGCCGCACACGGGATCTGATCCCGCCCGCCAACGACTGGTTCAACAAGCAGGCCGAATTGGCGTCCGGCTTGCCGAACACTCCGGGACGACTTGACCGCGACGCCTACGGGGGATCGCTGGGTGGACCCGTCAAGAAAGATAAATTGTTCTTCTTTGCCACCTATGAAGGCGAAAAGATCAACGAGAACAAACAGACGACGTTGATTGTGCCCACCGCGTCTCTACGGGCGGGGGAAATCAAGTATCCGCACACGGTCGATGGCGAAACCCAGATCGTCACCCTTACGCCGTCGCAAATCGCCAGTATGGATCCCAATTGCACAAAGAACGGGACCTGCCCCTGGGGAGCGGGCGTCGATCCGTACTCGCTGTCAGTCTTCAAACAATATCCGCTGCCGAATGGCTACGTGGCGGGAGACGGCTTGAACACCGCCTCCTATACGTGGTCGGCACCGGACCCGGCTTCGCTCAATACCTATATCGCGAAGCTGGATTACTCGCTCTCGAACCGAAACTGGTTTTTTGTGCGCGGAAATTTGCAGGATGACAGCGCCTCTGGAGTTCCACAATTCCCCGGACAGCCCGCCAGTTCCGCAAACCGTGATACCAGCAAGGGACTGGCTACCGGCCTAAATTCAATACTGTCCGCGAACCTTTCCAACAGTCTGCATTACAGCTACATCCGCCAAAGCTATTCTACGAACGGCATTGGACAGGGAGCCTACGCCAATTTTTACGGCATGAGCCCCGTCACCGCTGAGACCAGAAGTTCCGCTGTGACTGTTCCGGTGCAGAACCTGGTCGACGACCTGACGTGGACACACTCGCGGCACACACTTACTTTTGGCGCCAATTATCGACTGATCAACAACCAGAGCCTCAGCAATGCACTGTCGTACGATTCGGCGGTGACCAATTCCTATGCACTGGTAAACGGTGGCATCGTCGGTACCGGGCAGAGCTTCGATCCGGCAACCTTCGGCTTTCCTTCGGTCGACAGCAGCTTCACGGGTTCCTACAACTACTCGATGACCAATCTGGCTGGCCTGCTTGATTACGTTACAACCCAGGCCAATTACCGCGTTTCGGCGAACGGCTTGGCCGGCACTCTGCTTCCAGCCGGGGCTCTGCTCCCTCGCGATTTCAAGAACAACGAATTCGAATACTATGGGCAGGATTCATGGCGCATCCGTTCCAACCTGACGCTCAACTTCGGACTGCGGCAGGTCCTGTTGCAGACACCTTACGAGGTCAATGGTCAGCAGGTCCAGCCGACGACAAATCTCTACCAGTGGTTCCAGACGCGAGGCGAGCAGGCAACGCTGGGCAGCAGCGTACAACCGTATATCTCGTTCGCGCCCTCGGGACAGGCACGCGGATTGCAGCCCTATTGGCCGATGCAGAAGAACAACTTCGCTCCACACGTCTCTTTTGCTTACTCCCCCAATGTCGGAGGTGGCTTCTGGGGGAAACTCCTCGGCAACGGCAGTGATAGTGTTTTACGCGCCGGCTACGGGATTTACTACGACCATTTCGGTGAGAACATCGTCGATCTCTTCGAGCAATACGGTTCATTCGGACTCTCAGACGCCATCACGAATCCGACCAACGTCCTTACGCCAGACACTTCGCCGCGTTTCACCGGCGTTCATGATATTCCGAACCTGACTGGCACACCGTCGCAGGTGATCGGCTATCCGGCACTTTCGCCGACCGATCCGCTGACCAACGGTTTCGCGATCACACAGGGCATCGACAGTGCGATGAAGACCCCCTATGCACACGTTGTCAACGTGTCCTGGCAGCGTCAGCTTCCGGCAGGCTTTGTACTGGAGACGTCGTACCTGGGGCGCTTCAGCCGTCGCACACTCCAGCAAATCGATTTTGCGCAGCCTCTCGATCTTGTCGATTCCAAATCCGGCATGGACTACTTCACTGCAGCATCAGAGCTTTCCAAGTACGGCTATGCAGGAGCAAGTACAGTGCCGGCGATTCCTTACTTTGAAGACATGTTCCCAGATGCTGCCTCGGGCGGGCGAAGCGCGACGCAGAACATTTACAACGACATTTGGCGGTATACCCTCGGCAACGAAACAGCGGCCCTGTACTCGCTCGATATCCTCTGCTATCCAGGTTGCGGAGGGAAAACTGGACGCTTCTGGCCGACTCAGTTTGCCAGCATGTACAGTTGGGCATCGATCGGCAGAGCGAACTACAACGGCGGTCAGCTAGTTCTTCGCCGACCGATGGGCCGTTCGCTGCAGATGGAATTGAGTTACACCTATTCGAAATCGCTCGACATGGGTTCGGACGACGAGCGCACCGTCTATTCCTCCAGCACGGGCAGCAGCGTCGGCAGCAGTTTCAGCGCCATCCTGAATGCCTGGAATCCGCAGCTCAGTTATGGACCCTCCGACTTCGACGTCCGGCATCTGATCACGGCGAACTGGGTGGCACAACTGCCCTTCGGTCAAGGCAAGCTGATTGGCAGCCATGCGGCCGGCTGGCTGAACGACGTTGTTGGAAATTGGCAACTCTCCGGTCTATGCCGGTGGACCAGCGGACTTCCGTTCAGCGTGATCAGCGGCGCCGGCTGGGGTACAAATTGGCTGGAGAAGAGCAACATGGTCCAGACCGGCTCAATCTCGACCGGGACTTACTACACAGCTAACGGAGCTCCGGAAGTCTTCTCGAGTGCTTCGGCCGCGCTGGCGGACCTACAGAATCCTTATCCCGGAGAGGCGGGCAATCGCAATAACTTTCGCGGAGATGGCTATTTCGGAGTCGACGTTCGACTGGCGAAAACGTGGAAGCTGACCGAGAGTGCGCAAATGCAGTTTGCCTGGGATATCTATAACGTCACCAATTCCGTACGCTTCGACGTCAATCCTCTCAACTCCCTCCAGAACCTCACCACCAGCGGGTCCTTTGGCGTCTATGGCGCAACCCTTACTACTCCCAGGGTTCAGCAACTTTCCCTCCGCTTCTCCTTCTAACCGGCTGGATCAAATCCGATCCGCCACAACATGAAAGGAAAGTACCGACGACGTGACCCGGCTCCGACCGTAGTACAGGAAGAGGAGCATCCAAAGCAACTGACTTAGCACCAGGACCCAGGCCGAAATCATCTGGCGGAAGGCGGCGATCAGGTCAGGCTTAATGCCGCCCGCGTCGGGCACGAGAACGATTGCGACTGCCAGATAAACAAGCGAAATAATCGTCATGATCTGATAAGGCGAAACCTTGGAAGCCCCACGATAGTCGGCGCGCAGCCACTCCGAGCAGGCCCTCCAGCCATAACTGGTCAACAGCGGTATGAGGGCCGCCAGTCGATAACGCTCGGCGAGAAACAATGCGATACCGGCTACTCCGCCCATCGCGAACAGCGCAGAAGTCAGCGCCTGCACCGGAATCAGAGGCTCTCCCGAAAACCCTGACGCGTACGAAGCCTTTTTATTGGATCCCTCGAGGATCAGGCTGTGGCTGCGGAACAACTGCGCGAGCCACGGCCTGGCATCGCGCAGCGGTAGTCCGTAGCAGCAACCGAAGCTGATACAGGCCAGCCTCCCGATAGCTTCGGCCAAAACATAAGCATTGATGGCGGCAGCGAACACCGGCAGCACCGGTATCGAGAACTTCTGCCGCGCAGCAGCCGAGGCCGCGATGACCAGGGGAGGCAACAGGATCGTTGCCGTAAACGCTGCGCCGGCAATGGTAAAGGTATTTCTTTTCCGCTCAACCATCCCCGCAATCAATCGCGAGGACGGAACGCACACAAGGAGTACGAAGCCAATCAGTGCACAGCTCACGTATATCGGAAGTCCGACCGACGCCAACAGCAGCAGCAACATCAGACAGCCGAAGGTCGTCCCGCTAGCGCTGAAGAAACCATAGAACGTCAGGTTTAGACCGAGCCATGAGCCATCGGCCGCTTTCGCGATTGGCACAGCGGCTAGCATTTGCCAGCGTTCAGCGGGGAGATGGCGAACACCCCACGTGATGAGCGCAAAAAGGAACAATGCCAGCGTCGCAACGAATCCTATGTTCAACATAAGACCTCCTCAGTGGGAAGCGCGAGCGGCGAACGAACGGCTACGTCCGTTTCGGTGAGCGGCTCGCCCATAGTTAGTGAGAACGGGTTCTGAATCCCTGTGCGCTGCTGGTTTTGAATCAGATCGGGAGCAAAACGAATATGGCCCTTCTGGAACAGCAGGACCACGGTGCTACTTCCCGGACGAAACAATGCCTTAGGCGCTCCCGCTCGCACGAACATGTCTGGTTGAAGAGTACGAGGGCTGCGATAGCGCTCGTCGCTGTAGCGTTGCTCGATCTGACCGATCATCAGCGCGACCACCTCGATCATGGCCACTATGCCGATCTTGGTTCCCCGCGGGAGATC
Organism: Verrucomicrobiia bacterium; assembly: GCA_035482295.1. Taxonomy (GTDB): domain Bacteria; phylum Acidobacteriota; class Terriglobia; order Terriglobales; family Acidobacteriaceae; genus Bog-257. Next base: position 21,301 of record DATHQX010000222.1, read on the forward strand.
GGTGTCGACGATAGTGACGACGCGCCGGTTCTTCGATACTGGCGTGATCAGCTGCACGACGGCGTTCGGGTTACACGGATGATAGCGGCCATCCACCGAATAGAAGTCGAGCACTCGTCCCGATACCGGCATGTGAGTGTAGTGATATTTCTCGGGCGTCAGGCGAAACACAGCGTAGTCGCCTCCCGCGAATGCACTGCGCCATGGCGAGTCCTCTCCAAGCAGCTCGGGAAAGGAAAAGAACTTCTGTTTCAGGTACAGTCCTGACGTCTTATCCATCGACCCAACCAACACGCGAGCATCGGCTGGACATACGACAGAGCGCCTCTCCTTTGGCATCGGGCGGCAGTTCCAATATTGGATCTGGCGCTCGAATAGTTTCCTCGGGGTATCGTAGTCTGACAGGTTGCCGACGAACTCCGAGAGCTGAATCCCGGCATTGCTCAGGAAACGTAACATCCCTGTAGCGCGTGAGGAGAGCAGGTTGTCGTAGTTCAGGTAGCCGAGCACTCGAGACACGTAACGGCTCGAGGCCAATTGCGTGAGCACGGCAGCTTTCTCCAGTGCGGGCGAGTACATCGCACGAATCATTCCGTTTGCCAGCAGCTGTTCCCGTCTGACGGCCCCGGTGGTGCGATCGATGTAATGGTGCTCGACACCGCTCATGATTTTCCCCTCGCAGATCGGCGACGCTCCTCGAGTGCCAATACGAGGACCAGGTTCAGCAAAGTTGTGACCTCCTGCAGCGAGAGTTGGTCGGATAAGGTGCGCTGTTCGACATCGTCCAGAAAGCGCCCAACCTCTTGCACGCGAACGCCGTGACGCAGACACGCCCGAATCTCACTGCGCTCGGAACGTTGCAGAGCCTCCGCGTCTTGTCGCAGATGCGAAAACGCTTCGCCCAAATTTTGTCGCCGAAGTTGCTCTCGGTAGAACTTCTCCGCCGCCCGGTTGAATTCGCGAGCCTCTACGCGCATGGGATCCGCAGTTCCGGACAGAATGCCACCGGCTAAGCGATGCTCAGCCTGCTGTTCCTGATCTTCACAACGTACTGCCAAGTCGGTAAGGACGCCTTCCATTCCCATGGCTTCCACCAGATCGGCTGCGTTCTCACGGATGTGAGTCAGCAGGGCACGACGGTAGTCACGAATCGAGACGCGGTGATACTTGGGATGTCGTCGGCTAGGCCGCGTGGTCTTACACTTTCGCAGAATCGTTTTGAGGAATTGGTTGTGCGAGTCCCGATGTACGTAAAACGCCGGCAGTCCAGCCGCCGCAAAGAAGAATGGCTGTCGCCGTTCGCTCTCCAGGGTCGGATCATCCGGAATCTCACCGTGCTCCACTTCCCCAAGCAGGGCCATGCGGTAGGCCAGGGCCAGCAGGAACTGTTGCAGATCAGCTGCCGGCTGCATGTCCTTGTCGTATGAGGGAAAAAGGCTGTAGTAGCGAGCTTCGAACCCGGAATACCCATCGCTAAGCCCTTCCCGCAGGCGCAAAGGCATGTAAAACGACATTCGGCGATCGACAATCCCTAGCTCATCGAGTTCGGACGACAACCGGGAAACATTCCCGACCGTTCCATCCAAGGCGGAGGCCTGCGCGGTCGCCAACCAGGCCACCGGATAGGTCAATAGCCGAGCGTCAGGAACACAGTCACCTCGTAGTCTGAATACCCGGCTGACCATATTGTCGAGTCGACGCGGTCCGTACGGCGTTAACGGATGGCCGAAGATCCGAAGCTGTGCCTTCTCTTTCCACTCGCGCCAGAGCAGGCGCAAGTGAGTGAAGTCGAGTTCATGCGGCAGGAAAGATAACAACCGCTCGGGATGAAATTGCGAGAAGCCGATTCTGTAGGGAGCAGCAGTATAAATGCCGACAAATAGCGCCAGAAAATGTTCGAAGATTTTGATGGCGAGATCGCCGACATTCTTTGCGCCTTCGCTATCCAGGTTCCAGTGTTGACCGTCCGTCAGCATACGGCTGCCAATGCTGACGTGAATGCCGTTATTTGCCAGGCTGATGTTCGACAGGCTCGGCAGTATCACCAGATCCATGGCGATGATGCCGGCTTCGCGCAGCTTGCCCACAGCATTCAACTGACTCCGGCTCAGCACCTGATGGCACAGGTGCATATATTCATGCTTCTTCTCGCCGTCACTCCAGCCTGAAAGGCACGGGCTCATGAACAGCTCGCGATAGAACGAGTCCGAAATGCACGAAGAAAGGTCTTCCTGATGAACCGAGGGCACGGGCGCGTGATACACCATGGCTCGCTGACCGTGCTCAAGCAGTCCGAACCGCAGGTTAGCCCACGCGACCAGCAGCGAGGTGAAAAGGAAACGTCGAGCCGACTCCCGGGCAACGTTCTCTCCCAGAGAACGGCCATCGGTCGCATCAACGATCTGGAACGATGTCGTTTCTGGCGAGGTATTGTCGTTCAGGAAGTGTTTCATGAGCCGCTCGGCTTCCACGCGCATCGGCTCGGGCATGTGCGGTTGACTCCCGGTAAGGTCGGCCAGGGCCAGTTTCAGAGCGTAGGAGATGGGAATGCGAACCCATAACTCGCCGTTACGAAGAAAACGGAAGCGCGAGGCATCCGAGCGTTCCGTTGCCTGTCCATCACGCACGACCTGGAAGTCGGCCTCGAGAAGCTGCTGTGCGCGCTGGCTGAGCCGTCGTTGAGGAAACCGTATCCAGCTGTTCTCCCAGACTCCGAGAGTGTCTTTGAGGTAGGCTTCGACCTCTTGCAAGGTATGTCGCGGACCTTCGCCGCTGGCGCTCCGACGGGCAATATTTCGGAAGAATCGCGACTCGCAGATGCTGATGGGAAGGTCGCAGTCCTGTGAAGATCCGACCACGACAGCCTGTAACTCGTCTTCGCTGCCTGCCGTGGCATCGGCCACGGTGAACGGCAGCCTATCGAATGGAATCGTGTTTGCGGCCGGGGCGTCCAGCCGTTCGATCAACGCCTTCGTGCCGACTTTAGCCATCGACCTTCCGCGTCATAGCTCGCACTATTCGCCTATTAGTATGCGCAAGGCTATTGACAAGGAAGTAAATGTCGAATGAATAGAAGGTAAATGTGCTCTTGCAGTATCAAGAACAGCAACTGCCGCAAATGTGACCAGCCGGCCTTACGAGAGGGACGATGCCCTATGCCCGCTGCGGCTTCGCCTCAGTGCTGGGCGGGGATGTTCCTTATTTTCATTCCTTGACAGCCCGGCGGTATGATGGAAGTTTCGTTATCTCAAGCTAATTCGCTCATAAGGCAGGAAATCGTATGGACCCATTTGATTTGAAAGACTTCGGTATCAACGTCGCACAGATTTATCGCAACTTGCCCCCCAGCGCGCTCTACGAACATGCCATTCGTTACGACAAAGATGCGAGCATTGCCGACAACGGAGCCTTGGTCGCCTATTCTGGCGCAAAGACCGGTCGATCACCCAAGGACAAGCGCGTCGTCAAGAATCCGCAATCGGAAAATGATATCTGGTGGGGATCAGTGAACGTTGCTCTCGACGGGCGCACCTTCGATGTCGTCAAGGAGCGCGCAAAAGACTATCTGAACATTTGCGAACGGCTCTACTGCTTCGACGGATTTGCCGGATGGGATCCCAACTATCAGATCAAGGTTCGCGTGATCTGCGAGCGTCCCTATCACGCGCTGTTCATGCACACCATGCTCATCCGCCCGACGCGCGAGCAACTGGCGAGCTTCGGGAAACCCGATTTCGTGATTTACAATGCCGGCCGTTTTCCGGCAAATAAATACACGGCGGGGGTTGGTTCGACGACCAGCATCTGCGTCAACCTGGAAGATCGTGAACTGGTGATTTTGGGTACCGAATACGCCGGAGAAATGAAGAAGGGCGTGTTCACCGTAATGAACTACTTTGCCCCCAAACGCGGAGTGCTCTCCATGCATTGCTCGGCGACCGCCGACAAGGTAACGGGTCGCTCTTCCCTGCTGTTCGGCCTCAGCGGCACGGGTAAGACAACGTTGTCAGCCGATCCCAACCGCCTGCTGGTTGGTGACGACGAGCATTGCTGGAGTGACGCGGGAATCTTCAACATCGAGGGCGGCTGTTACGCAAAAGCCATCAACCTCACACCAGAGTCGGAGCCCGATATCTTCCAGGCCTTGCGCTACGGAGCTGTGCTGGAAAATGTTGTGCTCGAAGAAGACCGGCACGTGGATTTCGCCGATACCAAAATCACGGAGAACACTCGTGGCGCCTATCCCATCGAGTTCATACAGAACGCGAAAATTCCGTGCGTAGCCGATCATCCAACCGACATCATCTTTCTGACTGCCGACGCCTTTGGAGTTCTGCCGCCGGTCAGCTCGTTGAGTCCGGCGCAGGCGATGTATCACTTCATCAGTGGATATACCGCCAAGGTTGCCGGCACTGAGGTCGGCGTGAAAGATCCCACCGCAACGTTCTCGCCCTGTTTCAGTGGACCTTTCATCGTCTGGCACCCCAGCAAATACGCTGAACTTCTAGCCGAAAAGATGAAAAAACATGGAGCCCGTGTCTGGCTGGTGAACACCGGCTGGAGCGGCGGCGCGTTTGGAGTTGGCAAGCGAATCAAACTGGCTCACACTCGCGCGATCGTCAACGCGATTCACAGCGGTAAGCTGGCCAACGTCAAGACCGAAAAAGACCCCGTATTCGGGCTTGAGGTCATCACCGAGTGCCCAGGTGTTCCATCCGAAATCCTCAACCCGCGCAATACGTGGGCGGATAAAGCCGCCTACGATACAGCGGCAAAGAAGCTGGCAAACCTGTTCCGTGAGAATTTCAAGACGTACGAGGCGGGGGTTAGCGCCGAAGTCAGAGCAGCGGGACCTTCGGTTTAGACCTCAGGTCTGGCCGAGACCGCCGCTCTTGCGCGATCAACTTGTCGCAAGCTAGGGAGCACCTGGTGTGCTCCCTATTTCTTTGCACATCGGAGGAACAATCGATAATTTGCGCCGGGCAATCAGCTTCTCGATCGATCGCAGAAACACCGAAGGCCCTAGACACTTCATCAGAATCAGATCTACATCGTCGGTTTCCGTCGGTGGATCGAAAGCTCCGTTCAACAGCACAAACAGAATTTCCGGCTTCAGACTCTTCATGGGGCGGGCGATCTGAGCACCCTTCATTCCCTGCAGATACTGCTCCGTTAGGACGACATCTACCCGCGAGTTGCGAAATAGATTCCACCCCGCTTCCGCCGATGCTGCTGTGCGAACTTCATAACCGGCGATCGAAAGAAGCAGGCTGCGAGCCATCAACGCCTTCGGATCGTCGTCGATACATAAAATCACTGTGGGAGCTACTTTGGGCACACGTTTCTCCGGTACACAGCAGCTTCTCTCGCTGCCGCGGTAGAACTTTTGCAAACCTGATCCCCTATAAGACCGGGCCTGAAACCTGTTGGTAAAACAGAGGGGTAAATTCTTGAGCACGGTTTCCGAAGAGCCATCTTCAAAAGTCGAGGGCCACAACCTGTGGCCCTCGCTGCGTATCGAAACCCTTACCGCTCACAGCCCCATGTCAGACATGGAAGCAAATTGCCGATGTGACAATCATTACAGAGCGGCGACGGTAGATCGTTGTCAGGCCGCAGATTTGACGTTGCGCCAAATCAAAGAGCGGTGGTTACCCCGGCAGACTGGACGATTAGAGGTCCTGCAGCAGGAGCCTTTCGGGAAATGGAACCAGCACTTTTCCGCGGCTTTTCTTGACCAAACCGCCGCGCTGCCATTCGCTCATCAGGCGACTGACGGTGAACGTAGTTACGTTTGCGGCTGATGCCAGCTCCTCGTTGCGAATCGCAAGCTCAATTCCCCCGGATACGCGACGCCCAATGCCGCTGGCCATGCCGACCAGTACCTCCGCCAGCCGTTGACGAGCCGAGTGGCAGCTGAGCGCCACTTGCGTGGCGATGCTGGCGTTCAAATATTCCGACGCAATCGACAATCCATTGTCCATCAGTTGCGGATAGCGAAGGATCAACGTCCGGATGCTTGCCCGATCCCATGTCAGGGTGTAGCTGTCTTTCACCGCTTCGGTGCTGACGATGTACTCGGAATGCCGGGCAATCAGGGCCATACCGCCAAACATCTCACCGGCTGGATAGGAGTAGACATGCAGCTTGTGCCCCGTCTGGGTAAGGAAGAAGCTGCGTGCGGCGCCGGTAAGAACCATGTAAATCTGGTTGGCGGGATGGCCCTGGTTGGTGATGACTGACTTGGCCAGAAACCGCTGCTGGCGCGCCGGCGCCAGGACGGCGCTCAATTCCTCCGGCGCCAGATCTTGTAGAAACGGAGGCTTGAGCCTTTTGACGAAGGCGGTCAACTCGGATGCGGTCATTCGGTTGGCTCCTGAGATGAAGGCGAAAGTCATTATCAGGGCGGAGTTGGTGACAATCAAGCTATTGTTCGGTTGTAGGCTGGAGTCTCGCCGGATTTGAAACCAACGCGGGCAGGATTCGATGTTAACTGCATCGCTTGCCATCGACCCGGTTTGGGCATTCCATCTTCCTTCAGCTAATCTGGATTGGCAGTCATAAGAGCTGTATTCAACCGGAACCAGAGGTAGGTCATGAACGTTTCAAAAGTGTTGGCATTCGTGCTCTGCGCGTTTCTGCTCGCGACAGTAGCGATGGCACAGACTGCGCAACCGTCACAACTGCCTCCCGGCAGCCCGCAGCTCGTTAGTCCTGAAGATCTCGTAAAGGTGCTCCAGTCGCCTACGGGCGAGAAGCCTCTCATACTGAATGTCGGACCATGGCTGCTCTATCGGCAGGCACACATTCCCGATGCAGAGTACGTTGGAACCGGCTCTGAGAAGGACGGGCTCCAGAAGCTGCGCGCCCGCGTAAAATCGCTCCCACACAATAACGCTATTATTCTTTACTGCGGTTGCTGTCCCTGGAGTCACTGTCCCAATGTTCAGCCCGCCTTCAAGGAGCTGACTTCGATGGGCTTCACGAATGTCAAAGTGCTGTACATTGCCGACGACTTCGGTACCGACTGGGTCTACAAGGGATATCCCACCATCAAAGGTCAATAACGCATGAGAAAAGTTGTCCTGATAATTATCGCGATCGCCGTCGTGATCGGTCTCTATGAGTTCGCGCGTCACCAATCGGCCCGTAACGGCGGACCTGCAGGAACCGTCGGTTCGGTGGCCGCTCCGTTTTCGCTTACTGACATCGACGGGAAGCCTGTGAACCTGGCGAGCTACAAGGGGAAGGTCGTCCTACTGGATTTCTGGGCAACATGGTGTGTTCCCTGTCAGTCGGAGATTCCGCACTTCGTCGAGTTTCAGAACAACTACGCAGCGCAAGGCTTTCAGGTGGTCGGTATTTCTATGGACGACGGGCCTGATCCGGTGCGCACTTTCTACCGGCAGTACAAAATGAACTATCCCGTGGCGATGGGATCGACGGAGTTGGCGCAGTCCTACGGCGGAATCCTAGGCTTGCCAGTCACATTTCTGATCGACCGCAATGGCCATGTTGCCGCGAATTACCGCGGACAAACCGATACCGCCGTGATTCAGCAACGGCTCGAGGCCCTACTGAAGCAGTAGGTCAAGATCCGGCTTCGCTCAGCGCGGATCACTTTAAAGGAAAGTACTGATGGAATAGCGCCGTCAAGCCGCGATCCCCGCGCTCTTCCACAGCCGAAGTCACGGATTGCCTGACTGCCTCGTTGCTGCCGTAGTTCGACAGAGCCCCCAATATCTCTCCCGCCGTCGCTAGGTCGGTGTTCTGCAACTGCGAACCGAGAAAATCGATGGCTTCCTGGAGTCGCGACGCCGCGAGGGCACCCACCAGCGCCTTGCGTGCAGAACGATCGACAGTGCGCTCCCACTTGTCCTTGAGCGCCTCGACAGCGGCCGGTCGCCGCGATTGCCCCAGCGCCCAAATCGCGGCCTCGGTGATCGCCTCGTCCTCGGAATCCATATACCTCGCAACAAACGACAGCGTTTGCTCAGGTGCGCAGGACATCAGAGCAGAAAAACCCTCTGCCGTGACTTCCAGGTCTTCGTCACCAACCAGGGCCTTAAAGCGGAGCAGCAGCGCCCCAGCTTCACCACCGTTCAAGGCCAATGCCCGAATAGCACCCAGTCGCGCAGCCGGCTCAGGATCGGCGAGCAGATCCACGACCAGAGACATGGCGTCCGCGCTATGCGTGCGAAGCAAGCCTTGTGCGCAGATACCACGTAGCTTAGTGGCAGTGTCGACCGGGGGACCGAACGATGCTTCTTTCTGCACGTGCCGAATGCCACGCCGGTAGACCTCCGGCTCGGTGTAATCAAGCTCGTACAACGCGGTGATGATCTCTGTGATCGCAGCGCAACGCTTGTCGAGCTTCTGTGGATTGGTCATCATCCGATCGAACGCCGCTGTAAGTTCAGGCACGAGAGACAACCGCAGCTCCCCGACAACCTTCGCTGCTTTGGCAATAACCAGGTTGGAGCGATCCCTCAGGAAGCCACGCAACTGGACAGCAGCCTCTTTCGGATCATTCTTGGAGCGGAGGTCGCCGATCGCGTTCAGCGCCTGCTCGATGGGGTCGGTCTTCTTCATAACTCAACCTGGGGCGCAGCGACGGCGGCTGCTTCTTCGAAGGTCGGGGTGAACGATCTCATTTCCCGACGGAATTGTCGCGACTGGGGCATAACCAGTATCGCTGCTACGGCTAGAAGGCCGAGACCGATACCCGCGCATACTCGCAGTACAGCCCCTCCTGCGGTCAGATGAAGAATTGCAGCCATGCTCGCCGCTGGCGTTACATACAACAATGTTCTCCAGGTCAGCGCGCTTCGCCCGGTGAATATGTGAAACGCGACTACTGCTCCGATCAGATAGAACAGTTCCGTGGCTGCCGTGGCGAAGCCGGCGGCGGTGAAGTTGTAACGCCGCAGCAGTACGAGGTTCAGCGCGACGTTGGCGACCAGCGCCAGGGTTCCGATTGTCAACAGGACCTTTTCCCTTCGGTCCGCCAGCATGGACGCCGTCACGACGGTTGTGACGCAAACCAATCCCAAGGCCACAGACAGCCAGCGAAAGGCATTTACGCAGGAGAGGGGCCCTTCGAGGTAGCGCACAGGATATAGAAGCCTGACGAGATCGGGAGCCAGGAGAACGCCGGCCACCGCGCCGCAGCTTCCGACTCCGAAAGCGATCTCGCAGGCGCTCCTCACCTGGCAAATGAACTGTTCACGGCTTCTAGTCAGCACCACCGTTAGCACCGGCACAACAGGAACCATTAGCAGCCAGGGCAGGAGCAGCAACGGATTGATCGGTCTGAACGCCGCTGCGTAGGCGCCAAGCTCGTCCCGTCCGCGCAAGGCGAGAACAAAGAAAACATCGCAGTTGAAATAGACGGTGTAGATCAGGCTGGCCAGACTGAAGATCAGCGCTGGTCCGACAAACGCTTTCAACGCTCGACCGCGGAATCCGGCTTTAGGGTGATACCCCAACAGTCGGTTCGCCAGGATCTTTGTGCCCAGCAGCGAGAACGCTTCACGTATTACCAGCAGCAAAGCGAACACAGCTCCGGCGAAAGCGAGGCGGTTGAATACAACGCTGCCTAGCAGTACCAGAAACCCGCCGCACAAGTTCAGGAATGCCGGTCCTCCTTGCGCTTGTCGAACTTGGAACGCAGGGTCCAAAGCTGCCGGCTCGGTGAACAGCAGCACGACACCTGCCGCTAACAACACCCAACGCTCCTGCGGGTCCCTCTGCACGAAAGCGAAAACGAACAGCGCGAGTGCCAGCGCCACCCCGGCCGCTCTGCGGTAGGCCATCATGCCTTCCAGGATCGGGCGCTCGCGCTGCGGATCTTGAGCGATGTCCCTTGCAGCAACATTGCTTAATCCAAGATCGAGAACCTTGCGAGCGAGAATGAAGATAGTTCCGATAAGTGAGAAGAATCCGAAGGCCGCTGGAGACAATACGCGCGCCAGATAGACGGTGATTACCAGCGCCAGACCGAGTTGTCCCAGTGCGCTCGCCAGCAGAACGGCCTGAGCAACATTCGGACTGCCCCGGGGCGTCATCTGCGGGCCAGATGGTGCGGCCTGGACCGACGCGCCCGCCTGCGGTTTGTGACGCTCGCCCATCCTGCTCCCGCTTCGAATAGTACAATGAAGAGTTTCCTCATACTTCTTTGTTGTTCTAGTAAGGGCTGACCCGTGTTTTGTAAGGTCTACTGCAGTATTCTGATCGTCCTCGTCGTACTTTCGATAACCGCTTGCAACTCTCATGCAGCTGGGAGCACAGAATCGTCTGCTGCAGCATCGCAACCCAAAGCCGCTCCGGTCGATCCGGCTACGGCAGCCAGCATCACCGGCATCGTCAATTTCGACGGCACGCCGCCGAAGGCTCGAGCAATCGATATGTCCAACGATCCCGGATGCAAGGGTCAGACTGAATCGGAGCAGGTGGTCGTGGACGACGGTCACATGGCCAACGTGCTCGTGTACGTCAAAGGCGGGCTACCGGCAGGCAGCTACGATCCGCCGAAGCAGAGTGTCAGCATCAGGCAGGAAGGCTGCCGCTACGTTCCACACATGGCTGCCGTGATGGTTGGCCAACCGGTCAATTTCGTTGACGATGACCAGACCCTGCACAACATTCACCCGATGCCCAAAAACAATCCCCAATGGAACCAGTCTCAGATGCCAAACTCACAACCGCTGGAGAAGACCTTCGACCATCCCGAACTGATGATTCCTATCAAGTGCAATCAGCATCCCTGGATGCAGATGTACCTCAGCGTTCTTAGCAGCCCTTACTTTGCGGTCACCGGGAAAGATGGCAAGTTCACGCTCGCCGGTCTCCCACCCGGAACCTATACCATCGCGGCGGTGCAGGAGAAGTACGGTGAGAAGACTCAAACCATTTCCATTGGGCCCAAGGAAGATAAGAACCTAAGCTTCAGCTATCAGCCGTAAGTTATTGTTGATTCACCAGATTCTCATTGACCCGAGCGGGGTGAGTGCGCTCCCGCCTAAGCTATACTCGCCCACCATGGATCGACGAGCGGCGCTGAAATCGTTGGGGATTCTTGCCGGAGCGATTGCACTCGATGGCTGCGCGTCGAAGCACGTTTCGCAGGCGGCCATCCCGCCTGCGCCAACGGCGCCACCGCTCCTCAAGCTGCCTAAGGTCGACGTCAGTCCCGACCGGGAGATCCGCACCGTTGTTGGGCTGCGGCCGTTTCGCCCATCGGGATTTGTTGTCGCCGCGCAGAAGTTCGACGACAAACTGGTCGTCCACAATTACGGGCACGGTGGCGGGGGCGTCACTCTCTCGTGGGGAACGGCCGAGTTGGCCTGCCGGGAAGTGGACGCGGCAGGAGTGAAAAACGTCGCGGTTCTGGGATGTGGAGCCGTCGGGCTGGCAACGGCTCGACTACTGCAGGAACGCGGATGCCGCGTCACTATTTACGCCAAGGCTCTTCCGCCAAACACGACCTCCAACATCGCCGGCGCACAGTGGTGTCCGGTGTCTGTCTACCATCACGGCAAAGAGGCGCCTGGCTTCCTGCCGCGATTTGTCGAGGCGTCCCATATCGCAAATCGCCGCTATCAATTGATGGTCGGCTCGCGTTACGGAATCCGTTGGATGCCGAACTTCGTGATGGGTCGGGACTCGATACCGCCAGGCGCGCTGCTTGCGCTCGACAGCCCGATTCGCGACCTCCTGCCCGAGATGCATGATCTCGCCCCGCCGCAAAATCCCTTTCCGTATCCCTGGGTACGCCAATTCGACACCATGATGATCGAGCCCAACACCTATCTTCCGGCGGTGATGCAGGACTTCCGAATTGCCGGGGGACAAATCGAAGTACGCGAGATTCGCGAGATCGCCGAGTTGCAGACGCTGCCGGAGAAAGTCATCGTGAACTGCACCGGACTCGGCGCGAAGGCCCTCTTCGGCGATGAAGAACTCACGCCCGTCAAAGGCCAACTCACGATTCTGTTGCCGCAGTCCGATATCGCCTACTGCACCCTTCCCGAAGACCTCTACATGTTCCCTCGCACCGACGGCATCCTGCTCGGCGGTACGCACGAGACTGGGGTATGGTCGCTCGAGCCGAACCTTGAGGCCAAGCAGCGAATTGTCGCCGGACATCAGCAGTTCTTCCGCGACATGCGTTAAAACGAGAACAGCATCTGCAGATCGATACGGCGCACGGCGGATCCTGACGAAAATGGCGCCCCGGCCAATGAAGTGGAGGTGCCGAAAAACGATGAGTCGAGATTCCCAACCGGAGGCCCGTAGTTCACATTGTTAAACAGGTTGCGAGCGCTGACGCTGAAGGTCAGGTTGTATTTGTGGTTCGTTTCGCCGCTGAAGATAAACGGACCCCCACCGCCGCCGCCGCTCAAACCTCGGCCGCCAAGACCACCACCGCGTGAACCTCCACCACGAGGACCGCCGGCTGACGCAGGACCTTCCAGCTTCGGACCGATCCCGAAAGTCTTGCTGAGTCGCAGATTGAACGAGAACAGGGCGGGCCCAGTTCCGGAATTAATGGGCACGATCGGCTGGCCGGCAATCGGGACAGTATTGAATGTGCCGTACGGCGTCACGATAACTTGGCCGCCGGGACCTGCAGTGGTGCCTAGCGCAGGGCGATCGTTGAAGATCGAGTCCCCATTCAAATCCTGACCAACGATGATGTCGAAGGGTGAGCCAGAGTCAGCAATAATAAAGGGGCTTAGACGGAAAGCGTACGGCAATGAAATCGTGCCACCCAGAAACAGTCGGTTGCGAACATCAAACGCCGCCCGCCCATAATCCTGCATGGGATCGTAAGAGTTCATCACGAACTGCGGAGAACTGGTGCCTCCGCCAAATGCACCGCCGAAGCCCTCACCCCCGGCTGAAGAGCCAATGGATATTGGGCCTCCGGATCCCAGATCGCTGTTTGCGTAATTCAGCGAATAGAAGCCAAACAACGAGAGCTTTTGTCCCACGCTGACGCGGAAGTTGGCGATGAGCTGGTTTTGCTCGAATTCTCCGCCGGAATTGTACTGATAAATGTTCGTATTGTTACCATCCGGCCGGATGCCGCTGGTGGGATCGGCAGGATTGTAGGTGCCGGGCAGCGGCGCGTTGGCGTTGCGCAGAAAGAGCTGATGCACGCCGCGTGAGTTCAAATACGTGAGTGATATGGTGGCGTTCTTCGTCACTTGCCGTTCGAGGCTCACCGCCGACTCCATCGTGTAGGGTACGTGAAGATTACTTTGTACCTGGTAGGTCGTCGGCGAAGTCGTCGAGAGCTGCTGCAATTGTGAGGGACTCGGAATCAGCGGGAAGAAGTTGGGATTCGCGACAACATACTGCTGCTGCGTCAAGCCGTTGTAACGGTCGGCCTGTAGCAGGTAGTCATAAGAGAAGCGGTCGTAGAATATGCCGAAGCCGCCGCGTATCACCGTCTTCGGCTGTTTGGAATGACCCAGGCCCCAGGCGAGGCTCACACGCGGCGCAAGGTTTCCCTCGTAGGGAATGCCCGTTTGTGTCTCGTATCGCAATCCATAACTGAGCGAGATGTTCGGCTTGATTCGCCATTCATCTTCGGCATACAGGCCAATATCAATCATCGACACATCAGAGAGCGGCTGACCCGCTACAAGCGAAAACTGGCTGGCGCCGCCGCCGAGGGCACGAATTTCCGCCGGCGTTAGTCCTTCGGCAATGCCGTTTTCGGTGATCTGATACGCATTCAGTGAAGAAAAATTGTAGCTGCCGTTGAAGCCGGAATTCTGGGTGCTGGAATAAACTGTGCCGCGCAGCCGCCCACCAAACTTAATGAAGTGTGTTCCGTGCGATATCGAGGTGTAGTTCTGCAGCTCATAGTGATCTTGGTTGCCGATAACGATACCCTGTGAGCTGCCGCCGCCGGTGAAGGCTCCCTGAACTACCAGCGTAGGGTCAAGGCTTAGAGGCGTCTGGCTGTCGCTGTCGCGGATGTACTGGAATCGCGTCTCATTGACGATGTTGGGACTGATGACCTGGGTGTCGCTAATCTGCACCGTTTGCTCTGTGCTGTGGGAGTTGTAGCCGGTTGTGGGCAGCGAGAATTGCCCGATCCCAGCATTGTCCTGCGTGTTCTTCACATATTGATAGCGAATCGTCAATGTGTTGTTCTTTGATAACTGAAAATCCGCGCGCGGGCTGATGTTGAGTCGCGTCGACGGATTTGGCACGTTGGCCGAGAAGGGCGTGATTACGTTGCCCGGTCCCAGTACGTTTGCCACTACGACATTGACGTTGTCGATGTCGCGTTGTTGCACCGTGAAGAAGAAGGATGCGTTCTTGCTGATGGGCCCACTGAGATTGCCATTGAAAATTTCCGAGTAGTATCCCGGCGACTCGCTGACAAACGGATTTTGGGTGTTGAAGGCTGACGAGTTCCCATTCATCATCAACTGGCCGTGATATTTATCGGTTCCCGGCTTGGTGAAAATCTCGATGCGGCCGTATCCCAATTTGTCGTACTCAGCGGAGAAAGGATTCTGGTTGATTCGGATTTCGCGAATAGCCGACTTGGGCGGAAGCTGCCCGGCGGTAAATCCGTCTACATAGATCTGACCGCCGTTGGGACCAGCCGAAGGCCCGGCGAGCGCCTGTAGCTCTGAAGAAAGCTCGTCGGGATCGTCCGACAATGCATCCAGATCTTTTCCCTTGAGCACGAGCGTACTAGCGCTGTTTTCCGGGCTGACGCTGACGGTCGGGGCTTCTTCCTGCACCTCGATATGCTGCTGCTCAACTTGGATCTGGAGCGCAACGTCGAGTTCCTGCGTCTGACCGGAGGTGACGTTCACCGCAGCTTCCTGATCAACGGCGAAGCCCTTCGCTTCGATGGTTACGTTGTAGGCGCCGGGCGCCAGACGCGTGAACTGAAAGTTGCCCTGATGGTCGGTTGCCACGACGGCCGATTTGCCGTCAGCACCAGTGACCGTAACCTTCGCCTGAGGGACCACGGCTCCCGAAGGGTCGGTGACCCGGCCGCGCAGCGTTCCCGACGAACTTTGCGCTATAGCCGGAACAGCAACACAGGAAAACAAGAAAAGAACGAGTGCATACAAACGCATTGAGTAAATCGAACCCTTTACGAGACGTAGTAATCCCTACGAGTATTCCCTCAGGGAGCGTCTCCCGTTCCAGCATTTCCACCGGTAGAAAGATTCCAGGGAGACAAAATCGTACTGGCCTGCCGCGGAGAAGCGGCGGTAAGGATAGGCTCGACACCGCTCAGCAGAATAATCACCTGTGACGGCGAATCGGCCGAGCCCTCGGTAGCCACAATCATCAGAGCGCTTCCCTTTTGCAGGTCGCCGATTGAAACACTCGGCATGCGGCTGAGCATCTGCTGAAAGTCAGGCGTGCCACCGCCTGGCCGCCCGCCCGCGCCCGCACCGCCTTGCGTCGCTCCCTGACTGGTCTGAGGACGCTGCGGCGTCGCGGAGCCTCCCGCAGCACCAGCACCTGTCGCTCCTTCTGAACCGCCCTTTAAGCGCATCGCGATCCGCTGCGCAGCCATCGCGGGCAACTGATGCATTTGCGACTCGGGCGTAATCTTCAGCGTCACAGGGCGCTTAGTTACAAGATCGGTAATCGTAATCGTGTTGTTAGCGGCATCGGCGGAGTTGAAGGTCGCAGCAATGCTACGGAATGTACCCGAGACAACTTCTGCCGCACCCAGTTCCTTTCCGTCGTCACTCTTGGTGCCGCGAGCGCGCAGTTGGTCGCCAGCCTTGATTTGATCAAGCGTGCCTGGCTTGGCATCGTCGAACTTAATGGAGTTGGGCGCGTACCGACGAATGATGGTCTCTTTGGAAACGTGAACTGCAAGGGTGTTGGCGGCGAGTGTCCCGGTCGACAGCGTGATCGTCCCATTCGTGGCGTCAACCGATTTCACCACTCCGGCAACACCGTTCTTCTGCCACTCTTCGCGATCATGCTGCTGTTTTTCGGCGACGTCAGCCTTCTTCATGACAACTGCCGTCGTTGCCGCGATCGATTTGCCGTCGTCCGACGGCGCTCCGCCTACCAACATGCGATCGCCAACCTGAACGTCATTCAACTGAATCGCCGGTGCGGTCTTCAGGTCCGTTTGCCCGGGCCCCATCCGTACGAGCCTGGTATTCGGCTGGATGGAGACGGCGACTTCCGCCCCGGTGTCGGTCTGCAACGTAATCGTGTTGCCCGTGACCGACTTCACGGCGCCAACGGCTCGCGCCTTCTTAGTTGCGGTCGCTTGCTGTCCAGAGTCAGCCTGTTGAGCGGCCCAGCCGCGAGGAACGATCCCGCCAACGGCACCCGAAAGAATGGCTATGACTACCGCACTTCGAAATGGCAAAATAAGTCGCATTTCAAACCAACTACTACGAAAGCATATCGCCGCGCCAGTTTTTGTTAAGAAAACATAAGTTTTGTAAATGCTTGGTGCGAGGCAGCTCGGGAACAGGCACCTTGCGTTATCGTTTGCGGATGGAACCCGCTCGCCAGGCTTTGCGTATTAGTGATCAGGTACATCGATGGAACTGAAAATTGAAGCTCTCTCCAAGCGCTATCCCAACGGGACGCAGGCGTTACAGGACGTCTCACTCTCCATCCCTCAAGGCATGTTCGGCTTGCTTGGGCCTAATGGCGCCGGCAAGTCCACACTGATGCGCACCCTGGCGACGCTGCAGGAAGCCGATAGCGGTAGCGCGCGCATGGACGGCATCGACGTGCTGAAGCAGAAAGACGAAGTGCGCAAGATGCTGGGCTATCTGCCACAGGAGTTCGGACTCTATCCGAAGGTTCCGGCCGAAGCCTTGCTCTCGCACTTTGCCGCATTGAAGGGGATCGAGAATCCGAAGGAACGGCGTGAGGTGGTGCACGCCCTTCTCCGTCAGACCAACCTTTGGGATCACCGTCACAAACCGTTGGGCAGCTTTTCCGGCGGAATGAAGCAGCGCTTCGGCATTGCCCAAGCCCTTCTGGGGAATCCTCGTCTCATCATCGTCGATGAGCCGACCGCTGGCCTCGATCCGGAAGAGCGAGTTCGCTTTCACAATCTGCTGAGCGCCATCGGCGAGAACATCATCGTGATTCTCTCCACGCATATCGTTTCCGATGTCAGCGACCTCTGCCGCAACATGGCCATCATCCACCAGGGTCGGGTGCGTGCTGCGGGAGATCCGACGGCGCTAGTGCAGACCCTTACCGGATCCGTTTGGAAGAAGGCTATCGACCGCGCGCAACTTGCCGATTACCAGCAACGGTTCAAGGTCATCTCCATGCGACTGGTAGCCGGAAAGACGCTGCTCCACGTTCACCAGAGTGAACCGCCGGAGTCGGGCTTCGAACCGGTAGTTCCGGATCTCGAAGACCTCTACTTCGCCACCATCCGAGGCATCCACGGAGCGGCCAACTAACCATGCTGGCCAACATCTTTCTCTTCGAAATTCAGCAGCGACTGCGCCGGCTGTCGACGTATGTCTACTTCGTAGTTTTCTTCGCGCTGGGCTTGCTATTTGTGCTGATGTCGGGCGGCGCTTTCGCGAATGCCAGCGTTGACTTCGGCACCGGCGGTAAGGTCCTGATCACCTCTCCCTACGCTCTGAACGGGGTGATCACGTTCATCTGCTTCTTCGGCATCGTCATCACTGCGGCGATCGCCGGACAGGCGACCTATCAGGATATCGACAGTAACAGCGCGGTCTTCTTCTACACCGCGCCTATCACCAAGTTTGACTACCTGGGCGGACGCTTTCTCGCTGCCTTCGCCATTCAGGTCTTGATCTTCAGCAGCGTTGGCCTGGGAGCGTGGATTGGCACGCTTACTCCGTGGCTCGACAAAACTCGCGTCGGCCCGCAGATGGTGGGAGCGTACTTTCAGCCCTACTTCATCAACGTGCTGCCCAACCTGCTGTTCCTGACTGCGATTTTCTTCGCACTCTCGACGCTTTCGCGCAAGATGCTGCCCGTCTACGTGGCCAGCGTTCTGGTGCTGATCGGATACTTTACCGTCGGCCAGCTGAACAATACGACGCTGACTGCAAGTGTGCGCGCTGCTTTGGCCGACCCTCTGGGCGGCGCGGCCATCGATCGAATCACCCGTTACTGGACGCCCTTTCAGCGCAACACTCAGCTCATACCCCTCGAAGGAATTATCTTCGCGAATCGCGCACTATGGCTCGGATTGGGCGCTATCTTTCTGATTTTCGCCTACGTCAAGTTTGAGTTCGCTTATCCGGCCGAGAAGAGCAAGCGGCGCGTGGCGGTCGATGAGAAAGAAGAGGTTTCGGCCGCGCAGACGTTGCCCATTGCGCATCCGACCTTTTCTGCATCAGCCTCGTTTCAGCACCTGATTGCACTCACTCGTATTCACTTCCGTGAAACTACCAAAAACATATTCTTCCTCGTTTTGATGCTGGCGGGCTTTCTTTTTGCGGCTTTAACAGCGTCGGGAATCACTAATCCGCAAGCGACGCGCACCTACCCTGTCACCTACCAGATGCTGGAGTTCGCCAGCGCCGGCTTTTCGATCTTTGCGATCGCCATCATCATTTTCTATTCGGGCGAGCTGGTTTGGCGTGAACGCGATGCGCAGCTCAGTCAGGTTATCGACGCTTTCCCCTTACAGCGATGGGTCCTGTTCTGCTCGAAGCTGCTGGCGCTGATGCTGGTGCAGGTTCTGGTTGTGCTGCTGATTTTCGCCTCGGGCTTGACGGTGCAGGTCGCACAAGGCTTTTACCACTTCCAGTTCGGCTTGTATTTCCGTGAACTATTCCTCGACCGGCTAACCTCGCTGTGGATCCTGTGCGTGCTGGCGATATTCATTCAGACCATCGTCAACAACAAATATCTCGGCCACTTCGTGATGGTGCTTTATATTGTCGCTACCATCGCGTTGCCACCGGCGGGATTCCAGAATTATCTTTACCGCTTTGGTGAAGCTCCACAGGTAACCTACTCCGACATCAACAGGTACGGACCATTCCTCCAACCCCTGATCTGGTTCAGGATCTACTGGATCTTCGGCGCTATCCTGCTGGCAATCCTGACCAATCTGCTTTGGGTTCGCGGTACCGAAAGCAGCTTTCGCGTCCGCATGAGCCAGGCTGCCACACGATTCTCGGGCGCATCGATGGCCGGTGTTTTCGTCTGCCTCATCGCCATGGCGGGAGTTGGCGGCTACATCTTTTACAACACGCATGTCCTGAATCACTACCAGACAACTTTCCAGATCGATGAAGCCAGAGCTCAGTACGAAAAGAAGTACAAGCAATACTGGGAGTTACCACAACCCCGCATTACCGATGTGAAAACTGAAGTTGATTTCTATCCAGAGCGGCGCGCGTTTTCCATGCGCGGCACGATGTGGCTGGAGAACAAAACCTCCACTCCTATCGATCAGGTGGCCATCACCCTCTGGCCGGTGGACTTGATCCCGCTGCCCCGGTTGCACATGCAGGTCAACAAGCTCAATTTCGTCGGCGGCCAGACGCCCATCATAGAAGACGCGGCGTTGGGTTTTTACCAGTACAAGTTGCCCAACGCACTGCCACCCAACGGTCGTATTCAGCTTGATTATGATCTGCAATACGACAATCCCGGCTTTCAGAACGATGCCCCAAACACCGACATCGTGGAGAACGGAAGCTTCATCAACGATCGCTATGGCCCCTACATCGGCTATGCGCAGGAAGTCGAGCTAACCGACGACAGTACCCGGCATCGTCATGGTCTGGCTACGGCGCGGCGGATGCCGAAGTTGGAAGACGTAGCGGCCCGAGAATATAACAGCGTCGCATTTGATGCTGACTGGATCAATTTTGAAGCCACCGTCAGCACCAGTCCGGACCAGATCGCCATCGCTCCCGGATACCTGCAGAAGGAGTGGATGGAGAACGGCCGTCGCTACTTTCAATACAAAATGGACGCGCCTATCCTGAATATCTATTCCTTCCAGTCGGCACGTTACGCGGTGCGACGGGATCACTGGAACAACGTCAATCTCGAGATCTACTATCAGCCGGGACACGAGTTCGACATCGACACCATGATGGAGAGCATGAAGGAAACACTGGCCTACTGCAGCGAGAACTTCAGCCCCTTCCAATTCCATCAGCTGCGCATCATCGAATTTCCTCGCTACGGTACCTTTGCCGAGTCGTTCGCGAATACCGTTCCCTTCTCTGAATCCATTGGCTTCCTGACGAAGATGAGCGACAAGCCGGATTCAGTCGTCCTTCCCTTCTACGTGACCGCGCATGAAACCGGCCACCAGTGGTGGGCACACCAGGTTATTTCGGCTTACGTTGAGGGCGACACCTCCATCGACGAGACTATGGCCCAATACACGGCGCTGATGGTGATGAAGCATCACTACGGGCCCGAATCGATGAAGCGCTTCCTGCGCTTTGAACTCGATCAGTATCTTCGCGGACGCGCCAATGAGCGCAACGAAGAAAATCCACTTTACAAGGTCGACCAGAACCAGGGGTACGTTCACTACCGCAAAGGCTCGATGGCGATGTACGCGCTGCAGGATTACATCGGGGAAGACAAAGTCAATGAAGCCATCCGCGGCTTTCTGAAGCAATACGCGTTCAAAGGTCCGCCGTATCCGACTTCATTGGATCTGGAGGGCTACTTCCAGAAGGTCACTCCTCCGCAATATCAGTATTTGCTTGAGGATCTTTTCCGAACCATCACGCTTTACGACAATCGTGCGCTTGCGGCCAGTTACCAGCAGCTTCCCGACGGCAAGTATCAGGTGAGTCTGACGGTCGAGGCCAAGAAATTCCGCGCCGACGGCAAGGGGCAGGAGCATTCCATTCCGGTTAACGACTGGATGGATATCGGTGTACTCGATGCCGACGGGCAATATCTCTATCTCCAGAAACAGAAGATCGATCAGGAGAAGACCGACGTGACCATCACGGTCGACAAAAAGCCCGTGCAGGCAGGAATCGATCCGCTGGACAAGTTGATCGATCGTAATCCCGACGACAACGTGATGGCCGTCGCGAAGAAGTAGGCCGGATGCTTTGGCGTTGCATTCAGAGTATTCTCAGATGCTCGCGATCATGAAACCTCAAACAACGCCGATGAGACACCTGGGCATCGTAACCCTCTTCTTTGCTGTTTCCTTGCCGCTGTTTTCGCAGGACACGGAGCAGTTCAAGGCCTGCAATGCCAAGGCGCAGACGCAGACAGACATGAACGCCTGTGCCGGCGCGGAAGCTAACCGCATAGATGCGAAATTGAATGCGTTGTATCGGCAGCTCCTCTCCAAAGCGGCTGGCGAACAAAATGCCGTCGCCAAAATCAAGGCTTCGGAGCGTGCCTGGATCGCTTATCGCGACGCCTATATCGATGCCACGTATCCGGCAACCGATAAGCAGTCGGGATACGGCTCCATGTACGGAATGGACGTCGCCCTGCTCCGCGCTAAGCTCACTCAACAGCACCTCGCTGACATGCAGGAGTTGCTGAAGCAATACAGTGGCGACTCAGGAGCAGGCCCAGCCAATCCGCAGAAATAGCGGCGCTCGCTTTACTTGCCCATCTGCTGAGATAGATAGGCGCCAATCCCCATTTCCTTTATTGCGTGCAGCTGCGCTTCAAGAAAATCGGCGTGCTTCTCTTCGTCGGCCAGCAGCGCTTCAAACAGGTCCTTGCTGCCCGCGTCGCCTTCTTTCGCACATAATGCGACGTCTTGGTTGTACTCGCGAATGGCGCCATCTTCGGAGGCCAAGTCTGCTTCTAACTGCTTCTGGACTGTGTCTCCAACTTCGGGTGCGAGAGGGACGCTCACATTCGGTGTACCGTCCAAGAAGATGATGCGCTCGATCAGCCGCTCTGCATGATGCATCTCTGTCATGGCGCGCGCTTTAGTAAAGCCGGCCAGGCGACCATAGCCCCAGTTCTCGCAAATCTCCGCCTGCACCATGTATTGCACGATGGCCGTCAGCTCGTCGTGTAGCGCCTTGTTCAGCGCGCCGATCACTTTCTCATTACCCTTCATTGATGGCTCCTCACTCCTACCATCAAGGATGACCCGCAGGTAATTCAGTGAGATAGATCACAAATGGAGGCGACATGAGAAAAGGCCGCAAATATTTGAGCCGCCCGAATCCATTATGCGGTGTCCCTCATCAATTGCAGCCATAGCGTTTCCTGCAAGGAGAAATCATATGGCAGCATCAAAAACCTTTAACATCGGCGGCGACCTCGAGGTCAACAGACTCGGCTTCGGCGCCATGCGCATTACTGGTGAAGGCATCTGGGGAGAACCCACAGACCTTGAAGAATCCAAGCGCGTACTCAAGCGTGCAGTGGAACTGGGAGTCAACTTCATCGACACAGCTGACAGCTACGGCCCCGACGTTAGCGAGAATCTGATTGGCGAAACTTTGGCCCCCTACAAGGAAGGCCTGGTCATCGCAACCAAAGCCGGCCTGACGCGACAAGGCCCGAACCTGTGGCAGCCGGTCGGTCGGCCCGAATATCTGGCACAAGAGGTAGAAATGAGCTTGCGCCGACTGCGGACCAAGCGGATCGACCTGTGGCAGTTGCATCGCATCGATCCCAAGGTTCCGGTGGAAGAATCTCTCGCGCCAATCGTGGAATTTCAAAAGCAAGGCAAAATCCGTCACGTCGGACTGAGCGAAGTAAAGCCGCACGAAATCGACCGCGCCCGCAAGGTGATGAACATCGTCAGCGTGCAGAACCTGTACAACGTGGCCGATCGCCAGCATGAGGATGTACTCGAGTATTGCGAAAAGAACAACCTGGCGTTCATTCCCTGGTTCCCTGTCGCGGCAGGCAAGCTAGCGCAGCCGGGTGGCAAACTCGATCAGCTGGCGAAGAAGCACAAAGCGACCGTTTCGCAGATCTCACTTGCGTGGCTGCTGCATCGCAGTCCGGTGATGTTGCCGATTCCAGGCACATCTTCGGTCGCACACCTGGAAGAGAATCTT
The DNA here is from genome assembly GCA_035482295.1 of Verrucomicrobiia bacterium. Classification (GTDB taxonomy): domain Bacteria; phylum Acidobacteriota; class Terriglobia; order Terriglobales; family Acidobacteriaceae; genus Bog-257. The sequence continues at coordinate 44,304 of DATHQX010000222.1, forward strand.
AAGGCGGCGGAAATCAAGCTTTCAAAGGCGGAGATGCAGGAGATCGAAGACGTAGTGGGCCAGCGCGCGGCTTAGTTAGTTCAATTGAGCCAGCGCTTTGCGAACTTTATCCGCGTCTGGCCCGTCGGGCTTGAGCTTGAGGTACGCCTCGTAAGTCTGGCGTGCCTCTTCTTTTTTGCCGAGCTTCTGCTGCGCCTGAGCCAATCCAATGAGCGCTGCGGGTAAATTGGGCTGGATCTCCAGAGCCTCTTTCAAACGAGACTCCGCCGCGCGATAGTTCTTGTCTTTTAGGTAGTAGTAGCCGACATCGACATCCTCGGCCGCCCGTTTTTGGTCGTCAGGGACTGGCCTGCCCGGTTCAGCAGCTGGCGACGACCAGCAACTGTGAAAGATGACATCGATGCAATGGGGATCCAGCTTGTTGAGCGTGCGCTTCGCTGCAGACTTTGGCGGCTCTTCAGTAGCAGTTCCCTGGTCGGGCACAGGCGCATCGGGCGGACTTGGCGGCCCCTGGGCTTGCGGCCGGGACGTACTTTCTCCAGACGGAGTTTGCGTGCTTTGGGCGATTGCAACCACACAGCAAACGAGCAGCGTCAGCAAGAGCAAGATAACTCGCGATGGCGCTGGTACAGACATTGCCTAGCTGGCAACTGCAGGCGCAGTCATCCGTCGCGGCAGTAATTCACCGATCCGACGAATCTGCGCACCCACACCTTTTAGCTTCTCTTCGATATGCTCGTAACCGCGATCGATGTGATATACGCGATCGATGATGGTCTCGCCGTCGGCAACCAGAGCCGCAATCACCAGCGACGCCGATGCCCGCAGATCACTCGCCTGCACCGCCGCTCCGCTGAGCGCCGTCCGGCCACGCACCACTGCCCTGCTGCCTTCGATCCTGACATTGGCTCCCATGCGCACCAGTTCCAGCGCGTGCATGAAGCGGTTCTCGAAGATGTTTTCGGTGATGATGCTGGTGCCGTTCGCCTGCGTCGCCAGGGCCATATACTGCGCCTGCATGTCCGTCGGGAAGCCAGGATATTCTTCGGTGATGATGTCGGCGCACTTCAACGGTCCGTTGCCGACGATGCGCACTGACTCGCCATTCCTGTGAACCGTCACTCCGCAATCTTCCAGCTTCGTCAACAACGCATCGAGATGGATCGGATCGCAACTGGTAACGGTCAGATCGCCCCCGGTCAGAGCTCCCGCGATGATGAATGTGCCAGCTTCAATGCGATCAGGAATAATGCGATGCCGAGCGCCGTGCAGCTTCTCGACTCCGTGAACCCGAATGGTTTGGGTACCGGCGCCTTCAACCTGCGCGCCCATTTTGTTCAGCAACACCGCTAAATCGACCACTTCGGGCTCACGCGCGCAATTCTCCAGAACCGTCTCGCCCTCAGCGAGGGTCGCCGCCATGAGCAAATCTTCTGTTCCAGTGACCGTGATCTTCTCGAAGACAATGCGCGCGCCCTTTAGCCTCTCGGCGCTGGCCTGGATGTAGCCATGCTCCTGCGTGATCTTCGCTCCCAGCTTCTCCAGCCCCTTGATGTGCAAATCGATTGGGCGGGCGCCAATGGCGCAACCACCCGGCAGAGAAACACGGGCACTCTTCATACGGGCGACCAACGGCCCCAGCACCAGTGTCGAAGCGCGCATAGTCTTTACCAGCTCGTACGACGCTTCGGGATTCACCAGGTCGCGACAGCAGATGGTGGTGCGGTGCTGGGCACGTCCGTAGCCCAGTTCGACTTCGGCGCCCATGGCAGACAGCAGCTTGCGCTCCGTCTCGATGTCACGGACCTGCGGAATGTTTTCGAGTATGACCGGCTCTTCGGTCAGCAGAGCCGCGGCCATTGCCGGTAGAGCGGCGTTTTTGGCGCCGCTGATTCGCACTGTTCCCAGCAGCGGATTGCCGCCACGAATGACGAACTTATCCATCAGAGAGTTTCCTAACCTGAAACTACGTACGCCGAACTTCGGTATCAAGGCGTTACCTCATTTTACGAGTAATCTGGCCAGGAGTCCGAACGGCAGTTACAGACCTTGGGAATACGGCGCTCAGGTCGAATCCGACTCACAAACACGGGTGCGCTCGCAATAGCGCGGGAAGCAGTCACCAGGGATTTCTAAACCGTTGACAAAGAGGCCGCGCAAGAAAGGGACTCTCGGACGTTCCCTTTTTGATGCGGCGCAGTATATAGCAGTGAGGCCTGTGGAAAGCAGAAAATCCGGAGCTCCCGCTGACGAAGATGCGCCCGGGCGGTATGATTTGGCTCACGGTCCAAGGTGAGTCGTCTGGAGGATGTGATGGCAAGAACGAAATTCTGCATTCCTACGATGTTGGTGGCCCTACTCTTCGGCATACTCGGCCTGAACATGCTGGCGACTGCGCAGGAGCAAGCGACCAAAATCATTCCAAATTCGGTCTGGGTGGGCGCCGATGGCAAGTTCGAAAGCGATCCCGACACAGCTCTGGTCCAATTCGGTATTTCGGCGCAACAGGAGAAGCTGCAGGATGCGAGCCAGCAGGCCACAGAGGCCGCCGAAAAGGTTCGCCAGCTTCTGCGCTCTAACGGCATCGACCCCAGCCAGGCGCAGATCAGCCGCTTCGCGACCCAACCGGTCTACGACTACAACAATCCCAAGCGCAAACTGGTCGGTTATCGCGTTGAGGCGAACATTAGCGTCAAGGTGAAGGATTTCTCTAAGATCGGACCAATCTCCGACGGCCTGGCAAACATGGATGTCACCGACACCTCCATCAGCTACCTGCTCGACAACATGGACGCTGCGAAGATCAAAGCTGTTCAGGATGCGCTGCGGCGTGCGAAAGACGAAGCCAATGCGGTGGCGCAGTCCAGCGGGCGCGCTCTGGGCGAGCTTTCCTATGCGTCAGTAGATACCTTCGAGCAGCAGCCCGTGCGGCCGATGATGATGAAGGTACAGGCAGCTGCCGGTGTTAGTTCAACTCCTCCTCCTACTGCCGAATTCAGCGCCGAAAAGATAACCGTAACTGCGCACGTGAACGCTCTGTTTGGCCTAAAATAAGGGGCATTCGGCGGGCTGCTCGATGGGGGCCGCGACTTTCGGTTATCCGCCGCGTTCAAGCAAGTACAGCCGCCCACTTGGAGGAAGCAATGAGAGCAATCGCCGCGTTCGTCGGAGCGACTATCAGCTTCGCACTTGCCGTCCCGGCTTCCCCGCAGACCAGCCAGGATCCGCCACATCTGACTCCAAGGAATGGCATAACCACGCCTGCTCCGCCCGATCCCGCGCCCGTTCTACCGATCACTGTTGCCTCCGGCACGAAGATTCCGCTCACCCTGAAACAGGGCATCACGACAAAGAGCGCGCGTCCCGGAGATCCCGTCTATGCGCAGACCGCTTTTCCGATTACCGCCGACAATCAGATTGTCATTCCCGCGGGGACATTCGTTCAAGGCGAGGTCCTAAGGGTGGTGCGTCCAGGCCGAGTGAAAGGACGCGCCGAACTTCAGATGAGCTTCACCTCGATGATCTTTCCCAACGGCTACACCGTAATGCTACCTGGAGCGGTACAGGGCACGCCCGGTTCCACCACCAACACGATGAAGGGCAAGGAAGGAACGATCCAAGGTGACAGTAGTAAGGGCAAAGATGTCGGCACTGTGGTGGGTGCGACAATTCCCGGCGCTGCTATTGGTGCTCTGGCTGACGGAGGCAAGGGAGCGGCGATCGGCGCCGCCAGCGGTGGTGTCCTAGGCTTGGCGACGGTGCTGCTCACGCGCGGTCCCGAGGTCACGCTAGGGACCGGTGAATCCGTGGAGATGGTGCTGGAAAGCAACATCGAACTGGATCCCACGAAGATTCACAAGCCAGTCGCGCAGTGATTGCTCAATCCGCACGCACCGCGAAGACAAATGTCCAACTCTCGGTCACCTGTGGCGTCCAGTTTTTGTACGATTCAACTCCTTTGCCCGTTGACAATGCTTCGTCATTCTTTGCAAACCTAAGCAAACATTGCCATCTTGTTTTCCACAAGCGGCGTGGCAGCCTACCTGCTTTAGTCGATTAGCACGTTTGAATCAATGCAAAGTAGCACGTTGATGGTTTGCCAGTTTGCTATCGGCTGACAACTCTCAAGAAATTAGTGGCTGCTCGTTTCCAGGAGGGTTTGGGACTGGGAATGGCGAAGCCATGCGCTTGTTCCGCGCGCCGCTGCTATGAAACTAGACCGCAATCGTCGCTGTTGGCTCGCGGCCTACACGCGCTCGAATCACGAGCGACAAGTGGCGCGACAACTGGGTCAGAAGAATCTTGAATATCTGCTGCCGACTTACCATCGCATGGTGCGCTGGACAGACAGGGTCAAGCGAGTCGAAATCCCTCTTTTTCCCAGCTACATTTTCGTGCATATCTGCGAATCGGAACGCGTTTCTCTACTGGAGACGGTCGGCATCCTCCATCTGGTTTCATCGGCAGGTGCGTTAGCCGTGCTTGCGGACGAGGACATTGCCCGTATTCAGTCCTGTTGCCTGGGTTCAGGCGACGTTGAGCCTCATCCCTATCTCAGGATCGGGAACCGGGTTCGCGTAAAGCATGGCCCCTTCATCGGATGGGTGGGCACGCTGCTGGAAAAGCAGAACTCCCGCCGGCTCATCGTCTCCATCGATCAAATCATGAAGTCCATCTCCATCAACCTGCACGCCGCTGATGTCGAGCCACTGTAACTGCTTCGAACAATCGTCGGGTGTTATCTCGGAAACCTAACTTCCATGGGAACTCCTTCACGTTCTCTCTCGGTCTCTGCCGCGTCATCTCTAGGCACTGGAAATCATTCAAACCTTCTGACGAAGTTGTTGAGTCATGAGAGAGTGTTGGACGTTGGTATCGTCACCGCCTCCGTTTTTTTCGCCAGCGCTCTTCGGCAGCTGTTGAAAGCCGGGTATTCGCTCTCGTTAACTACGCTGTCTGCCGCTTGCTTTTCCCTGGTGTTGATTGTCCCCTTAGAGAACCACCTTGCGCACGAGCCATCGACGAGTCCCCTGAATATCCGGCGGACTGAGCATTCGTTGAGAGTGAGCTGCATAGCATGTGCGGGAGCAATGCTGACCTCTCAATGGATTGCTCCCTCAATGCCGCGGCTCCAATTCTGGCTACTTCTGGCGCCTACATTCATTGCTCTGACGCCCCAAAGCTCGAGGCTCGTCAACGTCAGCAAGCGATTGTTTGACCTGTTGTTAGGTAGTCTTGGCTTAGTTCCCTTGATCGCTTTGACGCCCTTGCTTGCACTCCTGGTAAAGCTCTCTTCCCGGGGGCCCGTGTTCTTCTCGCAGATCCGGGTTGGAAAAAATGGTCAATTGTTCCCGATATACAAATTCCGCACGATGTACTTGGACGCACCCAGGTACGGTTACTCGCCCAAAGGCAGTCGGGATCCTCGAGTGACGCCGACAGGAAGAGCGCTGCGTCGTTCTAAGCTGGACGAATTGCCGCAGCTGATCAACGTTTTGCTTGGCCAAATGTCGCTGGTCGGGCCTCGACCGGAAATGCCATTCATCGTTGAGCAGTACACTGCGATTCAACGTCAACGGCTGGCCCTCACGCCCGGCATAACTGGGTTGTGGCAAATCAGCGAGCATCGGACCGCTCCCATTCATGAGCACCTGGAGTACGACTTTTATTACGCCGAACATCGCTCCATGATTTTGGATCTCGCGATCATTTGCCGCACCGCATCGTGCCTCATCGGGAAGACTTGAACTTTATTCATCAACTTCACCGACGTAGTACTTGCTCCTCAGCGTTGAACCGACCCACCTAGTGAAAGCTAATTCAAACGAACAGTTGAGAATCCCTCAGCACACCGAGCGCGAGGAACTGCTCTTACCTGAGCTTTGGCGAATGCTGCGAATTCGCTGGCGCGTACTAGCGGCATGCGTCTCTCTGTGTTTGCTCCTGTCGATCCTGTACATAATCGTCCGCTCACCTCGCTACGAGGCGATTGCAGAGATCGAAGTCAGTCCGGTTGGCACCAATTCCATGGGGCTCGATGAACTAGCAACCCGGGTGCTGAATCCTTCCGACCCAACCATTCAGCTACAGAGTGCGGCAACGGTACTGCAAAGCAAAACCGTGGCTCTGGCCGTGATGCAGCAAACCCGGCTCGCTGAGAGGAAGGATTTTGCCGGCGCCTGGATTCAGCCAGCGGACACAGACGTCATGGAGCTGTCACCCGAGATCCGCGATCACTTGCTCCGACGCTTTCAAAAGAACCTGAAAGTCGAGATTGTCCCCAAGACCGATATTCTGAGCGTGCAGTTTCGCACTACCGATCCAAAACTCGCGGCAGAAGTGGTCAACGCGACGGTGAGCTGCTATACGGAAAGGAATTTTCACAGCAGCTACGATGCTGCCAGCCAGGTAACGACCTGGCTTTCGGCGCAGATGGACGATCTCAAACTGAAAGCAAACCAGGCACAGGAAAAGCTGTCGGAATTACAAAAACGCCGAGGCCTGATCGGCGTCGATGAAACCGACAACATCATTACCGACAAGCTGAAGGACCTGAACGAGCAGCTGACCACCGCGGAATCGGACCGGATCGTGAAAGAGGCTCGGTATCGGATCGCTGGCTCGGGCAATCCTGAATTGATCGCCTCCACCGTTCCCGAGCCGACGTTGCAGGTGTTGCGCTCACAGCAGGCGCAGTTGCGTGTCGATTACGCCAAGCTCAGCACCAAGTTCGGAGAGGGATACCCGAAACTGGCGGAGTTGGGTAACGAGATGGCGCAAGTCGATGCCGCCATCCACGCTGAGTTGAAGAACCTGGCTGAGCGCTACAAGAACGAGTATCTGGCTGCCGCCAATGCGGAAAAAATGTTGCAGTCTAAGTTCGAGGAGCAGAAGCAAAAGGCCTACGACTTGAATCAGGGAGCAGCCCAGTACGCCATACTCAAACACGAAGTCGAAACGACGCAGGACCTCTATCAGACCCTGCAGCTGAAGTTGAAGCAGGCTGGAATCATGGCGGGACTGGCTTCAGCAAATATCGGCATCGTCGAGCCTGCCCAGGTCCCGTCCGAACCGGTCGACCCCAGACCAATCCTTGACATCGGGCTGGGGCTGGGGTGTGGTGCGGTTCTTGGGCTTCTGACCGCCGCAGGCCTGGAAGCGCTGGACGCAACGGTGCGCAACGGCGAAGAGATCGAGTGCCTCACCTCTCTGCCAACCTTGGCTGAGATCCCACGTTTTGTCGCGAGAAAGCCAAGGCGTTATGCCGAGGCGGTTACTTCGAGAGCGTCCGACACACATTGGCAATTGGTCACCCATTATCAGCCTCAGTCGTCGTTTGCCGAATCCTATCGGTGCCTACGGACTTCACTCCTGCGCCTAGGAACTCGTCCGCCGAAGTTAGTGGTGGTTGTCAGTTGCCTCCCAGGCGAAGGAAAGACGGTCACCGCGATCAATTGTGCGGTTGTGTTGGCGCAGCAGGGGGCAAGGGTTCTCCTGGTCGACGCGGACCTGCGCAAGCCATCGGTGCACGTAGCCTTCGGACTCCCGCAGAACCCCGGCTTGACTGCCATCCTGTCGGGTCGGTGCAAGGAAAGCGAAGCCGTCGCAACCTCGGAAGTTCTTCCCAACCTTTCAGTCTTGCCTGCCGGGGAGAACCGCCCCTTTCCCGCCGAGATGCTGGCATCCGTAGGCATGGCAGCGCTTCTTGAGGACTGGCGCTTGCGATACGACCACATCGTAATGGATACGGCTCCGATCTCCGTCTTTACGGACGCCGCAGTTGTGGGTTGTCAGGCCGATGCTGTTTTGGTCATAGCACGCTGGGGGACGACCACAAAATACGCACTGCGCCACGCGTGCGATCAGATGACTCGATCCGGCGCCAATCTCGCCGGAATCGTTTTGACGGACATCGATCAGAACTACGACAACTCGTACTACCACCGATACGGGTATGGCTTCAGCCGATCAGATGCCAGGCACCTGGACAACTAGGGGACGACACATGCACAACCTTCTTCGCAAGGCATGGTTCCTCATCGCTTGCGTAGTGGTCGTCGTTTGCCCGCTGAATAACGCGAATGCGCAGTCTCCTCTTCCACCAGAGGCAGCTCTCACGAGCAATGCTCTGTTGCTCGATGCCGGCGACCTCATTGAATTACAAGTGTTCGACACGCCTGAGCTTTCCGGCAAGCTTCGAGTCGACGATCTCGGAGAGATTAGCCTTCCAGTGGGAGGCGCTATCAGCGTTAAAGGACTCACGGCAGAACAGGCTCAGTTCGCAGTCGAGGAGCGATTCCGCGAGAAGCAGATCCTCCGTAACCCCCATGTCGAGATTCTTGTTCTGGAGTACGCGACTCAGGGAGTGACTGTTACCGGAGAAGTAAAAGCGCCTGGCGTTTACCCTTGGGCGACAAAGCACACCGTGGCAGATTTCATTGCGGTTGCTGGAGGGGTTACGCCAACCGCATCGAGAACTGTAACGGTGAACCGCCGGAACCGCGAACAGGTCATGACCTTCCAGTTAGGGAATTCCGCACAATTGCCTAGCGGAGCCGACATGCAGGTGCGACCAGGCGACCGCATCCAGGTCAAACGCGCCGGGGTGGTTTACGTTGTCGGCGACGTCGGCAGGCCTGGCGGCTATCTGGTCGACAACACGGACACCATTACGGTCCTGGAGGCACTGGCGCTGGCGCAAGGCGTAAACAAAACTGCGAAATCCGAGGCGAAGCTGATTCGTAATACCTCCGCCGGGCGAACCGAGTCCGACCTTTCGCTCAAGAAGATTCTTTCTAACCACGCAGCCGATCCCAAGCTTCAGGACGGAGACATCGTGTTTGTTCCGGTCAGCGGCGGCAAGCAATTCTCAGATAAAGGTGTCAGCGCCATCCTTCAAATGGCAGTGGGACTCGCAATTTGGCAATAAGCAGCGTTCGAATAGAAGGACGGCTACCGAGGGGCGGGAGGTGGGTCGCGTTCTTTGGGCCTGACGGGGTCGGCAAGTCAGCCGTGATCGAGCGCTTGCAACAGACCTATAAACCCGCAGTCAGCGACACGCGCTGTTTTCACTTTCGACCTCACTTTCGTACACGTGGGGTTAATCGTCCACCAGTCTTGCAACCGCACTCGAACCCACCCCGTGGATTGTTGATATCGCTTTGTAAGTTGTTTTACTGGCTGGCGGACTGCTGGTTTGGCTACCTGGCGGCGGTCAGGCCCGTCCGAAGGCGATCGGGGCTGCTGTTGTTCGACCGATACTACCCGGATGTACTCGTGGATCCTGTGCGTTACCGGTTGCCAGAGCGGTCCCTACGATTTGCTCGATGGCTGATGGCGTTTACGCCTCAGCCTGACCTCTACATCCTGCTGGATGCGCCGGCCGACGTTGTCCAACGTCGCAAGGCGGAACTGACGTCTGACGAAGTACGGCGTCAGCGCGTTGCCTACCTTCGACTTTTTCAGAGTTTCAGCTCCCGATTGATCGTCAATGCCGAGCGCCCCGTCAACGAAGTTGCGCAGCGTATAGCTCTAGCTTTGTCTGACTGCGACGCTATACCTGTCGTGGTACCCGTCGAGCCTGTTTCGTGCCAGCCTTTGAAGTGATCCAAAAAATATTTTGTACATTGCCGCAGAGCCGGACTCGTAATCTACCGGCAACCCTCTTCGTGGTCTCCGGACCGGCGGGCCCACGATGGATCTTGCCGGCAGGACCAAACCTCAATCCGGTTTTGGCCAACTGGTCTCCCTATGGGATTAACTCACAGATCCTTTGGCGGGGGGTTCAGGTAGCCCAACGGGTGGGTCTGATGCGTTGGCTGCCCCGGGTCCAACGAGTGCATCTCGGCGATTTGTTGGGGATCGACTGGCAAGCTCTGGGCTGGAAAGGCAGTGCCCCACCGGTGCCCGTTATCTACGTTGGAACTCCCGGACCGCAACGGAAAGCTGCGATTCATCTCGTCGATCCGGCGAGTGGCGACTGCCCCATGGTGGTGAAGGTCCCTTTGCAACTCGCTGCCCAGACAGCAATCCTTCGCGAAGCTGCGGTGCTGACCGTCCTGGCCGAGGAACCCGACATCGCCGCACCGCAGCTGATTCACGTCGACGAGCAGCGCGCCGTCGCCACTCAAAGGTTTGTAACAGGCCGTCCGGGTAGTCGCCGCCTTCTGCCTGACTACCAGAATCTATTGCGTTCGCTGGTACTTTTGGACGAACACACCACGCTGGCCGGACAAGCGGAAAGTTGGCAATACCATCCTCTGTGGGACTACATGGAAGCCGCCGACTTCAACTTGTTGGCAGCTGCTCTGGCTGAGCAGGCGGATACGCGGAGCTTGCCGTCGTTTTGGGTTCATGGAGACTTTGCGCCGTGGAATATCCGTCATCGTCGTGGCCTCACTCCCGCTCTCATCGACTGGGAACAGGGACAGCGCGGCGGACTGCCTCTGCAGGATGCCTTTCACTTTCTACATATCCAAGATTTCCTGTTCCGAGAGCGAGCAAGGGCTCACTTCAAGGCGTTGGAGCCACTTGCGCAAAGCTTGGGTATCTCGTCAGAGATGTGCACGAAGCTGGAGATTGCTTACCTGTCTCGCAGCTACTTCACTTGCATGGAGTGGGGCGACCGTCGACGCGCTGACTACCTGCTGAAAAGTTTAAAGGCGCTCTTACCGGAATGTGGCCGCTCCTCCGCTTACCAGACACCAAAGCAAAACCACCGTCTACACCTCGTGACATCTAGAGCCAGCAACTACGGCGCCGTACGCGGAGAGCTGTTCTCGTGCCTGATTGCCGAGCTGAATCGTTCTGGCATTCCCTATTGCATTCTTAGCGGATATCTAAACGCGAGCGCGATCAATGCTTCCGACATTGATGTCACGTTCTGCCCCCGCGATCTCCACCGCGTTCCGGAATTGCTGGCGCGATGCGCTGCTTCTGCCGGAGCCCACCTAGTTCAATCGCTTCGCCACGAGACGTCCGCTTGTTACTTTGTCTTGGCGAAAACCCAAGGCAAGCACATCACCCACCTCGCCGTCGATTGCTACGGCGATTACCGACGTAAAGGTCGCTCTTGGCTAAAAGCCGACGATTTGCTGACGCGACGTCGTCCTTTCGACGGATTTTATCTTCCGAGCATTGGAGACGAGTTCACCTACCGCCTAGTTAAATTAGTTCTAAAACAATCGCTGAACCAAATCCATCTGAAGCATCTGCAACATTTGTTTGCACGCGACGCCGCTGCTTGCCAGCAGGCGATGGCCACCTTCTGGCCAGCCACCGCTGCCCAGATAGAAAAAGCAGTCGTCGAACAAGATTTTGATGGGTTACGCCGGCAATTGCGCGGTCTGGCGAAACAAGCGTGGCGATCGAAAAATGCCGACAACTTCTTACGCCGCACGATTCAGGGCATCCGGGAGATAGGCCGCGTCGTCCGTCGGATTCTCCTCCCCACAGGTATGCACGTCCGGGTTTCCGGAGATAGCCCCGGCCCGCTCCAGGAAGTGGCCGATCGAATCCTCTGCAGCCTTGAACCGGCATTTCGGCGTTCGACCAAAATGGTTTTTCCCAACTCTGTCAGGGGATTGTTAGCTGCAGTGCTGCACACATCGATAGACCGGATGCGATCTACCGTGATTGTCGAAACCGTCGAGAGCGGATCCGGTATTCCACCGCAGGGGGTGTTTGCACAGTTTTATTTGAGACTATTCTCGCGACCTGACCTGACCCTCAATGTCCGCTCCGAGCGTAGCGTAGACAAAAGTACAGCTCCGGAAGACCGCACGGGAATCCATCGCCAAGTCACTCTGGATTCCGGACAAAGCCCCGAAGCTATGGCCGAGCAGGTCAACCTGGTAATAGTGGATTGGCTGGAAGCGCGCACGAGGAAACGCCTGCACCTGCGGGCAACGACAATACAGCCATTGCCGAGATCCTTTGCACAGTCGGCCGGCAATTGCGATTCTGCGGGACTGGATTGATGGCAAGAGTTCTGCTGTCCGCTTATGCGTGCGAACCGGGGCGCGGATCAGAACCCGGAGTCGGCTGGAACTGGGCGACCGAGTTAGCCGAGCTTGGACATCACGTCACGGTAATTACTCGTGCCGATAATCGAACGATGATCGAATCTCATTTCTTGCCGCCGAACCTGACATTCGTCTACTTTGACCTGCCCCGCTGGGTCCAGCGGTGGCGTGCCGGCCTTCGTGCGAAGGCTGCCTACTATGTGCTTTGGCAATGGTTCGCTGTCAGACACATCCGGCGGCTGTTTCCCTCGCCGCCATTTGATGTGGTCCACCACATCACTTATGTCAGCGCACGGTATCCCAGCTTCATGGGATCCTTGGGCATACCGTTTTGGTTCGGTCCGGTCTCCGGTGGCGAAGCGGTCCCCCGTCCCCTTCGTTCCGGATTCTCGGCCAAGCAACGATTCAGGGAGTGGCTACGCGATGTCTCGAATTCCATGCTGCGCTTCGATCCGTTGGTGCGCAGAACCTTCCATCGTGCCTCGCGCATTCTGGTGACTCGAGATACAAGGCCGCTTCTCCCATCGAGTTGCCTAAGTAAGACTGATGTCCACTTGGCCGTCGGTCTGCCGGACGCGGAGTTGACCTCCATGTCCAGGCTCTCGACGAATCAACCCTCTGAACTTCGCATGCTTTACATCGGACGCCTGCTGGAATGGAAGGGGGTTGACATTGCGTTGCTCGCGATGAGCCAAATTATCAAGGCGCGGCCTGACGTCCGGTTTACTATCATCGGTCAAGGTCCCGCTCGTTCCAGGCTGGAGAATCTATGCAGCGACCTTCATCTGCAGGCCGTCGTGCATTGGATCGGATGGCAGCCGCAGCGGACCCTCGATGAACACTATTCCACATCAAACCTCCTGCTCTTTCCCAGCTTGCGCGATTCCGGGGGAAGCGTAGTGCTCGAGGCCCTGGCACACGGTCTTCCTGTCTTGTGTACTGATCTTGGCGGTCCTGGAATCATCGTCGATGCCACATGCGGCCGAGTGTTGCCCACCGCTGGACGCGAACGAACAATTCTCTCCCTGGACATGGCCGACGCTGTGATCGAAGTTGTCTCCACACCCAACCTCCTGAAGTCCCTTTCTTATGGGGCTCGGGTTCGAGCACGGCAATTCAAATTCCGGGACTTGGCAGAAGCGGTTTACGCCGATCTTCTCCCGATGAAAGCACCCCAACAAGCGTGACTACAGTCGCGACTCCATTTCCTGACTTCCTGTGTCCGGACGCGAGGTCATACTCTCGGCTCTTCGCATACCGGCTATGGCAGGCGATCATTCTTATCTGTCTGTGGTCGATCGTCTTCCTGCCCGAATTTGCTCGTACGGACGACAACATTGCAAACCTGCTTCCTTACAGGAAAGTAGCAATCGGCTTCCGGTACATCGATCTCTTCGTGATTGTGATGGTCTTTTGCCATGTCGTCTGCCTTGGCTGCCTGCGTCACAGGCACATACATTTTCCCCGGCAACTGCTTGCGCCCGGGTGGGCGTTCCTGACGACCATTGCTATCGCTATCGCTTACGGAGCTCAACGCGGGGGCAGCAACTTCTTCTTTGACTGGCGCGGTTTGGGGCTGGGGATCGGCCTGTTTTTCGTGTGGTCTTTCTGGTTACAGAACCGTGGCGATATCGCCTTTGCGATTCAGATATTCGCAGTCTACGCGGCTTTGCGAGTGGCAGGAATCTTCGTACTGTACGCGTTGGGTTATGGCGACAATCTTTTTGGGATCGCCATCCCGGTTTTTGACGGCCCAATCCTGTCTTGCATCGTGTTTACCGGGTTATTGGCATTGAGTCAGCAGCAAGCCGCACAACGGGTCAAACGGCGACTCCCGTGGATCCTGCTTGCAGGGGCATCCTGTCTCCTAGTCCTGCTGTGCCTCCGGCGTACATATTGGGGAGAACTGGGAATTGGAGTTTGCATCCTGACACTTCTGCAGACCCGAAACCGTTGGCGAAAGTTTCTGTTCCTGGTTTTGAGCATCGCTTTAGCCGCTGGAATCCTCGGCCCCAGCCTCTTGAGTCGTGTGCAAAGCCTGGACCCAACCAGCGACGACAATCAATTCAGCGCTGATAATGCGGACCATGTCCACGACATCGCGGACGCGTGGGACCAGATACAGCTTTCGCCGTGGATGGGCATAGGGGTCGGCACCTCGTATTCGACATGGCACATCCGCAGATGGAAGCCGGAGTCAGTCATGGTGCATAACGCTCCGCTGCATGTCTGGCTCAAGTACGGTCTGGCGGGGATGCTCTGCTATTTATGGTTTCACATCGCCTTGCTGCGATGGCTATACCGCCAGACAAAGAGAACTGATCGGGCGACTGCGTTCTTACAGGCGGGATTCGCGTACGTTGTTGCGCAGTTCATCATGACACTTGGATTTGCGCCCTGGCCTTATTCTGAGCTCCAACTCACCGTTCTGCTGTCATTTATTTTGGCTGCGTCGATCGTAGCCGCGCGAACATCGGTTGCCGCAAATTATGGAACTCCCTAGCTTTTCGGTCATTACGCCTTCGTACAACAGCGCTGTGTTCATCGAAGATGCGATCGGTAGTGTCGCGCGGCAAGAAGGCGTCGACGTCGAACACGTCGTAATCGACGCTGCGTCAAGCGACGGCACTATAGAGATCGTCAAGCGGCATGAGGTGCAATGGATCTCCGAACCCGATCGTGGTCAATCCGACGCGATTAACAAAGGTTTTCTGCGCGCAAGCGGTGATCTGGTCGGCTGGTTGAACGCGGACGACTACTACCTACCCGAGGGTTTGAGGGCCATCGCGCTTGCCGCTCAACAACATCCCGAGGCGGACATCTTTTATGGCGACTGCGTCTTCGTAGACAGCGTTGGTAACATCCTGCGGTCGAAAGTTGAGCATGAGTTCGATCGATCAGTGTTAATGCGGTTTGGCTGTTATATTCCCTCCACATCCACCTTCTTCCGGCGGCGTGTCATCGAAGCCGGTCACCTGCTGAATTGCGACTACCGTGTGTGTATGGACTTCGAATACTTTGCCCGCCTGGCGCACGCTGGTTTCAAGTTCCAGTACGTTCCCAGGTTCATAGCCGCTTTCCGATGGCACGGCGGCAATGTCAGCATCCGAAATATGACCAGGCGCGCACAAGAAAGAGAGATGGTTCAACGATCTTTCGGCGGCACTGATTCTGCCGTGGAATTCGACTCGTGGACTGCAACTCTCTATCGCGCCAAGCGGCTGCTTCTTAAGGTTTGGAGCGGAAACCTCGATCGCGAACTCCGAATCAGGCAAATGATAGGCGAGAACACCCGCTGGACCGCCGATCCGACAGGCCGGAAAACGTGCATAAACCTAGCGTCCTGGTGATACACAATCATTATCAGCAGAGCGGTGGCGAAGACACCGTGGTTAGGGCCGAAGTTGACCTGCTCCGGCGCGCCGGTCACCGGGTCGTGCTGTACACCCGACAGAATGCCGAGATTGCCCACTACGGTTCGCTGCGCAAATCTCTTCTGTTTTTCACAACCAGTTGGGCCGGCACGGCGTACTCCGAAATTTGCGCTCTCATCCGTAAGGAAAAACCCGACGTCGCCCATTGCCATAACTTTCTGCCTTTGGTGAGCCCTGCCGCCCACTACGCGTGCGGAACAGCAGGCGTTCCCGTGTTGCAAACCCTTCATAACTATCGGCTGCTCTGCCCTTCGGGTACGTTTTTCCAGAACGGCCAGCGCTGTTCAACTTGCGGCGGCTGCCCGGTGCGCGGCATATTACGTGGGTGTTATCGGCATTCTCACCTGCAGACCGGCGCCGTCTCTCTGATGCTGGCCAGCCATGGCGCAATTGGTACGTGGAAGCGCCTGGTCGACGCCTATATTGCTCCCAGCCGGTTCTGCCGTGACACCTTCGTACGAGCTGGGTGGTCGCCGGCAAAAATATATTGCAAACCTAATTTTCTGCCGTCTGACCCCGGTCAGCGTCGCGGCAGCGGCGAATATGCTCTCTTCGTGGGAAGGCTCAGCCCCGAGAAAGGCGTCCTGGAACTGTTCGAGGCCTGGAGGCATCTGTCCGACATTCCGCTCCTTTTCGCGGGTGACGGTCCGCTCCATGATCAGCTTGGCTGTTTGCTCGCCGCCACAAAATTGCCGATCAAGCTCTTGGGTCGTCTCAGCTCAGAAGACACGATCTCCTGCATCAAAGGGGCGCGTTTCCTGATTTTCCCGAGCCAGTGGCACGAACCGTTTGGCATGGGACTGCTGGAAGCCGCCGCCTGTGGTGTTCCCGCTATCGCTTCACGAATTGGAGCGATTCCTGAAGTTGTCGACGACCGCCGCACCGGCTTGCTCTTCGATCCTGACGACTGCGAAGAATTAGCCCAACAGGTTCGCTGGGCCTGGACCCACCCCGCCGCAATGGAGGAGATGGGCTTAGCAGCTCGAGCGCGCTACCTGCAGTCTTATACCTCAGAAAAAAACTACCAAAGACTGATGGAGATCTATCACGCTCTCCTGAACTAGAGGCATGACGAAATATTCCGATCGATGAAGTGCTTCACCTACCTGGGCCGTGCATTCGTTCTAATGCTGTTGAGCGCACCAATGGCAAGACCTTGCGCGGCGCAGGCTCAAACAAATCCGGACGATGCCACCACGCCATCTTTCGATGGGCAGAACCTGCCGTCACTTTTTACTTCGGCGGATCGACCTGCTTTCGTGGAAGTAGACGGCTTGGTCGACGCACGGACGGAAACCAACGTGTTACAGCTATCGGACATCCGTCCAAACCTTGGCGAGGACGGCAGGGCCACTCCGGTTGCAAGGCCTGCACTGGCATTTCGAGAGACGAATCAACTTGTCGCCGCGACATCCTGGAGCCCGCGGCGATCGGCACCTGCAACGGTTATCACAGTGGAACCAACGCTAGGTTCGACCGCTCCGGGCACTACAACGTCGATCCTGCCAGCGCCATCGCTATCCGGCGCGGCTAACACGGATCAATATCTGGGGACTGGATTTCTCGGGCCAGACGATTCGGTTCTCCATTCTCGGAAACGCCGCCTGGAAGACGCAAAGCGTCGAAGGCGAACAGCCACTCTGGAAGCTCAAAACCGTCGCCAGTGCATTGAGCATGGGCTTATAGGATCCGACTGCGGACCAACATTCGAGAGCGCCCTGCCATCGGGCCGGCTCTCTGCCGACGGCGGTGCGCCAGGTTCGATATCGTTCCAGCACTAATTGTTTTTAACCGGTAGTTCCCTTTCTCCAATACATCTCCACCGCAAATAAGAGGCCATCATTCATGAAATCGAAAACTCGTGTGTTAGTCACCGGAGCAGGCGGCTTCATCGGCCATCATCTCGTAAAGCGCCTCAAGCAGGAAGGCTATTGGGTAAGAGGCGTGGATATTAAGAAACCGGAATTTGAGCCGACCGTTGCGGATGAATTTCAGCTTCTCGATCTGAGATCTATGGAAAACGCCCTTCAGGCAACGGACTCAATCGAGCTGGTATTTGCACTTGCCGCTGACATGGGTGGGATAGGCTACATCACCGCACTACTGGCTCAAATCGCGCGTAACAATGTCCTCATCAACGCCAATACTCTGGAAGCAGCCCGAATCAACGGCGTCCGTCGTCTGTTGTATTCTTCTTCGGCCTGCGTTTACGCCGGATACAAACAAAACGTCACTGACCTCACCCCGTTAAAAGAGGAGGACGCGCATCCTGCCGATCCGGAGCCGGGCTACGGCTGGGAGAAACTGTTCACCGAACAACTCTGCAAGTACTACAAGCACGATTTCGATCTCGAAATCCGTATCGTCCGTTTCCACAATGTTTACGGGCCTCTTGGTACGTATGAAGGGGGAAAGGAAAAAGCTCCAGCGGCAATCTCCCGCAAAGTTGCGCTGGTTGCCGATCACGGAGAGATCGAGATCTGGGGCGATGGCCAACAAACCAGATCATTCATGTTTATTTCCGACTGCGTTGAAGGCCTGATGAGACTGATGGCCAGTGACTACCGTGAACCCCTGAACCTTGGCACTGAAGAGATGGTTAGCGTGGACCAGCTGGTGGATAAAATCTGCGACGTCGCCGGCAAGCGGCTTACCAAGCGTCACGAGCTGAATCGTCCCCAGGGGGTGCGCGGACGCAACAGCGACAATTCCCGCTTGCGCCGGGTACTTGGCTGGGAGCCGACCGTTCCCCTTCGTGATGGGCTTGCAATTACTTATCGCTGGATCGAGGGGGAACTCCAGAAAGCCGGCCGCGTGGAAGCTGCGCAAGTCTATGCCTCCCACTAGAGAGGGACTACCCCGAGCGAATGTGCTCGGGGTAGGCATCCACGCGATCGCGATGCAGGAAGCCCTGCGCGAATCGGAGTGGGCACTCCAGCAGCGCCGTAAGGCCTACATTTGCGTAACCGGCGTCCACGGCGTCATGGAGGCGCAATCGGACTTGGCGCTGCGAGACATTCTGAATGGCGCGTTCCTGTGCACGCCGGATGGAATGCCAACGGTCTGGGTTGGCCGATGCCAAGGTTACCAGCAGATGCGCCGCGTTTACGGCCCCGATTTCATGTGGGAGCTGTGTCGCCAATCCGTGAAACCAGGTTACCGGCACTTCCTGTATGGCGGAAAGCCTGGTGTCGCTGACACCCTGAAATTGTCGCTCGAGAAACGCATTCCCGGCATCCTCATCTGCGGCACCTACACTCCGCCATTCCAGCCCCTGACCCCTCAAGAGGAAGATCGATTAACTAATGCCGTGAATAGCGCGTGCCCTGATATCGTCTGGGTCGGCCTCAGCACGCCGAAGCAGGAACACTTCATGGGCCAATTTCTGGATCGTCTCAACACTTCGCTGATGATCGGCGTCGGCGCGGCATTCGATATTCATGCCGGACTCGTGCCCGATGCGCCAGGCTGGATGAAGGCCTCAGGACTCCAGTGGCTGCATCGGCTGTACACGGAACCCAGACGCCTGTGGCGTCGGTACCTTTCCAATAACCCCCGATTCCTTTGGAAGATCCTGCTACAACTCACCAGACTCAAGAGCTTCTCATTGAACACTGCGATCATTCGATCGGAGGTGAACGCAGACTAACCAGAGCAGTTGGCGTCTCTTTCCGCGCGGACCTCGCCTGAGGTCCGCCTTTTTTTTGATGAACAATTTTGTTGTGACCCGCATCACTGCCACATTTCTGTAAAGCGCAGAGCATAGGGATTCGCGATTAGCCGGGAAACTCTGGCCGTTGTTTCTGCGCCCGCAGATGATCGTTCCCGGCCTCGCGAAGTGGAAGGTTGCACTGCTCCCGCATTTCAATTGAGTCTGATTGGCACGATGCCCCCTCGAGCAATGCTTCGTGTCAACCGTACAGGTGCGCCGCTTGAGCCAAAACCGAATTCTGGTCGTTGATATCGACCCTGTCATCCGCTCTGGTATTTGCAGTTTTCTTTCCGCGCAAGGCCATATTGTTTGCGATGTCTCCAATTACGACGACGCCCAGACCGAACTACGCCGCTTCCGCCCGGAGGCACTCGTGCTCGATTTGTACCTCCCTAATGGGGATGTACCTCAGTTGCTGCGTCTGGTTAAGGCCCTGCAACCGGCGGTTCCGGTAGTGGTGCTCAGTGGACAGTCGAGTGCCGACGCGGCTGGCCGCGCCGTCCGCATGGGCGCGGACCAGATTTTGGTGAAGCCCGTCGAACTGCACGAACTGCATGCCGTTCTCTTGCGCCTGTTAAAGGGCGAACGAATCTCGTCACGATCCACTCTTTCGCACAAGAGCGAGTGCATCGATCCGTTTGTCGGCACAAGTGCTGCAATTCAAAATCTACGAACGATTGCCAGCCGCGTGCTTTCGAGCGAAAGTCCGATTCTTCTGCAGGGTGAAACGGGATCGGGAAAGGGAGTGCTCGCCAACTGGATTCACCGCAATGGCCCTCGTGCCCACAAGCCTTTTCTCGATCTGAACTGCGCTGGATTGTCTCGTGAGTTACTTGAGTCGGAATTATTTGGCTACGAAAAGGGTGCCTTCACCAGCGCCGTCAACGCAAAACAAGGCTTGCTGGAAGTCGCAAACCGCGGTACGGTCTTTCTCGACGAGATCGGCGACATCGACCTCCAGGTGCAACCCAAACTGCTCAAGGTGCTGGAGGAGCGCACATTTCGTCGGTTGGGTGACGTTCGTGATCGCGCCGTCGATATCCGGCTCATCTCGGCCACTCATCGAGAACTGCCGCAATTAGTTCGCGAAAAACAATTTCGCAGCGATCTGTTTTTTCGGCTAAACATTTTCTTTGTTTCCGTGCCTTCTCTGCGCGAACGTAAAGAAGATATCGCTCTTCTCTCCCAGCGTATCTTGACAACTATCACTCGCAGATACGCTCGTCCGGAGCTGCGCATTTCGGATTCTGCGATGGGGGATCTTGAGCGTTATCCTTGGCCGGGTAATATTCGAGAGCTGCGCAATGTGATGGAGCGTGCGGCTATGGTTGCCGACCACGGTGTGATCTCGCCGGAGCACCTGCACTTTCAGGTCGCCGGCCACGAACAGCTGCCATCGGGTCTCAATGGAACATTGAAAGACGTTGAATGCGCTTACATCCGGCATGTCTTACAGGATGAAGGCGGATCGATTGAGCATGCAGCGCGCCGCCTAGGCATTCCCCGCAGCTCGCTCTACAACAAAATGAGGCGCTTCGACATCCCGCATGGCACAGGACGCCTCTTGTTAGACTAGTTGCGATTTTGGTGGCCAACCCAGTCTACGGGTCCCACACTCTTACGATATAGTTACTGGATATGTGGGCTCTCACTCGGCTTCCGGAATTTTACAAAGCCTATCAGGCCACAGACGCAACGCTTACTCCTGCTGAAGCCGCTGCTTCCCTTCCATTACCAAAAGGACTCCTCGTGGCGTTCGTATTGGCTACCCCATTTTGGACAGCTATCGGACTTCTGGTCCATCACATCGCCCGTTAGCGTCGTTGCCCGGCCTTTCCGCCTCTCACACGTTATGATGAATTCGGTCGTCATTTCATTTGTGGGGTAAGTGTCTTTACATGCCTGATGCCTTTATCTGCGATGTCATTCGTACTCCTTTCGGACGATACGGTGGAGCGCTGTCGACCGTTCGGACAGACGACCTGGCGGCTATCCCTATCAAAGCGTTGCTCGAGCGCAATCCAAATGTGGATTGGACTGCGGTCGATGACGTGGTCTTCGGCTGCGCGAACCAAGCAGGAGAGGACAACCGCAATGTCGCCCGAATGGCGCTGCTACTTGCCGGATTGTCCCAGACTGTCCCTGGTACGACCGTGAATCGACTCTGCGGTTCCAGCATGGATGCGGTTGCCATCGCCGCACGTGCGATCAAGACCGCGGAGAACTCGCTAGTACTGGCCGGAGGCGTGGAAAGTATGTCGCGGGCTCCATTCGTTATGGGTAAAGCTGATTCAGCCTTTTCCCGCACAACGAAACTGGAAGACACGACGCTCGGCTGGCGCTTCGTCAATCCGGCAATGAAAACTCTGTATGGCACCGACTCCATGCCTGAAACAGGAGAAAATGTCGCCGCTGAGTTCAGCATCTCGCGTGAGGATCAGGATGCCTTCGCCTACCGTAGCCAGCAACGGGCCGCCGCCGCGATGCAAAACGGCATCCTGGCAGAGGAACTCACGCCGGTGACGATCACGCCACGAAAAGGACCACCGGTCGTTTTCGACAAGGATGAACATCCGCGGCCGGACACCACCTTAGAGGCTCTGGCTGCTCTCAAGCCGGTCGTGAAAGCCGATGGGACCATCACCGCTGGCAACGCATCTGGGGTCAACGACGGAGCTTGTGCTCTGCTGCTGGCATCCGAGGGGGCAGCCAAGCGATACGGCTTGAAACCTAAGGCGCGAGTGGTAGCCTCAGCGGTCGCCGGAGTCGCTCCTCGCATAATGGGCATGGGGCCGGTTCCAGCCACGCGCAAAGTCCTTGCCCTCGCTGGACTGACCATTGCCGAAATGGACGTAATCGAGCTGAACGAGGCTTTCGCATCCCAGGCGCTGGCCGTATTGCGCGATTTGGAAGTACCAGACGACGCGTCCCATGTAAATCCGAACGGCGGGGCCATTGCGCTCGGCCATCCGCTTGGAGCGAGTGGGGCGCGTCTGGTGGCTGCGGCAACTTTGCAACTGCAACGTACCGGAGGGCGCTATGCCCTCTGCACGATGTGCATCGGCGTGGGACAAGGCATAGCCATGGTGTTGGAACGACTTTAAGACCTCAAAATCAAGCCCGGCGAACAACATTTTGTCCCTCTCGGACCTTCAAAGCATGCATGTTGCAATTTGTCTGTGATTTCTGTGGCAACGTCAAAGAGTCTGGCGAGACCTGGATCAATGGTGTCGCTGCCGAGAACGTGGGTACCCAGGCTGCACGGCGTGAGGTCATCATTGACCCAACATGGCGTCGCGAGCGAGCCATCCTGCCGCTTGCGGTGCATTTCTGCTCGTTAGAGTGCAAGGACAACTACCTGGAGCAGTTGTTCAACAAGCCCGTCCCTGTGCTCGAGGTCGTGAAAACGACGGTCGACAACCGAGGCGTTCGAAAAGTCACAGCCAAGAAGAAGCTGCCGTCCTCGGCGGCCCGACTCCGCAGCAAGACTTCGAGGAAGGCGCGCGCCCATTGAACGAACGCCGAGCGACCGCTTCGGCAGGTATTTTGCAGCCTCTGTCGTTTGACCATACGGCAGCCCTCTCATAAACTTATATTTGGGGCGAGTGCATTTGTTTTCCTGCTCGCATCGCCGGCGCCCTCGCATCCCGAGCACATTGTGCACTCAACCTCGAGGGAGGGTTCTCGCCGAGTTCTCCCATTCTTAATCTGTTTGAAGGCAATTCCTTGACGACTGAAACTACAGCGACAGAAACGACCTCCGAAGAAATTAATCCTTGTCAGCGCGAACTCGCCATTGAAATTCCGGCCGAGGTAGTAAAAGCGGAGACTGAAAATCTCATTAACCGCTATCAAAAACTGGCGCGAATTCCGGGCTTCCGCAAGGGCAAAGTCCCAGCTTCCATTGTCCGCCAGCGCTTTGCCGAAGAAATCAAGAGCGACGTAGTTGATGCGCTGGTTCCCCGTTATTTCCGGGACGAAGCCAAGAAGCAGAATCTCTCGCCGGTTTCCCAACCTCGAGTAACCGATCTTCACATACACGAAGGAGAACCCCTGCGCTTCAAGGCTTCGTTCGAAGTTCTACCTGACTTTAAGGTCGCCCCCTATGACGACATTCGCGTCGAGACTCTGGACACCAACGTTTCAGACGAAGAGGTCGAGACTTCGCTGACGAACCTCCGCGAGCAACAGGCGGCGTACACGGCCGTCGAAGAGGATCGGACACTCGCGGACGGGGACTTCGCGGTGGTTAGCTTCAAGGGAACGCCTAAAGAAGCCCAGGACGATGCGAAACCTGTAGAGGTTGACGAGATCATGGTCGAGATCGGCGGCCAGAACACCATCCCGGATTTCAGCGATAACCTGCGTGGAGCCAAACCGAACGAGCAGCGAACCTTTGACGTGAAGTATGCCGACGACTTCTCTGACAAGCGACTTGCCGGTAAGACGCTGACTTACGAGGTCTCCATCAAAGGTATCAAAACGAAGACGGTCCCGGAGTTGAACGACGAGTTTGCCAAAGAACTCAGCACAGACTTCAACACGGTCGGCGATCTCCGCAATCGCGTGCGCGATAACATGAAGGCCGAAAAGGAGCACGAGGCCGAGCATCAGGGCAAAGACAAACTCGTAGAGGAATTGCTCAAACGCAACGACTTTGCTGTTCCCGAGGCCTTAGTCAATGATCAGATCGATGTTCGTCTGGAACGCGGTCTACGAGCGCTCGCAGCTCAAGGCATGCGGACTGAGGACATGAAGAATATGGACTTCAGCCGCCTGCGTGTCGGTCAGCGGGAAGGTGCATTACGTGAAGTTCGGACGGCCCTGATCCTCGATCAGATCGCCGAACAGGAGAAGATCGAGGTTCCGGAGGACGAACTGGAACACGATTTGGAAGAGCTTGCAAAGCAGTCCAAACAGACGTTGGAGCAAGTACGCACTCGTTTAACGGAGAATGGTGGGCTGGATAGAATTCGCCATCGTCTGCGCAACGAGAAGACTCTAGACACCCTTTACCGCAGATCGGCGTAGAAGATTTGCATTCCAACTCCCAACTTTTCCTCGCTGGAAAAGTGTGGGTTAAGGCGTACGGCGGGTAGTGCCCGCTGCCGGCATCCCAAGCACAGTAAAGGGGCTGCCGAGAACGCATGCCGCAGAGGCAGAGGAGCGACGAATAATGCTTGTGCCCATGGTGATTGAGCAAACCAGCAGGGGCGAGCGGGCCTACGATATCTATTCCCGGCTGTTGCGGGACAACATTATCTTTCTTGGCACTCCTATCGATGATAATGTCGCAAACCTGATTATCGCGCAGATGCTGTTCCTGGAAGCAGAGGATCCGGAAAAAGACATCTCCCTGTACATCAATTCGCCCGGCGGCTCGATTACGGCGGGTATGGCAATCTACGACACTATGCAGTTCATCCGGCCGGATGTAACGACCATTTGCATTGGCCAAGCCGCCAGCATGGCGGCGACGCTGCTGGCCGGCGGCGCACCCAAGAAGCGGTTTGCCCTGCCGACCTCGCGCATCCTGATTCACCAGCCGCTCATGTCCGGCCTCTCCGGTCAGGCCACTGATATCGACATTCACGCGCGCGAGATCCTGCGCATGCGCGAGATCACGAATCAGTTGCTTTCGAAACACAGTGGTCAGCCGCTAGAGAAGGTTGAGCGCGACGTCGAGCGCGATTTCATCATGAATGCTTATCAGGCGAAGGAATATGGAATCGTCGACGACATTATTTTTAAACATAAATAGGAATCCGACATTGTTGGGCACTCGGGTGTAGAAAGATTTTCCAGGGTTGCTGCCAAAGTTGTACGGAACATTGCACTGAGGGTGCGTTGCGAGAGTCAAAACTGTGGTTCAATAGCTCTCACAGTGCACCAGTTCCAATGGGTTTTCGAGGGGTAGCCGATGGCCGATAGCGGCGACCTTCTCAAGGGGTAGCACGACTCCTCCCGGATTGGACGGACGGGGAAGCGGCAAGTCGAGACAATTCAACTTGCTGGCGTGCGCTGTGAAGGAGTTTCATCCGTGAGAACCAGGACCGGTTCCGAAGAAGTGCTTCGTTGCTCGTTTTGCCACAAGTCACAGGACGCCGTCGCGAAGCTGATTTCCTCTCCCACCGACTACCCACGCGCCTACATCTGCGATGAGTGTGTCGCTGTCTGCAACTCCATTCTGGAAGACGATCGCACCGAGGCTCAGCCTGGCGCGACGCCGAACCAGCTCCCGAAGCCCGCTGAAGTCAAGGCCTTCCTTGATGAATACGTCATCGGACAGCAGCAGACTAAGAAGAAGTTGGCCGTAGCCGTCTACAACCATTACAAGCGGGTTTACATGAACCGCCAGCGCGGCACGGAAGTGGAACTTGCGAAGTCGAACATCATGCTGATTGGTCCGACGGGCACCGGCAAAACCTTGCTGGCCCAGACGCTGGCCAAGATGCTGGATGTGCCCTTCGCGATCGTTGACGCCACGACTTTGACCGAGGCAGGTTACGTCGGCGAAGACGTCGAGAACATCATCCTGAAGCTCTTGCAGGCCGCCGATGGTGACGTGGCCCGCGCTCAGACCGGCATCATCTATATCGACGAAGTCGACAAAATAGGGCGTAAGGATGAGAACCCGTCCATCACGCGCGACGTCTCCGGCGAGGGCGTCCAGCAGGCGCTGCTGAAGATATTGGAAGGCACCGTAGCCAACGTTCCTCCGCAAGGCGGGCGCAAGCACCCGCATCAGGAATTCACCCCGGTCGACACCACCAACATACTTTTCATATGCGGCGGAGCATTTGTCGGTTTGGAGCGCATCATCGGACGACGGTTGGGCAAGCGCTCGATGGGCTTCCGGACCGATGCCGACAAGGAAGCGGCCTTCACCGAGAGCAACAAGCGCGATACCGAGTTGCTGGCGCGCGTCGAACCACAGGACCTGATTAAGTTTGGCCTGATCCCCGAGTTTGTCGGCCGCCTGCCAGTGGTTGGAGTTCTGAGCGATCTGGATGAGGACGCTCTGGTCGAGATTTTGACCAAGCCGAAGAACGCTATTGTTAAGCAATACCAGCGCCTGTTCGACTTCGAGAACGTCAAGCTGAAATTCGCCGACGACGCCCTGCGCGCCATTTCGCGCGACGCGATGTCCCGCAAGGTGGGAGCGCGAGGATTGCGCATGATTCTCGAAGAGCTGATGCTCGACCTCATGTATAACCTCCCCGGCCAGAAGCGCGTCAAGGACTTTGAGGTCACGCGTGAGATGGTCGAGAAGCGCAACGTCAGCTTGCCTCTGATGGAGAAGGCCGGCTAATCACGACATACACTTGCCAATACTCATTCGGCGCGGCTTCGGTCGCGCCGATTCGCTTATGGCGGGAGCCCCAGGGTCAACTTGAGGCTTAAGGCAGGCGCGGTATGGCACTTCCTTGCTGGGTCTTGCTAAAAGCGGCATCTACAGGGCCCTGAATCCGTCGGCAAAGGGCCGCATCCAACGAGGAAGCCACACATTTTGTAGACCGCTTGCCAACCCGACCGCGGCCGCGAGAGCAGATCGCAGAAGTTACTCACTTCTCAACACTTTGTTTGCTTCTTCGGCTTCCCCCGCGTGATATTCTTGAGTAAATCCGGCTGCGACACGGGGCCAGCCGGCGCGTACGTGTACGCGTTTCGACAATCATTATTTCTTCCCAGAGCAGCTACTTCGCTCTGAATGACAAGGTGGTTATTCAGTGACCCAGCGCGAAAAGTTTGAGACCAAGAAACTCCCCATGATGCCCATCCGCGACGTTGTCATTTTTCCGTACATGATGACGCCCTTTGTGGTTGGCCGGGAGTCCAGCGTCCGCGCATTGGAAGAGGCTCTGGCTGGCGACAAGAAGATCTTTCTGGCCACCCAGCATGACGCCTCCATCGACGAGCCCAAACCCAATGAGATTTACCAGGTCGGCACGATCGTCAACATTGTGCAGAGCCTGAAGCTGCCCGATGGCAACATCAAAGTCCTAGTCGAAGGCCTCGAACGCGGCAAGATCCTTCAAGTCGTCGACACCGAAGGTTATTTCGAAGCTACCGTTCGCACTGCCAAGTACGTTGCGGACCCAACCCAGCAGGTCGAAGCTGCAATGCAGCGGGTCACGGGTCTGTTTGAGCAGTACGTGAAGCTCTGCCAGTCGTTGAACTACGAGACCATGATCGCCGCCGTCCGCAACGACGATCCGGCGAAGCTGACCGACACCATCGCCGCCAATCTTCAGCTCTCAATTGAAGAAAAGCAGGAGCTGCTGGAAATCTTCGATCCAGCCGAACGTCTGAACCGCATCGGCGATGTGCTCGACGTCGAGATCGAGAAGCTCAACATGGACCGCACCATCCAGTCGCGCGTAAAGCGCCAGATGGAGCGCGCCCAGAAAGAGTATTACCTCAACGAGAAGATCAAGGCCATCCAGAAGGAACTGGGCCGCGGCGAGAAGAGCGAGTTTGACGATCTGAAGAAGAAGATCGACGGCGCCGGCATGCCACGCGAAGTTCACGAGAAAGCGCTCCAGGAACTCAAGAAGCTGGAAGCAATGCCGCCGATGTCGGCCGAGTCCACCGTGTCGCGCAATTATCTCGATTGGCTGCTCGCGGTACCGTGGAAAAAGCGCTCCAAGGAAATCCGCAACATTGATGTTGCCGAGAAGGTCCTGAACGAAGATCACTACGGGCTGGAAAAGATCAAAGAGCGCATCCTGGAGTTCCTCGCGGTTCGTCAGCTGGTGAAAAACCCGAAAGGCTCGATTCTCTGCTTTGTTGGACCTCCGGGTGTCGGTAAAACGTCGCTTGGAATGAGCATCGCCAAGGCGACCGGACGAAAGTTCGTCCGCATGTCGCTGGGCGGCGTGCGCGATGAGGCTGAAGTCCGCGGCCACCGGCGCACCTATATCGGCGCCCTTCCCGGCCAGATTATCCAGATGATGAAGAAGGCCGGCACAAAGAACCCAGTCTTCATGCTCGACGAGGTCGACAAGATGTCGATGGACTTCCGCGGCGATCCGTCAGCGGCGCTGCTTGAGGTTCTCGATCCCGAACAAAATTTCATGTTCGTCGACCACTACCTCGACGTCGAATACGACCTCTCGCAAGTGTTCTTCATCGCCACAGCGAATGTGCTGCACACCATTCCGGCCGCCTTGCAGGACCGCATGGAAGTGCTTCGCCTGCACGGTTACACCGAACCAGAAAAGGTCGAGATTGCGAAACAATACCTGGTCCGCAAACAGCGCCAGCAGACCGGCCTGACCGAAGAGAACATCGTCTTCACGGACGAGGCTCTCACGACCATCATCCGCAACTACACTCGCGAAGCCGGCGTGCGCAACCTCGAACGCGAGATTGGCAACGTCTGCCGCAAGGTCGCGCGCAAAGTGGTGAAGGAAGGCAACAAGTTTGCCATTACCGTCACGGCCGAGAACATTTCCGATTACCTGGGCGTGCTGAAGTTCCGCGACAGTGAAGTGCACGAGCGAAGCGAAGTCGGCTTGGTCACTGGCTTGGCATGGACCGAAGTCGGCGGCTCTATTCTGACTACCGAGGTTTCGGTGGTGGAAGGCAAGGGTGGCAAGCCCATCCTGACGGGTAAACTTGGCGACGTGATGCAGGAATCAGCGCAGGCGGCCATGACGTATGTGCGCTCGCGTTGGAAGAAACTTGGCCTGCAGCGCGACTTCTATCGCAACGTCGATATCCACGTGCATGTGCCTGAGGGCGCAATCCCAAAGGACGGACCCTCGGCAGGCATCACGATGGCGACGGCGATCGCCAGCGCACTCAGCCAAATCCCAGTGCGTCGCGATATCGCCATGACCGGGGAAATCACGCTGCGCGGCAAAGTGCTGCCCATCGGCGGCTTGAAAGAGAAGCTGCTGGCGGCTCATCGTGCGGGCCTCCTGGAGGTTATCCTCCCGGAGGATAACCGGAAGGACTTGGCGGACGTGCCCGAGAACCTGCGCAACGTCATGAACCTTCGCTTCGTCAACACAATGGACGAGGTTCTGTCATTCGCGCTGGAGCGCCCTCTGCCTGAGGTGCCCGGTGAAGAGCCCACCACCATACCGGCGATTCCACCGGCCCCGGAAACCGCACCGACGGCGCACCAGTAACCGATTCTTACGCTGATAATAAAGGCCCGCTCAATCGGGCCTTTTTTCTTATCGCTAACTCTTGCCGCGCGGCTTGTGCTGAAAAACGGCTGCCGTTTACGCCCCTTGCGCTTTCTTCCTTCTCCAGCGATAGTAAAAACATGAAGGTTCTGACGCGCTTCGTGACCTCGGCTGCCGATGCCCGGCAGTTCCCTCCTCCGAACGCGCCAGAGATCGCCTTTGTAGGACGCTCTAATGTTGGAAAGTCCAGCTTGATTAATTCGCTGGTCGGCAGCAAGATCGCGAAGACCAGCAACACTCCCGGTCGCACCCAGACCATCAATTTCTTCCAGATCCGTCGCCCCGGCAAGCCTCATCCCGACTTCGTCTTTGCTGACCTGCCAGGATACGGCTTTGCACGTGTGCCGAAAGAAGTCACGGCACAGTGGGCAAGTTTCATCAACCCGTACTTAGAGAAGCGCGAGTCGCTCGCTCTGTGTCTTCTGCTGGTCGATGTGACTATCCCGCCTCAGGAACTCGACAAACAACTCGTCGAGTGGATGCGCCACGTGGAACGCAGGTTTCTCATCGTCGCCACCAAGGCCGACCGCATCTCCGGAAACCAGCTGCGAACCTCGTTGCAAAAGCTCGCGGAGCAGTTCGGCATCGCACCGGAGCAGATTATTCCGTACTCTGCGAAAGCTCGCGTTGGCTATGACTCGCTCTGGAAGGCAATCAAAGCGGCTGCAGGTGCGGAAGAGGCACAAGGCGAAGACGTGCCGCAGGCGGGCTGAAGAAACAACTAGCAACTAGCCGCCAGCAGTTAGCCTTTGGTACTCAATGCCAATGGGCGGCGGCATTTGCATCTCAGGCGAACCACTACACACACTAATCCCTGACCCCCGATCTCTAACCTCTGCTCTTAGGGCCAGATCTCCAGCGCCGTCTTTTCCAGTATCTGCTGTTTAGTCGCTTCACTGAGTGGTAGCGCACGAAATTCCGCAAGATTATTCGCAATCTCAGGCACACCCGGACCTGGCCAATCCGTCCCGAACAGCGTCTTGTGGGCTATCTCGTCCAGGCGCGGGAAGTATTTCAGCAGTGTCTTAGGCGGAATGCCGCTGATATCGAGAAAGACGTTCTTGTGGCGTCGAATAAGGAAAAACGCCGTATTCATCCACAGTGGGCGTCCTCCGTGGGCCAGAAGGATCTTCAGCTTCGGGAAGTCGACTGCGACGTCGTCAACGTAAATCGGATCACCGTACTTGTTGCGGGCGCCCGGAAAAATCGACGTTCCCGTGTGCACCATGATGGGGATGCCGTTCGCCTCGGCCGCGCGATAGATAATCTCAAGCTCCTTCACCCCGTTAACGTAGTCATTGGGATAAAGCAGCTGGTGCGGCGGATGTATCTTGATGAGCTTAATGCCCAGGCGAACAATCTGCTCCATGTCGGCCAGCACATTCGACGTGTGCCGAGGATGGACGCTGCCACAAGGGATCAGCCGTTTCGGATCTTCCTTGACGTAGTTCGCGATGAACTCGTTGACGGCCGGCGTGAAGCCAATGACCTCCGGCGCGACGTAGTTGATCAGCACAGCGCGGTCAATGCCAATGCCGTCGAGATGCTTCAGGAATGCCTTTGGCGAAGCGCAGTACTCGGCAACCCGATCGAAGTCCTTGCGGGACTTTTTCATCAGTGCCAGCGCTTCCGGCTTGAATAATTCCAGTGGCTGTATGTGGACGTGGCAGTCGGTAATCATGAGCAGTTGTCGGTTCTCAGTGATCGGTGGTTAGTCTTCTCGGGTTACTCCGTTTGTCCGACACTGACAACCGACTAATTCGCGGCCGCCATCACCGCTCGCCTGGCGTAGACCTTTACCATCTCGCGGCGATATTCCGGCGTCAGAACCGACGTCGTGAGCGGCTTGGCCGTGCGCGCCGCCAGTTCCCCGATTCTTTCCGCGATCTCCTCGGTCGGAGCAAGACCGATCAGGTGCGCGTCCGCATCGTTCAAGAGGTGCGGCGCCGGATTTACGGCGGTTATCGCGACCCGGGCATCTTCTACCCGGCCGGAGTTCATCTTCATCGCCACGGCGACGCCGGCCAGCGGATAGTCGATGCTGCCGCGTATACGGAGCTTCTGATAGCTTCCTCGCCATCCTGCCGACGATGCTGGCAGATGAATGCGAGTGACGATTTCATTTTTCCCCAAATGCAGCCGCACGATGCCGTCGTTGACGTAGAATTCCGATAGCGGAATACGACGAAGCCCGCTCGATCCGGCGATCTCCAGTTCTGCTCCCAGACACAGGAGAGCAGGTGCGGTGTCGCCCGAAAAGGCCGCCCAACAAAACTTTCCGCCCGGCGCGACGTGACACAGATTGCCATCCTTCTTCAGGCAAAATCCGCAACTCTTGCGCCAGGCGAGCGACTGGTTGTACCAGAGACAGCGTGTGTCCAGACAGACGTTGCCGCCCAGCGTGCCCATATTGCGCAGCACGGGCGACGCCACCGTTCTAACGGCGTCATGCAGGACGGCGTAGTCGCGTCGGATCATCGGCGAGTGCTCTACTTCCGCCAGCGTGGTCAGCGCGCCAATCTCGGCGCCGTTTCCAGCCACATCGCGTATGCCGCGCAGCTCAGAAATTCCACGTAAATCCAGAACAAAGCCGGGCGTAAACAATTTCTGCTTCATCGACGGCAGCAGATCGGTTCCACCGGCAACGACTTTCAATTCGCCCTCATGCTTCGCCATGAAGGCGACGGCTTCCTCCAGAGTCCTGGGACGCAGTAACTGGAACGTTGGCAGACTCACCGCTCACCTCCAGTTGTCGTGCCAGCGGGTTGCCGCGCCGGATCCAACGGATGTCGCATCGGCCCCTTGCCTTTAAACCACAGCGAGCCCCCGTGCTCACGGAACGTTGTCGGCGCGGTCGGGTCGACGTGCTCGGTCATCTCGATTCGCTTCAGTCCCTTTTTGGCCCGCAGAGCCGACAGCACGCGTTCGGGTGTGAACGGAGACTCGCGCAGACGAATGCCAACCGCATCGTAGATTGCGTTGGAGATCGCGGGAATCGTTGCCGCAAGTGAGCCTTCTCCGGCTTCCTTTGCACCGAACGGCCCTTCCGGATCGATGCTCTCAACAATCACACAATCGATCTCCGGCGACTCCTCCGACGACGGGCTGCGGTATTCCAGCATGCCCGGATTCATCAGCAGTCCGTCTTTCCAGACCATCTCCTCCTGCAGGGCCTGACCTAGCCCCATCCATACCGATCCGATCACCTGGCCTTCGACGGCAACGGGATTCAGAGCGCGTCCGCAATCGTGAGCCGCCCAGATCTTGTGCACGCTGATTTGGCCTGTCTCCTCGTCGACGCTGACCTCAGCGACCTGCGCCGAGTACGAGTACGCAGGTGACGGACCCACGCCTCCGCCCTTGTGCCGACCTCCGCGTGCCTCGACCGGCGGAGCGTACGAACCGGTTCCCGTCAGCGCTCCGTGAAAGTCGATCGCCGAAACCACAGCTTCTTCAAAGCTCATGTGCTCTTTCGGACCCTGGTCCTTTCGCGTCTGAAGCACTGAGCCTCGAAGAATCTGCCCATCCACTCGTCCACGAGGAGCGTCGACCTTCTCGAGGATTTCGGCTGCACCAGGGTCACGGCCGCCGCCGGTCGTTCCACTCTTGTAGACGCGATCGCCCCGCATAATGACGTCTTCCGGAGCGCAGTCCATTCTCTTCGCGGCTGCGCTCACGATATTCTTCTTCACATCCTGGGCAGCTCGCAGAGCCGCGTTGCCGGCCATGAAAGTTACGCGGCTCGAGTAAGAACCCAGATCGATCGGCGTGAGGTCGGTGTCGGCGGCGATCACCCGAACGCGCGAAAGGTCGCAGCCCAGCACCTCCGCGACTACCTGAGCGGTCATGGTGTCCGATCCCTGCCCAATCTCCGAAGCTCCGGTATAAACAACCACTCCGCCATCGCGATCAATTTTGATGTTCACCGTCGAGTGCGGCATGTCGGAACGAATGATGCTGTTCGCTGCGCCACTCACGTAGTGGCTGCACGCCATGCCCAACCCGCGGCCCTTTGGCAGCTTGCCTCTGCGCTCATCCCAGCCTGAGCGGGTGATCACTTGGTCGATGCACTCAGGCAAACCATAGCTCAGCACGCGGAGGCCATTCACCGTGATGGTCGGCGGCTTCAGCAGGTTGATTCGGCGTACAGAAGCCGGATTAAGGTTCAGCTTGGCAGCAATCTCGTCCATCTGCGACTCGAAGGCGAAGCGGACATTGACCGTGCCATGTCCGCGCATGGCGCCGCAGGCTGGCTTGTTAGTAAGCACGCGGTAGCCGTCATATCGGATATGCGGGATGTCATACAAGGCGCCGATCAAGGCGCCCGAGTACAGAATCGTTACCACTCCGTAAGAACAATAAGCGCCGCCGTCTTGAATAACCTTGCAGGCAACGGAAGTGACGCGGCCATCTTTCTTTACTCCCGTCTTGAGGTCGATGATCGTGCGCGGCCGGCCGCGATGCGCCCAAAACACTTCTTCCCGCGTGTAGGTAATCTTCACCGGAGCCCTCGCCGCGCGGGCTGTAACGGCAGCAATAATCTCGAGAGGGATAATCTCACTCTTTCCTCCAAAGCCGCCACCCACCAGCGGCTTGATCACCCGGATCTGCGACATCGGCATCTCGAGCACCAGTGAGAGCTTATGCTGCAGGTAGTAGGGAACCTGCGTCGAAGAAATCACGGTCAAACGGCCGAGTGTACCTGTGTACGGGTCGAGTTCGAAGTTAGCCAGTGTAGAGTGCGGCTCCATCGCAGCATGCGTCACTTCTTGGGCGATGTACCGTGCTTCGGCGATGTAGTCGGCTTCGGCAAAGCCTTTCTCCGGATCGCCGAAAACATGATGGTAGTCCTTCTCGATATTGTTCGGTCGGTTCTCGTGAATGAGATGGCCCTCTGTCTTCATCGACAGTTCTGGGTCGAAATAGGCAGGGAGCGGCTCGTATTCTACGTCGATTAGTTCGAGGGCGCGTTCGGCAATCTCTTCCGAAACCGCAGCCACGCAAGCAACGTGATCGCCGACATACCGTACCTTGCCGACCGCGAGAGCAGTCTCATCGTGACCGACGGGAAGAATGCCGTAGGTGTTAGGCGCATCTTCGCCGGTCACGACGGCAACCACTCCCTCCAACGCCTTCGCGCGCGAAGTGTCGATGCTCTTGATAAGCGCATGCGGATACGGCGAGTGCAGAATCTTGCCGATCAGCATTCCGGGGAGTTTGAAGTCGTCAGTGTACTTGCCCGCACCGGTCGTCTTTCCGGCGGCATCGATCATGGCAATGGGCTTACCGATTACTGAAAATTCGCTCATCGCCTACTTCGCCCCCACCAATTCATGTTTCATGCCCTTTTGTTCCGCGGCAAGCGCGGCCCGAATCGCCTGAAACATCTGTAGATATCCGGTACAGCGGCAGAGATTGCTGCTCAGGGCCTCGCGAATTTCTTCGTCCGTGGGATCAGGATTCGACGCCAGCAACGCCTTCACCGTCATCATGAAACCGGGCGTGCAGTATCCGCACTGAGCGCCTCCGAAGTCACCGTACGCCTTCTGCAATGCCGCGAGCCCGCCATGGTCGGCCAGACCTTCCACGGTAGTGATCTCCTGGCCCTCGCAGCTTGCGGCGAGCATGGTACACGAGAGCATTGGAACGCCATTCAACTGCACCGTACACGCTCCGCAGGAAGAATCGTCGCAGCCGCGCTTCGAACCCGTGAGATCGAGGTCCTGCCGCAGCACGTCGAGTAGCAATTTGCTGGGTTCGACAGCTAATTCATGGGTGCGTCGGTTGACGCGTAGTGAAATTAATTCTTTTTTCATCATGAAGCCTTTAGCCGTTAGTACAACGGCACCTTCGGATCAATCTCTCTTGCCCAGCGATCGATGCCGCCTCGCAATGATTGAACCTTGTCATATCCCTGCTGTCGAAGCCACGCGGTCACGTTCCAGGAGCGCACGCCGTGATGGCACAGAATGACGATGTGCTTCTGCTGATCGAGAACGTCGCCATAACGCGACGGGATATCGTTCATCGGAATGTTAAGCGTGCCGCCGAGGCTCGCGGTCTCGATCTCCCACGGTTCTCGAACGTCGACCAGGACAACGTCCGACCCGTTGTCTCGCAGCGCTTTCAAATCCTCCGGTGCGATCTCGTAATCCAATCTTATTTCCTTTTGACCTGCGCGGCGATCTTCACTTCCCTATCCACTTCGGGCGGCGACGTTCGAGAAACGCGTTGATGCCTTCCTGCGCATCGGAAGTCTTCATCAGCTCGTCGTTGTAAATCTGCTCCGCCCGCGTCAATCCTTTGTCGAAATGCATCGAATCCCACGCATAAAAGGCTTTCTTGGCTAGCTTCAAGGCCGCTGGGCTTAGTTGCGCGACACGTTGCACGCATTCAGCTGCTAAGGTTTCTGGATCCTCCGCCAGACCGTTAACCAGCCCTCCAGCCAGCGCCTCTTCCCCGCTTAAAGTTCGATCCGTCAGCAGCAATTCTGCCGCGAGCTTCTGCCCGACGATCGCGGCCAAGGCCACGCTTGCCACCGGGGCATAGCAGGCCAGCTTGATTTCCGGAAAACCCCACACGGAATCCGGCGAAGCGTAAATGATGTCGCACATCAGCGCAAGTTCCGCTCCGCCTCCGAGGCAATGCCGCCGAACACTCGCAATCGTAAGCTTGCTGCTAGAAACAATCGAGCGAATCACACTATGAAAATCGGTCAGCATGCCACGCACCTTGTCCGGTGTGTGCGCCGCAATATCTACTCCGCTGGAGAACCCGCGCTCGGAACCTGCGAAGACAATGACACTGATCTCCGGCCGCGCCTCAACCTGTTCCAATGCAGCGCGCAACTCTTCCATCATCCGGATGTCGATGATGTTCAGCGGCGGATTGTTGAGTGTCACGCGAGCTGCGGGAGGCCGAAGCTCGACCGCGATACGCGTGAACGTGTTGCTGGACGCAGAGTTCATGAATGCGGGTCTCTCCGCTATGCGGCTCCGACTTTCTTCATTGCCAATCCAAAGGTAATCCTTACAGCTAAAACAAATTTCGCGCTTCCGGCTAACGGGTCAATCATCATACTCCCTACTTCGCCGTGAACTTCGCCGGACGCTTTTCGATATATGCCGCCAGACCTTCCTTTGCGTCGGCACTTTCGAAGAGCAGTTGCTGATTTTCCCGCTCCAGAGCCAACCCGGCTTCAATCGGAATCTCCCAGCCGGTCTGCACTGCGCGCTTGATACGTCCTACCGCCTTGGCGGCCTTATTAGGCGGACAGAACTGGCGAGCATAGTTCATCACCTGCTCAGAAAAATCATCCCCTTCGAAAATCTCATTCACGAGCCCAAATTCCTTCGCCTCGTCGAAGGAAAAGGTCTTGCCCAGCACCATCAGTTCAATGGCCTTCGATTTGCCCAGAAGCCTCGACAGACGCTGTGTTCCGCCGGTTCCCGGAAGTACGCCAAGATTCACTTCCGGCAGACCAATCTTGCCGGAGTCTTTGCGCGCTAGACGAATGTCGGCTGCCATGGCGACTTCAAGCCCTCCGCCGACACAGTGTCCGTTCAGCCCGGCGATCACCAGCTTGGGCGTGTGCTCCAGACGAAGTAACGTCTCGTTCGCATGCAGGCAGAAGTAGTACTTGAAGGTCGGATCGACCTCGGTGAGCATCTGAATGTTGGCTCCGGCGCAAAAGAACTTCTCTCCTGCCCCTGTCAGCACGATCACGTACACGCCTTCGTCCATACGCGCCTGCAGAATCGCATCGTCGAGCTGGCGGTTCATCTCATAGCTGTACGTGTTCGCAGGAGGATCGTTCAGCTCAATCACCGCAACTCCGTTTTCGGTGCGGTAACGAATCAGCTGCTTGTTCTCTGTGGCTACGCTCGACGTCGTACTACTCATCCAAATGCACCTCCCTTAATTTCCGGCTTTACGCGCGGCCTTTCGCACTTGGGTTTTTGCGCGAGGACTTTTCCTTGCCGAAACCGCAGCGTCCTTACTTTCTTCTCTGGCAGTCCGGATTCCGCTTAGGAAAATGTCGCCGAACTCACGCGCCAAAACCTCCGCGTCGGGATCGACGCGCGGCCTATACCAGGTGTAAAGCCAGTTCATCATGCCGAACAGACCCATAACAGCGGTCCGCGTATTGATGCCTTCCGACTCAGCATTCGGGCCCGCCGGCTTCAACCCGTCGGCCTTCACGAGGTCGTCCACCAACCCGACGCAGATACGGTAATACTCGCGCTTGATCGCCGCCAGTTCAGACCCGTATCCGTTCTTCAAGATGTCGTCTTCGTGCGAGAGCACCTTCATCGCCTTCTGCTTGGCTACGGAGTAGTCAACGTGGTTGTGCACGAAGATGCGGATACGGGTCTCCGGATCGTTGCTGGTCGCCAGACGCGTCCGCAAGCGCTCCATAATGGTCCTGAAGGTGTGCTGCTGGATGAAGTACAGCAACTTCTCTTTCGATTCGAAGTAGTAATACAGCCCCGCCAGCGAGATGCCGCTGCGTCGCGACAGATCGCGCATCGAGGCTCCTTCGTATCCTTTCTCTGCGAAAACTTCGGTGGCATAGTCAAGGATTTCGGCGAGGCGCCGGTCAAACCGCGTATCCTGGGGAGTGGGGCGTTCGCCATCGCGACTTGTGATAGAGGCTGGCATGTCGGTAAGGTGGTAGGCGTTAAAGGTAAGAACAGATTCGCACGAACGTTCGTTCTAATTCTATAGCATTCGGTGAGAGGGCGGCAAGTTAGCACCGCGCCTCCGTTTTTCCCTTCTCGCCGTTCTTCCGTTGCGATTGCATAAAAGGCAAGATGGGAAGATGGCAACTCGGTCCATCGACTCCCATTATGGTTGAGAATGTCGCGGCAAACTCGCCATTCGAAACCCTTTCATTGACAAGTCTGTCGCGAACAGGCAAACTGCAGAATTCCTGAGTATTCGGCCGTAGACCACCGCGCCTCAGGTGAGCGAGCGATTGATGACCGCGCCACAACGCGTTTCGTACCGGATGGAATCAACGCTGGAAAGCGTAAATAAGGCCGAGGAGATGGCTGATCGGATATCGGCCCAGGCCGGTTTTGACGAAGACACTCGCAGCGGCATCTCCATGGCGGTTCGGGAGGGCATGATCAACGCCGTATTGCACGGCAATGCCTACGACCCGGCCAAGCGCGTGAATCTGACTATGGAGCAGAGCGGCCAGCAGTTAATATTCACGATTACTGATGAAGGTAAAGGCTTTGTACCTGACGAGGTGCCCGACCCGCTGGCTCCCGAGAACCTTTTAAAAGAGTCGGGCCGTGGCATATTCTTAATGCGGGCATTCATGGATGAGGTTCGGTTTCGTAAACTGAATCCCGGCACTGAAATCATTTTGATCAAGCGGCTCCAGGGCAATGATCTGGACCGCCAGGAGGCTTCCACGTGAGCATGAAAGCGAGCACGCGGCAGGTAGATGGGATCACCATCGTCGACTTGAGTGGACGAATCACTCTCGGCGAAGGCAGCGTCATTTTGCGCGACACCATCAAAGACCTGCTCGGCAAAGGGCAGAAGAAGATCCTGCTGAACCTGGGTGACGTCAGCTATATCGACAGCTCGGGCATCGGCGAGTTGGTCAGTGCCTTCACCTCCGTCCGCAATCAGGGCGGCGAGCTGAAGCTGCTGAATCTGACCAAGAAAGTTCACGATCTCCTTCAGATTACGAAGTTGTATACCGTGTTTGATGTGAAAGACGACGAAGCTGCCGCCATAGGCGCTTTTACCCGCTAACCTTCCAGCAAGGCTGGCGCGTCTGATTTCTTGATGCCCTTTCCTCCGGGAAGGGCATCTCTCTTTTATGGAAGCAAGCTGCTCAACCAGCACTCCTTTTCTTGCATAGTTAGCGCTCCGATCCCCCACGGCTAAGATCCCGCAGCTCACATTTTTGATTTTTCACAGGCAAGCCTTTTATCAAAAATAGCATCCAACTTCTTGTTCGGCGTTCCGGTGATCAGCCGCATAACGTCAGGAAAAGGCTGCCGTCTCGCTCCGGCGGCCTACTCTTTTTCTAGCCGATCTTACGGACAGACCATATTGAACGATCCCCTGTTAGTCGCAGATCGATTTCCAGCGAAGGTTGACAGCCTCGAATACCTAAGGTACTTTCTAAATATGTTGTCAATGACTCACCGAATGATCATGGCCATGTGCACCCTAGGCGGTGCCTGCGTCACATTCGGAGTCTGACAGCCCAACCAGAGAAAACTCCAATCGTGACCGGCCGCCTAGGACAGGCGGTCTTGCTGTTTCCGGGTAATTTTTCGATTGGAGTACTTCAATGGCCTTCTCGGCTGAGCTATTCTCAACGACTGCGGTACGTGGCGGCCTTAGGCCCGATCCCACGACCGGTGCTGTTCTCACCCCGATTTATCAATCTACGACCTACCATCAGGAAGCTGTCGGCGTTCACAAGGGTTTCACCTATTCGCGTGCTGCGAATCCTACGGTTTCGGCCCTCGAATCGGCTCTGGGAGCGCTGGAAGACACGCCGCCGGCGGTGTGTTTCTCCAGTGGCATGGCTGCTATCTCAGCGCTGTTTTTTGCGACCCTGAAAGCCGGCGATCACGTTGTCGTCTCGGACGTCGTCTATGGCGGCACAGTACGGCTCTTCCAGCAGATCCTGACCAACTTCGGCGTCGAAGCTTCGTTCGTCGATACGGCCGATCCGCAAGCTGTCGCCCAGGCGATCCAACCCAATACCCGCCTGGTTTTCATCGAGACGCCAGCGAATCCGACGCTGAAGCTGACCGACATCGCGGCCATCGCCAACGTTGCGCACGCGGCCGGAGTGAGACTTGCAGTCGACAACACGTTCCTCACGCCAGCGCTGCAGCGTCCGCTGGATCTGGGTGCCGACATTTCCTTGCTCTCGACCACGAAGTACATCGAGGGTCACAACTCCACAGTCGGTGGTTCAATCGCCACGCGCGACCAGGCCCTCATCGAATGTCTGCGCGTCGTGCGCAAGACGCTGGGCTGCATCCAGTCTCCGCAAGAGTCGTGGTTGACGCTGCGGGGACTGAAGACACTTCCCTTGCGACTGCAACAGCACTCCACCAATGCACAGAAGGTTGCGGAATGGCTGGAACAGCATGCCAAAGTCGCCCGCGTTCACTTCCCCGGCCTCGCCACCTTCCCGCAATTCTCCCTTGCAGAAAAACAGCAAGCGCTTCCCGGAGGCATACTTTCCTTCGAACTCAAAGGCGGCGCCAACGCTGGCATTCAGCTCATGAACACCGTTCGCCTTTGCTTGCTGGCCGAGAACCTCGGCGCAGTCGAGACGCTGATCACCCACCCGGTCTCGATGACTCATGGCGATGTGCCCCGTGAAATCCGCGAGCGCACCGGCGTGACCGACGGGCTAGTACGGCTCTCTGTCGGCCTGGAAAATCCCGCCGACATCATCGCCGATCTGGAAAGCGCTCTGACTGCGATCGAAATCACCGAGCCTAAGGAGGAAGTATGTCTCGCAAAGTAATCGTCCTGAAATTCGGAAGCTCGGTTTTGCAGTCACGCGCCGACCTGCCCCATGCGGTTCACGAAATCTATCGCTGGATTCGGTGCCAGTATCGCGTCGTTGCCGTGGTTTCGGCCTTTGCGGGTGAAACCGATCGTCTGCTAGACACTGTCGAGGACTACCGCAACGCGAATGAAGAAGCGATCGCTCGTATCGTCGCCACCGGCGAAGAGGTCGCCACCGCATTCCTCACGCTGGAGCTTGATCGCTTCGGCATTCCAGCACAGGTACTCGATCCGGGACAGATTCGGCTGATCGCCGAGACCAGCTCCAACGATACTGAGCCGGTCAGCGCCGACATTAGTGCCGTAGAGAACGTGCTTGGCCAAGGCCGCGTCGCCGTCATCCCCGGATTCGTCGCGCGTGATCGTCTCGGAAGGGTCGCCCTGTTCGGACGCGGCGGCTCCGATTTGTCGGCTCTATTCCTTGCCAAGCAGCTCAAAGCCCGCTGTCGCCTGATCAAAGACGTGGATGGTATCTACAACAACGATCCCGCCACCTGCTCCGACGCCAAGCGTTTCGACGAGATCAACTTTGCCGACGCGCTGACGATCGCCGGCAAAGTGGTGCAGAAGAAAGCCATCTCCTTCGGCAGAAAGACGGGCGTGCCCTTCGAGGTTGCCGCTCTGGGCGAAAACTACGCAACCGTCGTCGGCAGCCATCGCTCAGTACTCTCGCCGACGGCTTCCTCGCCTGCGCCTCTGCGCGTCGGGCTTCTCGGACTCGGCACGGTCGGTCTGGGTGTTTTCCAGGAGCTCTGGAAGCATCCACAGCTGTTCGACGTCACCGGTATCGCCGTTCGACGTCCCGAGCTGCATCTCGACGACGCTCCGAGCAACCTGCTGACGCGCGATTGCTGGAACGTGATTGACGATGTGGATGTGGTAGTCGAGCTGATTGGCGGTAACGATCCGGCCGGCGACCTGGTGCAGGCCGCGCTCAATGCGGGCAAGCCGGTTGTCACCGCTAACAAACTGCTGTTGGCAACCAACGCGCAACTGGAAACCCACAACGCACTTCGCTATTCGGCGGCCGTAGGCGGCGCTGTACCGGCGCTCGAGGCCGTGCGGGCGCTGGCTGACGACGGACGTATCGTGTCGCTCTCGGGCGTACTGAACGGCACCTGCAACTACATCCTCGACCGCATCGCAGCCGGCTGCTCCTGGGACAAGGCCATCTCCGAAGCGCAGGCGCGTGGCTTCGCCGAAGCCGATCCCAGCGCCGATCTATCGGGCTCCGACACAGTTTGCAAGTTGCGGCTCTTGGCGCGGCGGGCTTTTCCGGAGATTGGCGCTCACTACGTCAGCTCTACCGGAATCGACTCCATCGATCTCGACTGGGTGCAGGCGGCCGTGCGCGAAGGTAGTCGCGCTCGACTGGTGGGCACCGCGGCATTGGACGGAGGCCGAGTTCACCTCGAAGTGAAACCCCGGCTAGTCGATTCGACCCATCCTTTTGCCCAGATTCGGAACGAAGAGAACTGCCTGCTGATCAACACAGGTCACGCGAACTCGCAGCATGTCT
This sequence comes from Verrucomicrobiia bacterium, assembly GCA_035482295.1. Taxonomy (GTDB): domain Bacteria; phylum Acidobacteriota; class Terriglobia; order Terriglobales; family Acidobacteriaceae; genus Bog-257. The sequence continues at coordinate 86,756 of DATHQX010000222.1, forward strand.
GGACCGGCCGCGGAGCAGGACGTTGGCCAACCACAACTGCTGTGATGGCCGACCTGTTCGACCTAAGCCGCGAACACAGAGCGGAGAAGCTTCAACAATCTGTCGCGGTCAACCAATCCAAGGTCCCATCGCAAGCTGTTCAACTGACTACTGGCTGTTGGCCACTGGGTACCGAACAAGGAGGTGCAGCGTGAAGTTCGCAACTCGATTACTGACATTCGATCCCGCTCCCGGCGACCGCTTCACGCCCGCCAACACGCCCATCTACCAGACCGCCACCTTCCGTCAGGACGACGCCACCGCTTTCGGCGAGTACGACTACTCCCGCAGCGGCAATCCCACGAGGTCCGTCGTAGAGAAGCAGCTTGCGGCTCTCGAGTGCGGCACGAGAGGCTTCTGCTTCAGCACGGGATTGGCTGCAATCACTGCGGTGACGCGGCTGCTCTCGCCTGGCGATGAGATTCTGGCCTGCGACGACTTATACGGCGGAACCTATCGGCTCTTCTCGCGCATTCTCGCGAAGCGCGGCATCAACGTGTGCTACGTCGATTTCACCGATCTCGATGCGGTGGCCAAGGCAGTCACTACCAACACGCGACTCATTTACGTGGAGAGCCCGACCAATCCGCTGCTGCAGATCATCGACATCTCCGCCGTTGTCGAGATTGCTCACCGCAGCAACGCGCTGGTGTGTGTCGATAACAGCACCATGTCGCCTTATCTCCAGCGACCGCTGGAGCTCGGCGCCGACATCGTTTTACATTCCGCGACCAAATTTCTTTGCGGACACAGCGACGTGATGGCCGGCGCCGTCGTGGTGGCCGACGAGGTACTTGGCCAGGAACTGTACTTGATTCAGAACGGCGAGGGCGCTGGCCTGTCGCCATTCGACAGCTTCCTGCTGTTGCGTGGGAGCAAAACGCTCTCGCTGCGGTTGGACCGGCAACAGTCGAACGCCCAGGCGATTGCCCGGCTGCTGGACTCTCACCCGGCCGTGGACCGCGTCTACTATCCTGGCTTGGCCGACGTGCGCCAACTTGCCATCCATCGCTCACAAGCCTCAGGCGATGGAGCGGTGCTCAGCTTTGTCACCGGCGATCCTGAGTTCTCGCGCACTGTCGTCGAAGCGACGAAGCTATTCGCAATCACGGTGAGCTTTGGCGGAGTGAACTCGACAATCAGCCTGCCTAACTATATGTCGCATGCCAGCATTCCGGCGCACCTGCGCCAACAGAAAAGCATTCCGGCGGACTTAGTTAGGGTCTCCGTGGGCGCCGAAGATGTCGACGATCTGATTGACGACCTGAGCCAGGCATTCGAGGTTGCCACCCGGCAAACCAGGGTCTTGCGGGCGGTCGCCGCCGATTAGAGCATGAAACATGAAAAAGGAGCCCACATCCGGGCTCCTCTTCATCCGCTGTTTGGCTGCCCTTATTGCTGCGGCGGTGCTCCAGTCGAACTCGGAGGAGGCGTAGTAGTTGAACCTCCATTTGTAGTCGCGTCTGGAGTATTAGGCGCCGCCGTTGGACTGTTAGGCGCTGCGCTCGGCGTATTGGGTGCCGCAGTTGGCGTGTTCGGAGCCACGCTGGGCGATGACGGAACTGCGCCCGGTGTGGTCGTCGAGTTCGGCGTTACTGTAGTTCCCGGTTGAGTTGTGCCTGGTGTCGTGGCGCTCGGTGTCTGCGAGTTCGCGCCGGGAGTGTTCATGGTTCCGGTCGATCCCGATTGACCACCCATCGTGCCGGTCTGAGTTCCAGTCTGGCCGCCCATCGTACCCGACTGCGTTCCCATGCTGCCGGACGAGCTCGCACCCGGTGCGGCCCTGCCAGCGCCCGCGCCGGCTCCTGCGCCCGCGCCCGCTCCCGCTGCTCCACCCGCTTGCGCAATTGCCCAGCATCCGCACAGCAGCACTGTAGCTGTTGAGAGAATCAGTTTCCGCTTCATTGTGTCTTCCCACCCTTTTTGAAGTTGCCGAAATGGTTGCTATCTATCCGATGGAGGTATCAGACTACGGAGATGTCCTTAACCAACTAGTAAATCCAGAGCAGACGTTTCCTCGCGGTTCACCTGTCGAAAGACGCTCGGCAGCAGCTTCCATTTAGAATAAGGAGTTTCCCCAGAGGTATTTATGTCCTTCATACGCTTCCTGATGGTGCTCTCGCTCGTCGTGTGGATTGGCGGCATTATCTTCTTCGCCTTCGTCGTTGCTCCGACCGTGTTTAGACCCAACATTCTTCCGAGTCATCAGCTCGCAGGCAACGTTGTAAGCCGCAGCCTGGTGCTCCTGCATGGAATGGCCATCGCCTGTGGCATCGTGTTCGTTGCCACCTCAATGATCAACTCGGTGGTGGTGAATGGCTCAGCCGAGCCGTTTGCCTTGCGCCATCTGCTCGTCTACCTGATGATCCTCCTGACCCTGATCAGCATGTTCGGCGTCGGCGCCAGAATGGAAGCGCTCAAGAAGGACATGGTGATGATCGATCAGGTCCCGGCGGACGACGCGCGACGCGTGGAGTTTAATCGGCTACACGTATGGTCGACGCGACTGGAAGGCTCAGTGCTGCTCCTCGGACTGGCAGTGATCTTTCTGACCGCGAGGCGAATGACGTAAACTGGATTTTAGTTCCTGTTCCAGTTTCGAGCTGCAATTGCGCGTGATCACTGGTCAAGCGCCCCATTCTTTCTCGCCAAGAGCTAAAGGCCAGGAGCCGAGCCCGCAAAGAAGCGTTGCGAAGAGCGAGTAGCGAATAGCGAAAGGCTGAAAGCTAAATCATGAAAACCGGCATCATAGGCCTGCCACAGGTAGGCAAGACTTCCCTGTTCGTAATGTTGACCAAGCAGCAGGTGACGCAGCGTTCGGGCAATCCGCGCGAAGCGCATCTCGGCGTCGCCAAGGTACCCGACGATCGTCTCGACCGCCTCGCTGCCCAATGCAATCCCAAGAAGCTCGTTCATGCCAGCGTAGAATATGCCGACGTGGCTGCACTGAGCAAAGAAGCGTTGAACGAAACCGCATTTGCCGCGAACCTGCGCAACGTCGACGCGCTCGCTCACGTCGTGCGTGTCTTTGAAGACGATTCCATCGCTCACGTCGGCTCTATCGATCCTCTGCGCGACATCAAGAACATAGACTTCGAGCTCATCGTCAACGATCTTGGCCAGGTGGAAAAGCGCCTGGAGCGCGTCCAGAAAGATCTGAAGAAGATGAAGTCGCCGGAGATCGAGCGCGAATACGAATTGCTGCTGCGCGCCAAAGCGCATCTGGAAACCGAGAAGCCACTTCGCGAAATGGAGATGACTCCCGAAGACAAGAAGCGCTTGCGCGGCTTCATGTTCCTCAGTGAGAAGCCGATGCTGTATGTGCTCAACATCGGCGAGAGCCCGACGCTCGGCAAAGATCTTGAGGAAGCCGTCGATAAGTACAAGGTCGGCGAAGTGAGCTCACGGCCAAACACCGGCGCGATTGCGGTCTGCGCCAAAGTCGAAGCCGAACTAGCTGAGATGAGCGACGAGGATGCGGCGGAATTCCTCTCGAGCTACGGCTTGAAGGAAAGCGGACTGGTGCGGCTTATCCGCAAAACCTATGAGCTACTTGGCCTGATTTCATTCTTCACCGTCGGCGAGGATGAGTGCCGCGCCTGGACCGTGGAGCGCGGCTCGAAGGCCGTCAATGCTGCCGGAGCCATCCACACCGACCTGGAACACCACTTCATTCGTGCCGAGACCATTCATTGGGATCAACTGCTGGAAGCCGGTTCGGAAGCCGAGGCCCGAGCGCGCGGTACGTTGCGGCTGGAAGGCAAGGAATACATTGTGAAGGATGGCGACGTAATGCACATCCGCCACAGCGGTTAGCACGGCGAGAGTGGAGCGCGGAAGTTTCGGGTTCATACAAGCGGATGCCTAGAGCCACTGCCGCAATCAATCGTTGTTTAGTTCTGGCGCTGTTGTGTCTGATTCCGTCAGCCCGTGCCCCAGCTACGGCCGCGATCGCCTTGCGTAGTCGCCATCGCGTGGTGCTCGCCGCCGACAGTCGGGCGGTCTATGGCGCCAATCGCAACGCCACCGAGTGCAAGCTCTTCGAGTACCAGAATGTCTACGCAACGGTCTCCGGGCTGGCTCACTACGGCGCCGGCTATCGTTCCACTGACGCCATTCGCGACGGATACGCGCGTCCGGGAACCTTCCAAGAGCACGTCGATGCCACGGCGTATTCCCTCCAGCGGCGCACGCAAACTCTGCTCGCCTATCTTCAGCGCAATAATCCGACCGAATACCAGCAGCTGACGCAGCAGAACAGTGGGCATGGGGACTTTGTTGCGTTGGCGTTGGCAGAAGTGGTAGGTGGCCAGCCGATGCTGGGACTCATCGAACTCCAGCGCACCGGAAGTGGACAATATCTTTCAACGCGCACGTCAATCTGCCCCGGCAACTGCCGCCAAGGAGACGGAATTTTCTATCTTGGCTATTGGGACCAGATCAAGCCTTATGTCGCCAACTCCGGCCAGCAGCGCAACGTCGGTTCGGCGGCTTCGATCGATCGCCTCATTCGGCTCGAGATCAACGCGCATCATGAGGAAGTCGGCGCTCCCATAAACATCCTTGAACTCGGGGGATCAGGCCCGCGCTGGCTGCAGAACGGCGGCAACTGCTCACTACCGGGAGTGAACTAGTCAACCCCATCGAACCGGCAAGCCGTTCCTCTCAGCCCGATCAAGCTGCGCTCCTGTTCAGCCAGAGAATGACGTGGTAAGTTTTGTGCGACATTCTCGCGCACAAGAGAGACGATGATGGACGCAAAATCTGCTGCCCGCGAACACTACAACGCTGCGCACCAGGATCTGCTTGCACTCAGCCACCGCATCCACGCGCATCCTGAGATTGGCTTCGAAGAAGAGCAGGCATCGACTTGGCTCTGCGAGTCACTAGACGAAGCTGGCTTTCAGGTGGACAGAGGCATCTGCGATTTGCCAACGGCCTTCCGCGCCCATGCTGGCTCAGGTCCGCTGCATATCGCAATCTGCGCCGAATACGACTCGCTGCCCGAAATCGGTCACGCGTGCGGCCACAACATCGCCGCGTCGGCTGTGGGAGCGGCATTGGCTGCAGCCAAAGTTGCTGACGAAGTGGGCCTCACGATCAGCGTGATCGGTACGCCAGCCGAAGAAGTCGGCAACGCTGGCGGAAAAATACTTTTGCTGGAGCGCGGCGCGTTCCAGGGCGTACACGCCGCCATGATGGTTCATCCCGCGCCAATCGATATCCTGCGCTCCAAGATCATTGCCGCTTCGATGTTCGAAGTTCACTACACCGGCAAAGAATCACACGCCTCGGCGTTTCCGGAACTCGGCATTAATGCGGCCGACGCCATCACCGTCGCCCAGACCGCTCTCGGTTTGTTGCGCCAGCACATTCGCTCGACCGACCGCATCCACGGCATCGTGACCTGCGGCGGAGTCGCGCCCAACGTCGTGCCTGGGCATACGTCGGCCACGTACATCATTCGCTCCGAAACCCTGGATCAGCTCGCCGATCTTGAGCCGAAGGTATACCGCTGCTTCGAAGCCGGCGGTTTAGCCACGGGAGCGAAGGTGGTCATCACCGGCGGAGACAAACCCTACGCTGAGATGCATCATGACGGCGCGATGGCGGAGATCTATCGCGCGAACTCGGCTGCTCTCGGACGTCAATATCCGGAGAACTCGGAGTGGGAGATACGCCCCACCGGATCCACCGACATGGGTAATGTCTCGCGCGCCATTCCCTCGATCCATCCCATGATCGGCATCAACTCTCTGCCGGCAGTCAATCATCAGCCGGAATTCACTGCGCACTGCGTAACCGAAGACGCCGATAAGGCGATGATTGACGGAGCTCTGACAATGGCTTGGACGTGTATCGACATGGCGAGCAATGCCGATTTGCGAAAGCGGCTGGCGGAAGAGGCTTGACGCTTATTTCTCTGCTTCCGCTTTGAGATTTGCCAGACCTTCCTGGAAGTGCTGGCCCATCATGCTGTCCATGTTGGTAAAGACGCTCATCAGCTTCATCATGTAGAGGTTGGGGCCGTCCATGCTCCACATGACCTTTGTCGCGTTGCCGTCCGGCTCCAGCGTGAACTGATTGATGTTGCGCGCTGCGAAAGGCCGCGTCCAATCGACCGCGATGGTGATAGACTGCGGCGTCGATTCCGTGATCGTCATCGTTCCTTTGCCGGTACTGCCGGTTCCACTCCAACTTGACATTGCGCCCACGCCGCTTGCGGCGCCGCTGAAGCTTCGCCTCATGGTCGAGTCATCGCGGTCCTGCGGCGCCCAGCGCGGCCAGTTGTGCAGGTCGTCGATGAGTGGAAAGATCTTGTCAGCCGGCGCTTGCATCGTCAGTGAGCGCTGGATGTGAAAAGTGCTCGGCTTGGTGGCGGCGAAGAGGAGCACAGCCACAATCAGCACCACGACAACGGCAAGTATCTTCAAGATCATCGGCCGCTCCAAAATCGAGTCGCAGCATTGTAACAAGGGCTAGTGCGACGAGCGACGCTATACTGGCTGCATTCACTCCCGAGCCGATCATGACTGACTGGAACGCTTCCGGATACACGCGCATAGCAATGCTGCAAGAGTCTATGGCGGCCGAGGTGCTCGCTCTGCTCGATCTCAAAGGCACGGAAGGCGTGCTTGATCTAGGCTGCGGCAACGGTAAGGTCACGGCCGAGATTGCAGCTCGCGTCTCCCATGGCGAGGTCGTTGGAGTTGATGCGTCGGCCGACATGATTGCCTTCGCAACCAGGAATTTCCTGCGGCCGAACCTCCAATTCGAGGTCCGCGACATCCGGCAGATCGAGTTTCGCGAAGAGTTCGATCTGATTGTGTCATTCAATGCTCTTCACTGGATACCTCAGCAGGGCGAAGCCCTGCGTGCCATACGGAATGCCATGAAGCCCGCGGCCACGGCGCAGTTGCGGCTTGTTCCCGATGGCGAACGGAAGAGCCTGGAGATGGTCCTGGAAGACACTCGGAAGTCAGCACGGTGGGCTGGTTACTTTGAAGATTTCCGCGATCCGTACTTACATATCCAGCCAGATGATTATGCGGCGCTTGCCGACCGTTGCGGCCTCGAAGTAAACAGCCTGAACGTCACCGACAGGAGTTGGGACTTCCAATCACGCGCAGGGTTCGAGGCGTTTGGAGCGGTGACGTTTGTCGAGTGGTCGAAGCGCGTGCCCGAAGACCAAAAACTGGAATTCGTGCGAGAGGTATTAGACCGCTACGCACAGATCGGCGGTGATGACCATACGTTCCGCTTTTATCAGATGGATGTGACCGCAGTCCGGGATTAATCGTCCGGGTGCCCCATCCTTCCGCCTTCCTTTGGCGGAGGGTGGGAGCATCGACCAGCCCAACCTCTCGCCAACAACGGGCGCGAAGGATGGGGCACTCAAGATTTCGATTGGCTCCGAGCGCAATCAGGGAGATGTAGCAGTCTACCCCATAGGAAACAAGAACTTCAGCATCGGCTCAACGCGTGCCGCCCACGCCACTTCGTTGTGCTCGGCGTCAGCAACCTCCATGTACGACAGGTCATGCCCTTCGACCCAGCCCTTCTTCACCAACGCGATGTTTAGCTCGCGCGCATCCGGCAGAGCGCGCTGACTCTCTTTCGTCCCGATGTCGAGCCAGATTTTCAGTTCCGGCTTATGCGTGATCTGCGCCACCGTCTTCAGGATCGCGCGATTTCGCCACCACACCGACGGCGACATCACCGATAGCTTGCTGAACATCCACGTGTACCGCAAACCGAGATACAGGGTCACCAGACCGCCCAGCGACGACCCACCCAGCCCGCAGTTTTCACGGCCCGGCAGGGTGCGATAGGTATGATCGACAAACGGCTTCAGCTCTTCCACCAGCATCTGCCCGTAAGCGTCGGCCTCGCCGCCGCCAAGCCGGCGGTCCTTCACCGGCGTGTATTCGTCGATGCGATGCTCGCCGGTGTTGTAGATGCCGACAATGATCAGCGGCTCGATCTCGCCCGTTCCGGTGAGATGATCGGCCGTCTCGCCCATCTGCCAGTAACTGCCCTTGCAGAAGCAGGTCTCGGGGTCGAACAGGTTCTGCCCATCCTGCATGTAGAGAACGGGAAAACGACGGTCCGGCTGCTCGCCGTACATCGGCGGCAAGTAGACGATGAAGTCATGCTTCTCGTCCACCAGCTGCGAGGGAAACTGTTGGTGGAGGCGCAGCCGCGATTTCAGATCGCCGGCCAGTGCGACAGGAGTGTCGTTCATCTCGGTTGAAATAGGCATTGTACGAGGTATTAGAAATGTAAGGGATGCGGGTACCGCAGCTCAATAGAAAGTTAGATGCGCCCGGGGTGGAAAACGCGCCGGTTTCAACGGTCGAATTCCTGAAAACGCTCGATCGACGCATGGCTGTACCGTCCAACCTCGATCAGGTAGCCATCCGGATCCCGCATGTAACAGCGCATTTCCCAGCCGTGATTGTCGAGCGACTCTGTCAGAATCCCTTGCCTCCCAGAATGCCGACGTAGAAATCCTTCGACCGGCTCTGGCCTTGCACCGTGAAGAAGTGGGTGATGAAAAAACTTTCTTGGGCGATGGGAGGGCCAGGAGATTCATGGGATCACCAGCCGTCCTGTAGAATTAATGGTCCGGGGTTACCAGGAATAGATTCTACCGCTACAAAATCTCTCCGTCAGAGGCATACACAACGTGAATCGTGAATTCCACCGTTGGTGGTCAAACGACCTGCAACGCAACATGGACATGCTTATCTTCGGGCACGACGGCCCGAAGGTCATCGTCTTCCCTACCTCGCAGGGCCGGTTCTATGAATATGAAGACAACAAGATGATTGCCGCGCTAGCCGACCGGTTGGAGTGGGGCCAGCTTCAGATCTATTGCGTCGACAGCGTCGACAGTGAAAGCTGGTACAACAGGTCAGCGCACCCTTACTGGCGAGTGCAGCGCCACCTGCAGTACGAAAACTACATCCTGAACGACGTGATTCCGCTGATGTGGAACAAGAACTGGAATCCGCGCACCATCGTCACCGGATGCAGCTTCGGCGCTTATCACGCGATGAATTTCGCCTTCCGCCATCCCGACAAGGTTACCGATCTCGTCAGTATGGGCGGCGCCTTCGACATCAAGCGTTTTCTGGATGGCTGGTACGGCGACGACGCCTACTTCAACAATCCACCCGACTATCTTGCGAACTGCACCGACGGCTGGCGTTACAACCACATTCGCACCGTGCTCTCTACCGGCGAGTGGGACATGTGCTGGAACGACAACAGCCAGATGGCGGCAATTATGGGATCCCGTGGCATCCGCCACGAAATGTACGTGTGGGGCGACCAGAGCTACCACGACTGGCCGTGGTGGAGACCTATGGCGCGGGCGTACCTGGGATAAGGGAGCTTGGGATCGGATGACAACGCCACGGGTAAGCGCTGCAATCGTTAAGGTACGATTGACGAGCGTTCCGCAGAAGGTGCAGGCAATACGGCCGTCGCCGCGTTTCAGGCACCAGTGTCCGAGGGTTTTGCGTCTTGCGTCAGGGCACGACTTCAGTCGTGACATCCGCGCGTTGTCTGATGAATTGTCATCCTGAGGAGTGCTTCAGCCCGTCGAAGGATCTGTGGCTTGTCGCGAGTGACGAAAGTTTCCCGCTACGGGCACCGCTGGAGGGAATGCTTTACCGGGCTTTTGCCTCTTGCGGCTCGTCGCTTCCCGACTGGCCCTGCGGCTCCATCGGCCTGAAGATGATCAGCTTCGACTTGCCTTCGCGGCCACCTGGAAATAGCACCAGATGCTTCTCAGCATCGTAAGCGACGGCGTCTCCTTTGACCTGCGTAAGGATTTCGTCGCCAAGCGAGAGCCGTCCCTTGGCATTCAACGTAAGCAGCGAACCTTCGCTGGCGGCATACAGCGTGTGCGAATCAGGGTCGAGCCACATGCGATCGATGCCTGCGGGAGCGGCCACTCGATCGATCTCGGCACCAGTATCGGCACTGATTGCCAACACCGCGTAACGCACGGCCACATACAGTTCGTGATACTGCGGGTCATAGACCAGCCCAGTAGGTTGCGAAGCGTTCAGCGTGAAGCGGTTGACGATCTTTAATTCCGGATCGACGACGATCACCTGATGGGTATCCTGAAGCGTGGCGAAAACCAACTTGCGCGCGCCGTCCCACTCCAGTTCGCGCGGCGTGCCGCCCGTGTCGGTCCGAGCTACATCCTGTTTGGTGTGCAGGTCGAGCAGCGAAATCGTCCCCGCATCCGAGTCGGTCCAGTAGAGCTTGCCCGCGCTGTCATACAGCAACGAATCCGGCGAGCCCGTCAGGCCGATCGAGTCCACAACTTTCCAGCTATCCGTAGCTATTACTGCGATCGAGTTGCTGCCATGATCCGCGACATACACTCGGCCGCCTTTTTCGTCGGTGGCAATGCCGCGCGGAGCTTGCAAGCCGGCAATTTGCGCCACCACCCGTCGCTTCACGGGGTCGAAGACGTCAACCGCCGATGCTCCCGGATGCGTCAGCAAAAGCATGCCGTTGCAAAAGGTCAGTTCGCCGAAGCCCGGTGCACCGGGAATGTTGACCATGCCGATCTGGCGTAGCTGTGGCGTGGCGGCAAACAGCGCCGTACAAAGCAGCAGTATCGAGAGAACAATTCGGGGAAAGCGCATAACTGACGGAGACTATGATGCGCAGCAGAGCTGCTCAGGCTGCCCCGGAAAGCAGCCGATTCAGGGATGAAAGTTCTTCATCCACTGGCGGGTTCCACGGTAACGGCAGGAAAATGTTGCGACTCGCGCGGCGGCCTGCAAAGCGTCACGAAAGCCTTGGCTTTGAGCGGAGTAATAGCAGTAGGCGCCGTGAGCGATGTCGCCTGCCCCGAGGGTATCGACCGCACGCCGCTGTGGGCTGGGAATCCGGATCTCGCCTGTAATGCCATCGTCGTAGTAGCGAATGGGACGTTCGCCCCGGGTAATGGCAACCCGCTTCATCTTGTGGGAAACGAGGTACTCGAACGCTTCGTCTTCGCTGCGACAGCCCGGCGGACGAAAATCCCCCGAACAGATCGCCGTATCCACGAACCTCAGCAACCTCGCCATCCCCGGCTTCCAGCTTCCGCTGTCGAGCACTACAGGGATATTACGCTCAGAGGCAGCCTTCGCCGCAGCGATACACAGCGGCATGTACTGGCCGTCGACCTCAAGGATCGACACCCCGGCCAGCCACTTCGGGTCGAAGGCCTTTTTGATCGGTGAGAAGACGGCGGCGTTCGCCGACACGACGCTGCGCTCCCCGGTTCTGCGAAGCACCATAATCGAGGAAACGGGCGGCGGCCCATCACAATCGCCAGCCATATTGTGCAATCGGACAGAATGATGCGCAAGATCGTCGCGAATAATGCGGCTCAGAAGGTTTCGGCCAACGGCCGTGACCAGCGTCGCGCGTCCGCCTAGAAATGCAAACGTTGCGGCTGCATTGGTTGCAGGTCCACCGGCGGTTACCAGCTGTTCCGGTACGGAGATTTTCTGGTTAGGCCTCGGGATATCCTCGACTGCATAGCTGATATCGACCGCCGCCAGGCCGACGAAGAGTCCCGAGCAGCTCTGTTTTGGCGAAGGTTTCATGGCAAGTCGAGCTAGCGCACTTTACCAGCGGGCAAGCCGAGCTAGGTCGAGACGCTGTACAGATTTCCCTCGAGCTCTTCCTCCGCGACCGCGTGAAGATCGATCCATCCTTCCAGCGGCAGCGAATCCACCGGCAGGTGTTCGCGCCATATCGCGAAGCGCAAGCGGATGCGGCTGCCCTCTTCAGCACGGATGAGTTCGAACGGCACACGCATCTCGAAAATCTGGTCGAGCGCGACCTCGACGCCGTTGGAGCTTTCGTCGTCGGCAGAGGAGCTTGCCAGTTTCTTGCGCTCTTCGCCGTTGGTCAGCGCCCAGGTTTGAATATCGCGACCATCGGCATCAACCGTGAGCCGATAGATGGTAGGAGTTGACTTCGAGTCACCGTCGTCCTTGCCGACTTCGAAGTTCACTACCAACCGATACGTTCCGTCCGGCACACCGTGATGAAAGTCCAGCCGCCCCGATACCGAATCCGCATTCAGCCCAGCGTATACCGCGTCGAGCAGAAACTGCTTCCCATGCATGGCGCTGGTACGCTGGTCTGAGGTGTAGCTGGCTGCTCCCATCCACTCGAAGTAGCCGCTCAGCAGGCCGTCGACTCGCGCCCGCACATACGCGGTCTGTGGAATGTAGCTGGGACGCTGCACCCCGCGAATGATCGGCGCGTTTAACTCCTCCGGCGGAATGCCCTCAAGCGCGTGGTACACGTTCGACAGATGCTTGCGATAGAGCTCGTCGAAGTCGCGATCGTTGGCCGAGTGATGCTCCGGCCCGTACCACCAGTTCCAGTCGCTGCCTTCGGCAATCAGCAGCTCTTCCCAGGCGATCTTGCGCTGCTGTTCGGTCACCCGATGCGCATGACGGTCATAGTAATCGCGCGCCTCCGCCATCAGGTCCCAGGCGAGATTGTCCTCTGGAGCGCCGATCCACACGTTGAAGTTGGCATCGATCCACGAGCCCGGCACCAGACGGTTGAGCCTCCCAAAGTCCGCCTCGTCGTGCCGCGCGATCGCCTCCGAAATCGTGACGGGCTCAATCTGCGGATCGCGTTGGAGAGCGTCGTAGAAACGCCGCAGAAATTCCCTGCCCGATTGCGGGTAATATTCCCACGCATTCTCGCCGTCCAGAATGATGGAAACCACCGCATTCTTGCCCTTATCCAGAACAGGCTGCGCGGAATCCTTAATGTTCTGGATTAAGTGATTGGCGGCATCCTGCGGAGGCATTCCTGAGTACACAAAGCCGATCAGGTCCGACAGCCGATGGTCCCGGAAGACCATGTGCATCTGCGTCTCGCCCTTCTCGTAGCGATAGATGTTGTAAAGCCGCTCGGCGCCGTCGACGTGCAGGTGGTCACTGTTGTAACGGGCGAAGTTGAAGTCCAATGTACGTCCCAACACGCCCTCATCCGTCGCCATCCACTGAATGCCCTCGCGGCACGCCAGCTTCAGCGCCTCTTCCGAAACGCTGCCTTCGGACGGCCACAGCCCTTTGGGCCGCACCCCGAACAGGCTCTCGTGCGACTCCAGAGCGCGGCGTATCTGCGTGCTGGCATCGTCGGGATGCTTGAAGTGCCGCGTCGGCAGGGGCAGCCCGGGAGTCGATTCCGCGCCGGCATGGGTATCGCAAAGCAGCGGCAGAATCGGATGGTAATAAGGGGTCGCCGACAGCTCGATCGATCCGCGTTGGGCCGCGTCGGCATACGCCGGCAGAACCTTGGCGAGAATCTCGCGTTGCTTCGCGATCAGCAGCAACTGGTCGTCGCGAGTGAAATCCTCCCCCTTATTCACTAAGCCGGCGATATCCGCATCGGTCAGGAAGAACTCGTCGATCCAGGCCAGTTGGGACAGCACTTGCAGGTCACCATAGTCGCGGGTAACAAAGTACGACTCGGCTCCTTCCGGACGCGTACTGGTCGAGCGATAACGCTCCCAGAGATCGCGATATCGCGGATAGCGGCCAATCATGTTGACCGGATTCGCCTGGAACAGATATCGCAGGGCGAAGCGGCGGTCGGCCAGCGTCAGCTCATTCGCCGGCTTGGCGATCACCTCGAAGAACGGATCACGAGCATCGCCGGAGACATAATCCTGAATCTGCGCGACCAGCGATGGCACCAGATTGAAGTTCTGCTGGACCTCGGGAAACTCGTCCAGCAGCTTCACCATGCCGTAGTAGTCCTTGAGCGCGTGCAGCCGCACCCAAGGCAGGCGATACTCGCCGGTGACCATGTCTTTGTAGAAGGGCTGATGCATGTGCCAAAGCAGCACCAGCCGAATTTTCGGGGAATCAGGGGAGCCTGTACTCATGGTGGGTTTTTAGCGCAGCAAGTTTAACAGGCGTGGCGGGTTTCTGGAAACCGTAGAACACAGCTTTGTCGCATTGATGCGAAGGGGTTTTGCTCACAGCGAATCGGAGCCCGGCGAATTGCAGAAGATAACTGGGACGCAGATTACTTTTAGCTGCGTCCCAAAAAGTGCTCAAGGTAGATTAGGCTGCCCGGCGGCTGCCGGAGCGGCGAGAGCCCGGCTTCTTCGGCGTGTTGGAGCGGCGGTTGTTCTTATTCTGTTCCGGCGAAAGCTCGGCCTCGGAAACGTCCGTCTCTTCCATTTCCTCCGCGTCGTTGCCCTCATCGTCATCTTCTTCTTCGTCGTCCATTCCGAGATTTTCAGGCTTCAGCTTCTTCGAGAAGCCCTGCATCTTCTTCAGTGTCGCCTGTTCTTCCTTCAGGTTCTGGTTGAGCAGCTTCTCGGCCTTGGTGTGGCCCATCAGTTTCGCCAGTCGGATCAGCGACTCGTAAGCACAGATCTCATAGCTCTCCACCTTTTCTGCGGCGCCGACGTTGAAGATGTCCACGATGTCTTCGGCCGGATCCTCCTCCTCCATGAAATGATCGTGTTCCTCCAGCAGCCCGCGAATGCCTTTGCACTCGACCTCTTCAGCCTCTTCGTCGATGGATTCGAAAACTTGATGCAGACGCTCAACCTGCTTTTCGGTCTGTGCCTGATGGGACTGAAACGCCTTCTGCAGCTCAGGACGGGAACTTTCTTCCGCCTGTTTGCCCAGAGCTTCAACCAGCTGCTGCTCAGCGTCAAGCATGTCTTGGAGTTCGTGAACGAATAATTCGTGCGCGCTTCGCATGTGAATTTCCTCCTCTGAGCGCTGTGATGCGGAGGCGCGAGAAGCGGTTGGAAAAGAGCCGTCGGCATTCAGTACTCAGCATTCAGCCATTCACGATCTTGCAATAACCGTCGATGCGGTACGCCTGCTCAAGTGTGCTCACACAGCTAAATGCTGAGTGCTAACTGCTGATTGTTAGCTGCTTCTCTTATTCGCATGCGGATGTGTCTTGTCGTATACATCCATCACATGCTTGACGGTGAGTTGCGTATAGCGCTGCGTGGTGGAAAGCCGCTCGTGGCCGAGCATCTCCTGGATCGCGCGAAGGTCCGCGCCCTCTTCCAGCATATGGGTACCGAAAGCGTGACGCAGGGTGTGAGGGTGAACATCCGGCGACAGCCCGCGCGCGACGGCGATCTGTTTGACGATACGGCCGACGCTTCGCGTGGTCAACCGCGATCCCCGCAAGTTGATGAGCAGAGCTCGTTCGCTGGTGTGCTTCGTCTCGCCAAGCACCCGCTGACGCGTCGGCAGATACGCCTGAACCGCAGCTTTCGCCGAGTCACCAAAAGGGACATAACGTTCTTTGCGTCCCTTGCCGCGCACGAGGATCATCTCGTTCGACCAGCGAATGTCGTCGAGATTGATGCCGATCAGCTCCGAGTTGCGGATGCCGCAGCCGTACAGCAGCTCCAGGATCACCTGATCGCGCTCGTTAAACGCCGAGCAATCCGGCATGTCAGCATCGAGAACGGTATTGACCTCTTCGATGGTCGGAACACGCGGAAGTTTTTTCGGCAGCTTCGGCGTGGCGACCAGAGCTGCAGGATTCTGCTCGACCTCACCCTCCTGTGCCAGCCACCTGTAGAGCGACCGCAATGCCGCCAGCGAACGCGCCACTGACGTCTTGCTCAGGCCCCGCTCATAAAGATTGGCAAGGTAGCCCCGGATAAGGACGTGATCGATGTCGCGCCACGCTTGCGGGCCAACATATTCGGCGAACTGGGCCAGATCCGTGCGATAGGCCTTGATGGTATGCGGCGAAGCGTTGCGCTCCTCCAGCGAGCGAATGAACTTCGCAATGGCCTTCTCGACAATGGTGGCGCCGTGTTTGGTCATGCAATTACTCGATACGCCCCGCGCCTCTCATAGTTGTCATCACGAGGAGACCTTCAGGTCGACGAGGGATCTGCTTTTTCTGGCGTCGCGCGCCCCTTCCCTCGCGGGTGATGCGCCTTGTAGACCTTATTCAGCCGATCCAGCGCCAGGTGCGTGTACACCTGCGTCGTCGAGATGTCGGCGTGGCCTAGAATCGTCTGTACCGTACGCAGATCGGCGCCGTTTTCAACCATGTGCGTCGCGCAGCTGTGCCGCAGCATATGCGGACTGGCGTGGCGCGACTGCGCCGACGCGGCGCTTACCATCTGCCACACGCGCTGCCGAGTAATTCCCTTCGCACCCCGCGCAATAAACAGGAACGGTGACGACTTCCCTGCCGCCAACGCCGGACGCGCATCGCGCAGGTACTCCTGCACGACCTCCTGCGCAGCCCGACCGAGCGGCACGATTCGCTCTTTGTCGCCCTTGCCGCGCACCAGCACGTAGCCAAGTTCCAGCTTTAGGTCTTCCAGCTTCAGGTTCACGACCTCTGAGACTCGCAGCGCCCCCGCATAGAAAACTTCCAGCATCGCCCGATCGCGGCCGGCCAGCGCGCGCGACAGGCTGTCGTCCTTCGCCCGGGGCGGACCGTGCAGCACGCTTTCTAGTTCGTCGGCGGCCAGCGACTTCGGCAGCACCTTCCATTGCCGAGGCGTGTCGATGTTGAGCGTTGGATCGGCGGTGATGTAGCGGTCCAGCAGCAGGTACTTGTAGAGGTGCCGCAGCGCCGATAGCTTGCGCGCCACGCTGCGCCCGTCGACGCCATTGCTGAGCAGCGCGTTCAGGAAGTCGCGAACCTCCTGACGGCGGGCGTCCTTCAGCCCGCGCTTACGCTTCAGCAGGAACTCCGCGTATTGCTCAAGGTCCGAGCGATAGGCCGCAACGCTCAACGGCGCCAGACCCTTCTCGACCTTCAAGTAGTCAAGAAAAGAATTCAGCAGCCGCAGATTGGGGTCGGCGTTCAGCACAAGGCGAGTATGCTGCAGATCGCGCAGTGGCGGGAATAGCGAGGGGGATACGCGAGGTGCGGGCTCATCGAGGGTTGTGGAAGCTCACCCAGCGAACGTATGGGGGCCTACGGCGCTGACAGCCCCGGCTGGAACCCGGCTCCAGAAACTCTTGGCAACGGGTCGCGCCGCTAGAGCGCCACTCTATTCGACAGCCCTACCGCTTCTTGCCCGTCTTCGCAGGCGCCTTCTTAGCCGGGGCAGCTTTCTTTGCGGGCTTGGCCGCCTTCTTGGCTGGAGCCGCCTTCTTCGCTGGCTTGGGCGGGACTTTCTTGGCAGCCGCTTTCGCTGGAGCAGGCACCTTTTTCTCGACCTTTGCAGGCGCTGCCTTCACGGGCACGGTTTTTGCCGGAGCCTTCGTTGTCGCCGCCTTTGTTTCGGCCTTGGCAGGCCCCTTCGCCTCGGCTGCGGGGGCTGGCGCTGTTTCCGGAGTCGCCGCAGGCGCTGCAACCGGAGCCGCTGCTGCCTTTGGCTTCCGCCCACGTTTCGCTGGAACGGCGGGCGCGGCTCCGTTCGCCGGAGCTGCTGCGGCCGCAGCCTTACCGCGTCCACGCTTCGGCGCCGGTGGCGGAGGCGGAGGTGGCGGCTCGTACGGCTTGAGGAAGTTCACGATCTCGTTATGCGAACGCAGCTTGCCGTCCAGCAACAGCAGGAAGGCTTTCTCCATGAGCTCGGGATATTCCGGAAGTTGCGACGTGATGCGCATTTCCGCCATCTCGGGGAACGGCAACTTCTCTTTGACCTGACGCCATTTCCCAAAGAAGTTCTTGATCTTCTGATCGACAGCCTGTTGGCGCGTCGAAAGCGTGAGGAATAAAATGTTTTCCGGCGACGCTTGTGTCAGCACCTTCCACGCGCCAGACGGCATTGCCGATTCTTTGCCGGTCAGCTTCTTCGCCAGGTCGTGCGCGCCATGCTCCAGGTGCTTCCACTTGTCGACAAAGTCGCGTCGTGGAATCATCCGCTGGACCTCAGACACATCCTTGTCGCTCATTTTGCGCGCAAGGAAGTACATGACAATTGGGCCAGTCTCGACCAGATACCCCAGCTCGTTCATCTGCTGGCGGGTCTTTACCACAAGTCCCACATCGCTGGCATCGACCTTGGCCATCGTCCAGTGCGGATGCAGAATCTTCAGCCAGCCTTCTTTTTCCAGCGCGCGCATGATGTGCACGGGATCTTCTTCGTGCGCCACCTGCTCCAGTTCATAGCCGATCATGCGCTTGCCCAGATACTCGATGTAGTTGTTCTCTTTGGCGGCGTCGTAGCGGGCCTGTGTGCGCTCCTCCAGGGGCCAGTGGAAGCGCGCACTCAATCGAGTCGCCCGGATCAGACGCACCGGCTCTTCCAGGAACGCGTAATTGTGCAGGATACGCAGTACCTTCGCCTCGATGTCGGCAACCCCATTGAACGGGTCCAAGAGCAGGCCACGCGAGCCGGGATTCAGCGAGAGCGCCATGGCGTTGACAGTAAAGTCGCGTCGGCGCAGGTCCTCGTTGATGGTCGCTGGCGTAATGGCTGGCGGCTTGCCAGGCTTGTCATAGACCTCGGCCCGCGTCATGTTCAGCTCGGCACGGACGTTCCCCGGCATCAACAACTGGAGCGTACGCAGGTCCTCTTCCACCCCTTGGATGGAAATGCCAGCTTTCTCCAGTTCTTTCTGCAACTTAAGGGGGTTTCCCTGGATGCTGAGGTCGATGTCGCGGATGGGGAACCCGGTAATGAGGTCGCGAATGGTGCCGCCGGTAAGATACAGATTCAAACCGGCGCGACGGGCAATTTCCTGTACCAGGTTCACACCACTCTGCTGATCCGGTGTGAGCCGGGTTTCCATGCTATAGATGTAGTCTGCCATCTAAATGTATGACTCTAAAGGCGAAAAAGCAGATAAAACAGATCCAGAGGAGGACGCCTCGACCGCAAACCCAGCTTAGCTCTCCTCGCCCTGGGGCGAGTGCACCGCAAACTCTAACTGCCAGCGAATCGCTGTGGAAATCTGCAACTCGCTCTTACGACAGAACTTAGGGCAGGTCTGCACCTCGGCCGCTGCAATGCGAACAATAACACATGGTTGACGATTTGGCTACAGAGTAGCTTCTGGGGCGCATATTTCTAGTAAAAGTGCGACAATCGGGGTCTAGTTCAACCTCCGCGACCAGTTATGGCCACAACCCACAAGAAGGTCATCGTCCGCAAAATGGACCGCGACAGCGTCAATGGCTATGTCGGTGCCTCCTTTGTCGCCGACGGCAAACTGGAGCTGATGAATACTTCCGGCAACGTCGTGACCATTGGGTTGGGCGACGTCAAAGGTGTGTATTTTGTACGCGAGTTCGGCGACACGGAGATGTTAACCCGAAAGACCTTCGCCTCCAGACCGCGCATGGAAGGTCTGTGGGTTAGGCTGCGCTTTCGCGACAATGAAGTCATCGAAGGCTTGATGCCCAACGACCTGCTGCAGGAAGCTGGCGACGGGTTTTCCGTTATTCCCCCCGACACGCACTCCAATACGCAGCGGATCTTCGTGCCACGCTCGGCCCTGGCAGAGATGACCGTCATCGCAGTGATCGGAGAGAAGTCAGGACGCCGAGGACGCCGCCCCGAAGACACGCGCCAGGTGCCGATGTTCCAGTGACTGGGCTCGATGGCCACGAAATACCGCGCGCCCCAGATCTAGCGATTTTCGAGACCTGGGTGGTGATGTCCGAACTTCGATCTCCCGTTGTTATGACCCCAAAGGAGTCTTACATCGGAAAGAAGAGCCTTGTATCAGGGCACGCCTTCAGTCGTGCCGAAAAGCACGAGATAAGAGCTGGGCTTTGAGCCCCTGCACAACGACAGGTCTGAGACCTACCCACACATCGAGAGATCATGAAACTTTCTGACATCGCCTCCGCCCTCGGCGCCACTCTTGAAAACGCGGACGGCAACACGGAAATCACCGGCGTCGCCGGCATCGAAGAAGCTTCTGCCGGACACATCACCTTCGTCGCCAACCCCAAGTACGCCTCAGCCGCGAAGACTACGACGGCTTCGGCCATCATCGTCTCCGAAGACTTCCCTGCGGTCACGACCGGCATGCTGCGCAGTAAGAATCCGTACTTGGCCTTCGCGCGGGCCATCGACCTGTTCTACAAAACTCCCGCTTACGCGCCTGGAGTGCATCCCACGGCGGTCATCGCTCCTACGGCAAAGGTCGGCGCGAACGCGCACATCGGAGCCTACGTTGTTATCGAGGATGATGTGGTCATCGGCGAGAATGCTGTCCTGTTGCCACACGTCGTCATCTATCGCGGCTCGAAGATCGGCAACAACTTCTTCGCGCACGCGCACGCGGTCGTCCGCGAGTTCTGCACCCTGGGCAACCATGTCTTGTTGCAGAACGGTGTCATCGTCGGCTGCGACGGCTTCGGCTTCGCACGCGATGGCGATCACTGGGAGAAGATAACGCAGTCAGGCCCCACCATCATCGAAGACAACGTCGAGGTCCAAGCTAACTCCTGCATTGATCGCGCGAGCGTTGGCGAGACGCGCATATCTCGCGGCGCCAAGGTCGACAACCTGGTGCAGGTTGGCCACGGTTCGGCCGTCGGTGAGAATACGCTCCTCTGCGCGCAGGTCGGACTGGCCGGTTCAACGGTAGTCGGCAAGAATGTCATTCTCGCCGGACAGGTCGGCGTCGCCGGACACTGCAACATTGGCGATGGCGTCATCGTCACCGCGCAAAGTGGCACCCACGGCGACATTCCCGCGGGATCGATGGTCAGCGGCTCACCAGCCTTCGACCACAAACAATGGTTGCGGGCCGTCGGCATCTTCAGTAAGCTTCCGGAACTCGCCAAAGCGTTGCGCGCCCGGCAATCTACTGCTACCAAGTCGAAAACCGAGCCTTAAGAACAAGATTTCGGCTTCTGAACAAAATTTCGTCCTGCATTTGTCGCAAATTAAGTTACTTGAGCCGCCAAAGCTGCTTCTAATTGATTGATGAGTGAAGAAGTCTCCAACCCGCCCGTGGAAGCGCCACTAGGTCCGCAGGTTGTACCGGATAAGCCGATTCGTGTGCTGCTTCTCGACGATCGCGAAGAGAACCTGGTTCTGCGCTCGGCAATCCTTCGGCAGAAGGGGTACTCGGTCGTCACCTCCAGCTCCATCGAAGAAGCGGAGTCGAAGATTCAAGCGATCGACATCGCCGTGCTCGACTACCATCTGGGCGCCGGCCAGTTCGGCACCGATGTCGCTGAGACTCTGCGGCGCAAGCGTCCGCAGGTTCCCATCATCATTTTGTCGGCAACCTTGGAGCGGAAGTTCGGCGGCATCGCCGACATGCATTTGCTGAAGGGCTACAGCTCGGTCGACGACTTGGTGAACGCATTACGCTCCTTTGAGGCAAAAAAGCGCGGCCGTCCGGTTGTCGTCGACGCTCGTGATTTTTACTACTCGCGCATCTCCATGGCCATGGGCGACGATATTGTGCTCGAGATCCTCGACCGCGATGGCTACTGGCAGTTCGTGAACGACTACTTCGCCTCGATGAACGGTCACAAGCGAGCCTGGTTTGCCGGGAAAAATCTCTTCGAGCAGTTCCCTCAACTCGGTGACGAGTGGCGCGAGATCCTGCGCACCGTTGCGGACACGCGCGAAACTTACATCGATCGTCGCGGCTTTCGCGGTGCCTCGCACCTGCCGCAGGAGAGCCCGCATTGGACATGGAACGTCCTCATCTTCCCCATCAAACTGCACGACGACCGCGACGGCGCCGTGCTGACCGCAAGACTGATCGAGAAAAAATAGAAAAACTCGAAGCAATACCAAACCTTGAAGCAATACCAAAACCTTGAATTGTCATCCTGAGCGAAGCGAAGGATCTGCTTTTCGTCAGTCCCGGAAGACAGCAGTTGTCCGGAAAGTCATCGCCGATTTTCCGGCAGCGCGCTGGCAATGGATTCCCTCACTGCCATCATCACCGCATCGCGATCGGTAAACTGCCGCGGCTCGATCGGCGGATGAAAAATTAGCGTCGCCGTCCCCGGACGCAACCCAAACCGCGTCTTGGGCCAGCTCTCCAATGTTCCGAGTATCGTCACCGGAATCACCGGCACACCCGAATCCATAGCCAGATGAAACGGCCCCTTTTTGAAAGGCAGCAAACGACCGTCCGTCGAGCGTGTGCCCTCCGGAAAGATCACCATGTGCAGACCCTTGGCAAGAACGCGCGTTGCCGCCTTCACGCTCTCAATTGCCGCTTCACGATCAGCACGGTCGACGGGCACCAGGTCGGCCTGACGCATTCCGGTCCCCAGGATCGGCGTGCGGAACAATTCCTTCTTCACCAGCACCGAACAGCGCCCCGGAATACTCGGGATCAGAATTGGCGGGTCAAGATTCGAAACATGGTTGGCCATGAAGATGTAGTTGTGACCGGGCTGCAGGTTCTCCAGCCCGCGCAGCACAATCTTCACGCCGACCAGCCGCACACAACTGATGGCTAGCCAGGTTGCGATGCCGTAAAGCGGCTTGATGTTTCCGGTGATCGCAGCGAACACTACCAGCGGCGGCCCGACGATGAGGATGCAGATTCCCCAGAATCCGAGCATCGCCACAGCGCGAATCAAGGCGTGGCTCCGGTCTCGTCGTCTCCGTGAATCCAGGCAGTGCGATGGGCGCGCTGTTCCGGCGTCACCGTAGCCAGGTCATGCAATTCGTAGGTTTGAATCTGGCGCGATCCGAGGCGCAGCTCGATCTCGCGTTTGCTGCGCCGGTTTTCCAACTGCAGATGGATCACCGTGCCCGGCGTCATCCGCGCGAGCTGCTCATCCAGATATCCTTCTGCGGGCGCGCCATTCAGAGCCGTCACGCGATCGCCGACGCTTACGCCAAGCCGCTGCGCGTCGCTGTTGGGATCCACTTGCGCCACCTCCGGCTGACCGCCCAAATTCGCCGTGGTCGTGAATCCGGGATTGCCGACTCGCATTGTTCCCTGCTCGACATGCAGGCCGACGAACTGGAAAAAGTCGTCATA
>DATHQX010000223.1:0-2205 GCA_035482295.1 Verrucomicrobiia bacterium
CCCGTTTCTTTGGGTAGATCGTCTCAGGGGTTCGACCAGCGTTACGAACAGAAAGAAGTGGTATATGAGAAAGTCATTCGGAAAGTCTCTCGGTTTGCTGTTGGTTGTGGCTGCCGCTGCGCCTCTCGCGTTAGCTCAGAGTGTTCGTCGAGTGCCGGAGGGCGGCTCCGACCTCGCCTATCTTTTGCTGGCAGGAGTTTCCTGCGCCGGCGCGGTCTGGTATCGCTACCGTCGTTCGTCCTGATTCGGGCGTGGCCTGACCACAGCCCCTGTACGGGCGCGCGCTTGTGAAACCGCGCTCGATTGCATCTACGACACGATCCGGCTCGTCATCCCTTCGGCCGGAGTTCCCGCTGCCATCCCCTGCGCCAGAATCAGTTCGCGAGCTTCGTGGCGAATTCTCGGTAGATGCATCAGGAAAAGAACCGCGCCGCAAATGCAAGCTGCTCCGCCCAACGCGACCGTCCAGGGCGCTCCCAGCCGGTGCGCCACCGATCCTGCCGATAAAGATCCGAACGGCGCCATGCCCATGAACATCATTGAGTAGACGGCGATTATCCTGCCGCGCAGCCGGTCGGGCACCATCGTCTGGATGAGTGTGTTCGACGCGGCCATCTGCACCATGATGAAAAATCCCACCGGCAGAAGCAGCAGCGTCGACAACCAGAAAATCTTCGAGAAGGAAAAGAAGATCAGGCTTGCGCCAAAGCCGGCAGCGCAGAAGCCGATCAGCCGGCCTAACCCTTTCACTCCGACTCGAGCCGCCAGGCTCGCCGCTCCCAGCAGCGCGCCTATGCCTGTGGCGCCCATCAGAATGCCCAGGCCTCTGGCGCCGCCATGCAGAATCTGGTCGGCAAACACCGGCATGAGAATCGTGTAGGGCACGCCGACAAAGCTCACCACTCCGAGCAGTAGCAGGATCGCGCGGAACGGGCCGGTATCGCGCGCATAGCGCATGCCTTCCAGAACGTTCTCCAACGGCGATCCTTCGGTGGCCAGCTTGGCTGCGTGATGGATTCGCATGAGCAGCAGCCCCGCGATCACGGCAATGTAGCTGACCGCGTTAGCGAAGAAGCACCAGCCCTCGCCGATCGACGCCACCAGAATTCCCGCCACCGCCGGACCGATGATGCGTGCGCCGTTGAACATCGACGAGTTCAACGCGATGGCGTTCATCAGGTCTTCGCGGCCAACCATGTCGATGAGAAAGGCCTGCCGCGCTGGAATATCGAAGGCATTCACCACGCCAAGCAGCGCGGAGAGCACGATGATCTCCCACACCGTGATGCGGTGCGCCAGCGTGAGCCCTGCGAGAATGCCGGCCAGGATCATCGACGCCGTCTGTGTAGCGACAACGACGTGTTTACGATTGACCCGGTCGGCCACGATGCCGCCGATGGGCGCGATGAGGAATACCGGTATCTGACTGGAGAAGCCGACCGCACCCAGCAGGAAGGCCGAGTTGGTCATGCGGTAGACGAGCCACGACTGCGCCACTGTCTGCATCCACGTGCCTATCAGCGAGATGAGCTGCCCGGCAAAGAAGAGCTGGAAGTTGCGGTGTCGCAGCGCCCGGACCGCCAGCGCCAGCTTGGAGTCGCGCGAGGCCGGCGCAGTAAATTCCTGCTTCTCTTCCGCGATAATTTCGCGCAGCGATTCGTGCTCAGGCTTTTGCGACGGCTCGTCCATCAATTTATAGATGCTCGAAGACAGCGACGATTCGACATCGTCGGAGGGCAGGTTTGAAGCAGCCACAACCCAGAATACTGCAATTCGCCGGAAGGCAATTGTCTGAAACCAAAGCTGTCGCGTCTATACGCTTTGTGTCAGGGCACGACTTCAGTCGTGCCGATACGGCCAAGTGATGCCGGCTCGAGTCGGCTTCAGCCGACGGCAGACGCATTTGCCACCCATCGCATAAGCCTTTATCGTCCTAGTTTGGCTCACGACAGAATCCCCGCCCACCGCCGCTTCCTTCGTCGCGTGAAAAGCCTTGTGCTCACGCCCGAAGCACTCTACCGGCTCTCACTAAAATGGCAATACGGCGCAAGCAATTTCGCGCAACCTCCAACCCCGAACCTGGCCAACGCGACCCTTAAAACTCGCGCCGAATGGCAGTCCGCCTTCGAGAGCGCCAAACGCCAGCATGTCCCACTGCATCGCGGACCAGAAAAGAACTGGGACCACCTCGCTGCCGTCGCAACC
>DATHQX010000224.1:0-9932 GCA_035482295.1 Verrucomicrobiia bacterium
CGCTGGACGACAAGAAAGTCGGTCGTCCAATAACCAAAGCTAATGATTGCGCCCAGGCCGAAGACGATGCCGACCCAGTTGATGCCCATCGGATTGTCTTTGAAGTGCCCCAGCGTCGACCACATGTGCGTGTAGTTCGTGTTGCCGACGTTTACCGCGATCTGCGCCTTCAAGTTCGTCCAACCACCCGCCTCGATCAGACCGAGGATGGGAATCAGCGCAGCGCCGGCCCAGATCAATATGAACTGCAGCACCTCATTGATGATCGCCGAGCGCAAGCCGCCCAGCATGACGTACAGCGCGACCGTCGCCGCGCCCACCCAGATCGAGAAGTTGATGTCCCAACCGAGAATGACCTTCATCACCAGCGCCATCGCGTACATGTTGACGCCGGACATCAGGATGGTCATGAACCCGAAGGAGATCGCCGCCAGCCCCCGCGCGCCCTCGCCGAACCGCAACTGCAGATAGCCAGGCACCGAGTGCGTCTTGGAGATGTAATAAAACGGCATCATCACGATTCCGAGGAAGAGCATCGCCGGGATCGCGCCGATCCAGTACCAATGCGTCGCCAGGATGCCGTACTGGTACGCCGAGCCCGCCCACCCCATCAGTTCCAGGGAGCCGAGGTTCGCCGAGACGAAGCTGAGACCCGCAATCCATGCGGTCATCTCGCGGCCAGCCAGGAAGAACTCTTCGCTCGTGTTCGTCGAGCCCTTCACATAGAAGCCGATGAAGACAACGACCGCGAAGTATAAAAGGAGGATGATGATGTCCACCGGCGAAAGATGGGTGAGTTGCCGGTTCTGAAGGAACAGCATCGCTGCCAATGACTGCATGAATCACCCTTATCGCGGCCACGGACGCAGCAGACATCCCCGGCGGCTTTCTTTGTGCCCGCGAAGAATCTCCAATAAAGTGCATGAGATCAAAGGCTTCGGGAACGCTGCCACTATACAGCATCCTTGGCAGCATTCACCAGCTCGAGATGCTCCGTATGTCGCAACGTGAAGGCTGCCATTCTTTGCCGAGCAGAAACGCCCGCAATTGCATCACGGATGCCCGCGGCGTAGCATCATTTAGTCAAAGAGACGAAACTTGGAGGAAAACGCACGATGAAAGCAAGGAATCTGTTTCTGGGAGTAGCGCTGGGGGTGTTTGCTCTTGCACCGGCCGCCGCGCTCGCCCAGTCGGCCGGTCAGGACTTGAAGGATGCGGGCCACGACACTGCAAAAGGCACCAAGACGGCGGCAAAGGACACCGCGCATGGCACCAAGGTGGCCGCGGATAAGACAGCCGACGGTAGCAAGACGGTCGCCCACGACACCGCGCACGGTACAAGCGTTGCCGCGCACGACACCGCCCATGGCACCAAGGTAGCCGCGGACAAGACCGCCGACGGCACCAAGACAGTCGCGAAGGATACCGCCCACGGAACAGACGTCGCCGTCCACAAGACCGGGGACGCGGGCAAAGCTGTCGGCCGCGATACGGCCCACGGTACAAAGAAAGTGGTCCACACGATCGACGGCAAGCCGGAGAGCGACACGAATCAGCCGCGCTAGCGCCGTCTTCAAGGATGCTGGGCTGATGAGATAAATGCTGGCTCCGCAACCGCGTGCACTGCTCTATCCGCAAAGATCAGCTCCGAACAGCTCGCCACCAGCGCGATCCAGAAGAGGTCTGCACCCAACAGGTGCAATACCTGTAACTGGACCGGTGCGAGCGCGACCATGTCCGCAACGCCAAGCGCGATCTGCAGCAGCAGCAGACCGCCGATCCACCGCGCGCCGCTGCGCGAAAGATGGCGGCACAGCACGATCGCCGCGACAAAAGCCAACACAGCCGCCGCCGGATGCAGCCAGCGCATCCGCACCAGCAATGGCGCATTCGCAGCGAAGTCTTGCGCCAGCCCATCACGCAATGAAGGTGAAGGGAACAGGGTATCTGCCAACGCCGCCACGGACCCGCTAGCGCCCGTGAGAATCGTCAGCCCAACCGTGACCAACGCAAGAGTACGCGCCCGCACCCAACTTCCCGCGGCATAGGGCCGTCCACGCAACCACCACCACGTCAGCGTCAGCGCGCCCAGCAGCAGCATCGTGTTCGTGAAGTGAACGCACTGCACAAGCACTCGCATGTCCGATGTGTTGCGGTCTACATATCCACCCAGTACCAGCACCGCGCCCAGCAGCGCCTCGGTGATCAGCAGGACGCCCGACCACACCGCCGCCTTGCGTGCACGGTCCCCGCGCTGCCTCGCCACAAATGTCCATGCAATCAGCGCCGCAACCAGCACCGTACAGATGCCGCTCATCGAACGATGTGTGAACTCGATCACCGTCGCAATGCGCGGATGATGGGGGAAGAAGTCACCGTTACACAGCGGCCACCGATCGCCGCAGCCCGCGCCTGACCCCGTCGCCCGCACCACCGCACCCCACAGGATCACCAGGATCATGAAGCCGAGCACTGATGCGGCGTAGCTGGCAAGAGCTCGATTTGTTCGCTGCGGTTGCGCGGAACTCATGTTTTGATTGTACGAGTGCGCGATCCGCCGACGAGAGAGTGTGAACGATGAAAAGATCTGGACTTGCTGCGATGTTTCTTGCTGCGTTCTGCCCGGTCACACGCACGCGCAGCATCATAAAAATAAAACTGCACCGGCCGCCGCGCCCGCACCGTCCAGCTACGACTATGCGCATCCGGAGGTCCAGCCAGCAAAAGAGTCACTCGACCTGACCATGTATGCGCGCATCCGCGACGAGGGCCTGAATCATTCGCGCGTTATGGACTAAGCAACCGCGCTGTTTGATGACATCGGCCCGCGTCTCACCGGTTCTCCGAACATGGCAAAGGCCAACGCGTGGACCCGCGATCAGCTTGCCGCGATGGATTGCGCCAATGCACATCTCGAGAGCTGGGGCGACTTCGGCATGGGATGGCGTCAGATCGCAACCTCCGCCAACATGGCAAAGCCCGACACAGCGGTCCTCATCGCGCAGGCCACGCCGTGGTCGCCCGCAACTCGTGGCCTCATCACCGCCGACTTCATCGCGGTCCCGTACTTCCGCGACGAGAAGGACTTCGACAAGTGGAAGGGCAAGCCAGGAGCATGCGGATTGCGTAAAAATAGACGGATGGTTCGGCGTCTACTTGTCTTCGTTCTCCTGGCCACCTGTTCCCGTTCGTGGGCACGGGCGCAAACGCCAGCCGCGGCAACTGCAGCGAACTCCACTGGACCCAATTATGACGTCGCTACTGTGAAGGTAAACAACACTGGCAGCGGCTCCAGCCGGCTCAGCATACACGACGACATGCTGCGAGCGACCAATGTACAGCTGGAAGTGTTGCTTGAGAGCGCGTTCGACATTCGACGCGATCAGATTGTGGGACTGCCTCACTGGGCTCAGGTGGAGCACTACGACATCGTTGCGAAGGTCGTCGACATGGACGCTCAACAACTTCGCGGCCTATCTCAAGAACAGCGGAGAGCCATGTTGCAACATCTGCTGGTGCAGTGGTTCCATCTGCAGACACATGTCGAAACACGGACGTTGCCGCTGCTGAAGCTTACCGTGACCAAGGAAGGTATCAAGTTTGCCGAGTGGCAGAAGCCTGCCGACGACCAGGACAAGACGAAGGGCTCCATGAATGTGAACAACGAAGAGATGACAGCAACCGGTGTGGGGATGGTGTCACTGGTACGCTTCCTGTCTTCGCTGACTCACATGCCTGTGGTCGACGAGACAGGCTTGAAGGGAGCGTACAACCTTCATCTGAAATGGCAACGAGAAGAGGACGGACAAGCTTCCGGACTTCACGATCAAGGCCTGCCGACGATCTACGCAGCTCTGACGGAACAGTTGGGACTAAAACTTGCATCCGGCAAGGGGCCGGTGGACGTACTAGTAGTCGACGATATCGAACAACCCGTCGAGAATTGAGCCGGCGTCCTTACCGACGCCTCAAATACGGAGCTGCAGAAAACCATTGCGAAGTTCTGCGCAAAACTTTACAGTCGACTATCGATATACCGGGCATCGACCTCACATGGTGGCAGGCGGTCCGGCCGTGGCCACTGGTCCCAATCCGGGCCAGCATGGTTCTTTGGCGTGACGATGTCGGAACTCGGCACGCTCCTGTCGAACCTGGCTGGCCGCCCCCGTTTTGGACAAGACCGGTCTCAAGGGCAGGTACGACGTTAACTACGAGATTGAGCTGCGTCCGCCTCCACAAGCCGACGGCACGCCGGCACCCGTACCGCCGGATTTTTTCAGCTCGCAGATATCAACCGTTGTCGAGGACCAGTTAGGTTTAAAGCTCAAGGCAGGAAATGGACCTGTGGAGTCGCTGGTGATCGACCGTGTCGAGCAACCTTCTGTGAACTAATCCGTCGTCTACACGTACTACATGGGGAAGGGATGATCGGAGGCGTGGGCTTGTCCTCGGGGCATTGGCGGACTGGGGTGAGGAATACTTGCATCTGTCTTGCGCTTATCGCGCAAACGCTCTGGGCTGCGGAGTATCACGGCCGAGTGCGCTACGGCGACGTGCCGGTTCCTGGAGCGACAGTGACCCTGACGCAGGGATCAACGGAGTTGACGACTGTTACCGACTCGCAGGGGCTTTACGTATTCCCCAAAATTGCTGAAGGAAGCTGGAAGATCAGCATTGAGTTGCGTGGATTCACGCCCGTGAGCGGCGCTGTGACGATTGGCGCTACCAATGATCAGGGGGAGTGGACGCTTCAAATGCTGGACCTCAAGAACTTGCTCTCGATGGCGCAGACGGAGCCGGCCATGACGAGTCCTTTGAAGCCTCGCGAGAAGCCGCCAGAGAACCAGAGCGCAAAGAGCGCAAAGCCGGAAGAGCCCGTGCCCCAGGCGCCTCAGCCGCCACCGCCGAGCGAGGATACGGAGCGGGCGGCGGATGGACTACTCATCAACGGCAGCGAGAGCAATGCCGCCACATCGCAGTACTCCATGTCGCAGGCGATCGGCAACCACCGACCGGGAACGAAGGCACTCTACAACGGGAGCTTTGGTGTGTTTGCCGAGAACTCGATCTTTGATGCCAAGCCGTATTCGCTGACCGGGCTTGTGCTGCCAAAGGACAGCTACAACCGCATTACGATGGTGGCGACCTTCGGCGGCCCAATACGGATTCCACCGCTCTTTTACCATGGCCCAAACTTTTTCATTGCGTATCAATGGACCCGCAATGGAAGCGCGAATACTGGCACAGGCTTGATGCCTACTGAGGCCCAGCGCAACGGCGATTTGAGTGGTTTGATGAACGCGCAAGGTCAGCCGGTAACAATTTACGACCCTGTGACCGGCATGCCATTTAGCGGACCAGTTCCTGTGAGTCCACAAGCGCGGGCGCTGCTTGCCTTATATCCTCTGCCCAATCTCGAGGGAAGCACTCGGTATAACTATGAGGCGTCCTTGTTGAGCGATTCGCATCAGGATGCCCTGCAGTCGCGCCTGGATAAAACCATCAGCCATCGGGATTCGCTCTATGGTGGTTTCGGCTTCCAGAGCATTCGAGCCAACAACGAAAGCCTGTTTAGTTTCATCGACACTACCGACACACTTGGCCTGGACGCTAATGTCAACTGGCAGCATCGTTTTGAGCGGCAGGTCTTCGTAACGTTGGGCTATCACTTCACCAGACTGCGCACCGAACTCCTGCCACACTTCGCGTATGTAACCAATATCTCCGGCAATGCGGGAATTACAGGGAACGATCAGGACCCAAGCGAGTGGGGACCACCGTCTCTCGCTTTCTCGAGTGGAATTGCCGGGCTGACGGACGGCAACAGCGAGTTCAACCGCAATCGTGCGGATCAGGGCTCGTTGAAGTTTTCGACGACGCGGGGACGCCATACGATCCAGGCCGGCGGTGATCTGCGCAGGCAAGAGTACAACCAATTACAGCAGCAGAATCCGCGAGGCAATTTCACGTTCACGGGTGCGGCGACCTCGGGGACGTCTCCAACGACGAGCGGGTCGGATCTGGCTGACTTTCTGTTGGGTTTTCCGGATACGAGTGCGCTGGCGTATGGGAATGCCGACAAGTATCTGAGGCAGACGGCCTATGACCTCTACGTGAATGACGACTGGCGTGTGCGACCGGAGCTGACGATCAACGCTGGCCTCCGCTGGGAGTACGGTTCGCCGATTACTGAGTTGAAGGGGCGGCTCGTGAATCTGGACATCACGCCGAACTTCGCGGCCGCGGCCCCGGTTCTGGGCAGCTCACCGGTAGGGCCAAAGACTGGCGAGAAATATCCGAGTTCGCTGGTTCGCGGTGATCTTCATGGCCTCGAGCCGCGTGTGGCGCTGTCGTGGCGGCCGATTCCCGCTTCGACGCTGGTAGTTCGCGCGGGCTACGGCATCTATGACGACACTTCGATCTATCTGGCGGCGGCGGAGAGCATGGCGCAGCAGACGCCGCTTTCCAACAGCCTGAATGTGCAGCGCAGCGCAGTGTGTCCACTGACTCTGGCGATTGGATTCCTGAGTTGTACGGGCACGACCACTGAAAATTTCGCAGTGGATCCCAACCTGCGAGTCGGCTACGCACAGACGTGGCAGCTCTCAGCGCAACGTGATCTGCCGGCAGCCCTTGTGGCAACAGTTACATATCTGGGAACAAAGGGCACCCACGGCACACAGGAGTTCTTGCCGAATACTTACGCGCTCGGCGCGGCGAATCCGTGCACACAATGTCCCGTGGGCTTCGTCTACAGGACGTCGGGTGGGAATCTGGAGCGGGAAGCTGTGCAGGTGCAGTTGCGGCGCAGGCTGCGGGCTGGCTTCACTGCGAACCTTGAATATACCTTCGCAAAATCGATAGACGACGACGCGCAGGTAGGAGGCCAGGGCCACACTGTTGCGAATTCGGCGACGGCGATCTCATCGAGCGCGGCGTCGGCGGCTCCTACTGGAACCGCGATCATCGCACAGAATTGGTTGGATCTCCGCGCAGAGCGAAGCCTTTCAAGCTTCGATCAGCGCAACCTGCTGAATCTCCTGTTGCAGTACACGACGGGCATGGGAAAGGGTGGCGGAACGCTGTTGAGCGGCTGGCGAGGCCGGGCCTTCAAGGAGTGGACCGTGTTTACACAAATAAGTGCGGGGTCCGGTCTTCCTCAGACCCCGGTGTATCTTGCAGCGGTTCCCGGTACGGGTGTTACAGGCACCATCCGTCCTGACCGCACGAGTGCGCCTTTGTATATCACCGCGAATGGGTACTTCCTGAATAGCGGGGCTTACACTACGCCGGTGAGCGGGCAGTGGGGCAATGCGGGACGCAACTCCATTCGTGGCCCGATGACCTTCACCATGGATGCGGCGCTCGCCCGGACCCTGCGGCTTCACGGGAACAATAGCCTCGACCTTCGGCTGGAGGCGAACAACGTGCTGAACCATGCAACATTCACGGGCTGGAACACGATAACGAACAGCACGACGTTTGGGTTGCCCGCGTCTGTAAACGCCATGAGGAGCGTCCAGCTCAGCGGGAGGTTTCGGTTCTGATGAATCGCCGCCGATCCTCGTCGCTGGTTGCGTGTGCGGGCCTGGTGCTCGCAACGCCGGCATTGTTCGCGCAGCAGATTGGAAGCAACTCAAGTCAGAGCGACAACGGAACGTATAAGCTAAGCGTCACCTCTCAACTGGTTGTCGAAACGGTCGTCGCCAAGGACAAGCAGGGGCACTTCATCGGCGGCTTGACCGCGAAGGACTTCACGATCACGGAGGATGGTGTTGCGCAGAAGATTCGGTTCTGCGAGCACGAGACGTTGCCGACCGACGCCGAGGCGCTGCCGCCGCTGAAGGATGAGGACGAGAACATTACGATCTACAAGCGGCTGACGCGGACCTCGATCGCGCAGGAAGATACGCAGCGCGATACAGGCAAGAGTCGCTATCAGGGTCGGCGGCTGATCGTTCTGTACTTTGACATGACGACAATGCGACCCGAGGATCAGCTGCGTGCGATCAATGCCGCAGAGACCTTTCTTCGCAAGCAGATGACTGCAGTCGATCTCATTTCGATCATGCGTTACCAGGGTGGGTCCGTCGACGTCCTCCAGGACTTCTCTGCTGACCGCAATCGGCTGTTGAGTATTCTCCAGACGATGCTCGTCGGGGAAGGGCAGGGCTCGCAGGATTCGATCGATGACTCCAGCAGCGCGGACACAGGTGCAGCATTCGGGCAGGACGATAGCGAGTTCAACGTGTTCAACAACGACCGGCAGCTCTCCGCTCTCCAGACGGCGGCGCAGATGCTGGCGAGCATGAACGAGAAGAAATCACTCATCTACTTTGCCAGCGGATTACGCTTGCACGGGATCGACAATCAGGCGCAACTGCATGCAACGGTCGATGCAGCGATCCGCGCGGGCGTGACCTTTTGGCCCGTGGACGCTCGCGGTCTCGTGGCGAATGCGCCCCTGGGCGATGCGACGCAGGGCTCGCCTGGTGGCGAGGCAATGTACACGGGTGCGTCAGCGCAGGCGGTGACCGACAACTTCCAGCAATCACAAGACACGTTGTATTCACTTGCGGCGGACACTGGCGGCAAGGCTCTGTTGGATAATAACGACCTAACGCGTGGGATCACTCAAGTCCAGCGCGCGGTGACGGACTATTACGTTCTCGGCTACTACACATCAAATACTGCGCAGAACGGTCACTTCCGAAAGATAAAGTTGACGCTCAATAACGATGCCAGTGCGTCCCTGGATTACCGGCAGGGATACTACGCGAACAAGGAGTTTGCTCACTTCAACGAAGCAGATAAGGAGCGGCAACTCGAGGATGCCTTGATGTTAGGCGATCCCATCACCGAGTTGACAGTATCGATGGAGATTAACTATTTCCAGCTGAATCGGGCCGAGTACTATGTACCGCTGGTGGTAAAGATTCCTGGACGCGAGCTGGCGCTGGCGAAGAAGATGGGATCCGAGCACACTGTGATCGATTTCGTTTGTGAGATCAAGGACGACTTCGGCGGCACGACGGTGAGCAACATCCGTGACAGCGTGAACATTAAGCTGAGCGATCAGACGGCAGCGCAATTGGCGCAT
Source organism: Verrucomicrobiia bacterium (assembly GCA_035482295.1). Lineage (GTDB taxonomy): Bacteria > Acidobacteriota > Terriglobia > Terriglobales > Acidobacteriaceae > Bog-257. The sequence continues at coordinate 9,101 of DATHQX010000224.1, forward strand.
CAGCCTATTGAGTATGATGCCGGAGTGACGCTGCTGCCGGGGCATTACACGATTAAGTTCCTGGCGCGTGATGATGAAACGGGGCGTATCGGCACCTTCCAGACGTCGTTTTACATTCCGAATCTAAATAAGGTCACCACGCAAATCCCCATCAGCTCCGTCGTGCTGAGTAGCCAGCGCTTGAGCACCACGGACGCTCTGTACAACACCGTTCGAGGGAAACAGGCCGCCAAGAATGATGCATCGGATCCGCTCGTGCAGGATGGCCAGAAGATTATTCCCAGCGTGACGCGGGTGTTCAAGGCGGACAAGGATCTCTACGTGTTTCTGCAGGCTTACGCGGCGCCGTCCGGACAGGCGGCTCCAGCGGCCACGCCACCGCAGAAGGAGCCGCTTGTGGGCTATGTCAGCTTGTATTCGGAGGGACAGCTTGTTTTTACGTCGAAATCGCTAGCCGTTACCCCGCTGATGACCACTCGGTTAGGAGTGACTCCCTTTATGTTTACGCTCCCGCTCGGGACACTGAAAGCGGCAACCTATGAGTGCCAGGTTACGCTGCTCGATGCCGAACAACACCGCGTCGCATTCTGGCAAGGTCCTTTGCGAGTCGTTCAGTAACGATGAATCGAACTGCAGTCAGAGCTTGGGTAATTGCGTCGTATCCCATCCGCCGCCAATGGCCTTGACCAGAAGAACACTGGCATCCATTCGTCGCCTCTGAATGTCGATGTCATTGCGCTGATTGGCCAGAAGTGTCGTCTGCGCCGTAATCACCTGGAGATAGTTGTCGACACCACCCTCATATCGCTGTGTAAAGAGCACAACTGCTTTT
>DATHQX010000225.1:0-2939 GCA_035482295.1 Verrucomicrobiia bacterium
TCCGAGTGGGGCACGTCGGAAAACAATCGCAAGGCGAAGTTTTATCGCCTGACGCGAGCCGGCCGCAAGCAGCTGGAGCGCGAAGCGCACGAGTGGGAGCAGACGACGTCGATTCTGGCGCGGTTTCTCTCGCCCGGTACGGAGCAGGCATGAACCGATTACGCGCACTACTGCTGCGGATGGCGGGTCTGTGGTCCAACGGCCGGCGCGAACAGGAGTTCGCCGCGGAGATCGAAAGCCACCTTCAGATGCAGATTGACGACAACCTGCGCGCCGGTATGACTGCGGAAGAAGCTCGCCGCGAGGCTGTGTTGAAACTCGGCGGAGTGGAGCAGACGAAGCAGGCTTATCGCGAGCGCAGCACGGTGCCTCCGCTGGAGAGCGTGTTGCACGATGTGCGCTACAGCCTGCGGCAGTGGAAGAAAAATCCAGGTTTCGCGGTGACAGCGGCGGCGGTGCTGGCGCTCGGCATTGGAGCAAGCACGGCGATCTTCAGCGCGGTAAATCCAATTCTGTTTCGGCCGCTGCCGTATCCCGAGGCGCGCCGCATCATGATGGTGTGGGAGAGCCGCCGCGAGGGCTCGCCGCTCGATGCGGCCTTCGGGACGTTTCAAGGGCTTAGTGAGCGCACCCGCTCGTTCGAGTCGCTGGCAGTGATGAAGCCGTGGCAGCCGGCGATGATCGGCAATCGCGAGCCGGAGCGGCTGGAGGGACAGCAGGTCAGCTCCCGGTATTTCCGCACGCTGGGTGTTGCACCCGCTCTGGGTCGCGATTTCACCGTCGCAGACGATCAGTATCACGGGCCGAAGGTCATCATCCTCAGCGATAGTCTATGGCGCCGGGCATTTGCTGCAGAGCCGGCAATCGTCGGCCGGCAAATCACACTTGATGACAATTCGTACACGGTTATCGGTGTGATGCCACGCGCGTTCGAGAACGTGCTGTCGGCGACGGCGCAAATCTGGGCGCCGTTGCAGTACGACCCGGCGCTCCCCGTCGATGGTCGCGAGTGGGGCCATCACCTGCAGATGATCGGGCGACTGCGGGCCGGGGTGAGCCGCGAGCAGGCTCAGAACGAAAGCACGACGATCTTTCAGCAGCTTGGGCAGACTTACGCGCAGGGCTACGACAATTCCGGCGGGCCATCGCGCGGCGCGCTGGTGTACGGCTTGCAGGATGACCTGACACGCGATGTGCGTCCGGTGCTGCTGGCTATCCTTGGCGGTGTGGTACTGGTGCTGGTGATCGCTTGCGTCAACGTCGTGAACTTGATGCTGGCGCGCGGGGCGCAGCGCCGCGCGGAGTTCGCCATGCGCTCGGCGCTGGGAGCAAGCCGCCGGCGTCTGCTGCAACAATTATTGACTGAGAGCATGATGCTGGCGTTCGGGGGCGGCGCACTGGGAATTGTGCTGGCGAATGTCGGTGTCCAAATTCTACTGGCGCTGAGCCCGCCGGATCTGCCGCGGCTGCACGCGATTCGCGTTGACGGCATGGTGCTGGCCTTTGCCGTTGGAATTACTACGCTTGTCGGGATCATCGTCGGCCTGGTGCCGGCGTTGCAGGCATCGCATAACGATCCGCAGAGCGGATTGCAATCGGTGTCGCGTACTTCGACCCGGCATCAGCAACGGACGCGTCGTGTCTTGGTGATCGCAGAAGTGGCGATTGCCCTAGTGCTGCTGGTGAGTGCGGGATTGCTTCTGCGCAGCATTCGCAAGTTGTTTGCGATTCCACCGGGCTTCGATCCGTCGCATCTGCTGACTCTGCAGGTGCAGGAGTACGGGCGCGCGGCCGATAGCGATGCCGCCAGCGCGCGCTTCTTCGAGCAGGCGTTGCAGGCGGTGCGCGACGTACCCGGCGTGGAGAGCGCTGCCTTCACCAGCCAGTTGCCGCTGAGCGGCGAAGACGAGGGAAACAGCCTGCAGTTTGAGTCGTATCCCAGTGAAAAGGCCATCGGAGCGTTCCGCTACGAAGTTTCTCCCAGCTATTTCGAGACCATGCACATTCCGCTGGTGTACGGCCGCGCGCTCAGCGAGCACGACGACGCGAAAGCCCCGGGCGCGGTTCTGATCAGCGAGACATTGGCGAAGCGGCTGTTCCCGAAGAGCGACGCGATCGGGCAGCGGGTGCATATGGGGCCGGATCTGGGCCGCGCTGATGCGCCATGGCACACGGTGGTCGGTGTGGTCGGCGACGTTAAGCAGTGGTCCCTGGCATTGAACGAAGGCGAAGCCTTTTACGTAACTCCGACGCAGTGGGCGTGGGTCGACAGTACGCAGTCGTTGATTGTGCGGTCGCATGGCGATCCAGCGACCCTGGCGCCGGCGATTCGCAGCGCGGTCTGGTCGGTCAACAAAGATGAAGTGATTGTGCGCATGGCGACGATGGACGATCTGGTGGCAAAGTCGGAGGCACAGCGGCACTTCGCGCTGGTGCTGTTTGAGGCGTTCGCGCTGGTCGGGTTACTGCTAGCAGCGACGGGCATCTATGGCGTGCTGTCGGGCAGCGTGACCGAGCGGACGCGCGAGATCGGCGTGCGGGCCGCACTAGGTGCGTCGCCGGACGACATCCTGAAGCTGGTGCTGCGCCAGGGATTGAAGCTGGCAAGCATCGGCGCGGCGATCGGGCTGGCGGGGGCGCTGGCTTCCAGCCGCGCGCTCACGACGCTGCTGTATGAAGTTTCGCCGGGCGATCCGTTGACGTACCTCGAGGTGACGGCGACGCTGCTGGCGGTTGTCATTCTGGCCTGCTGGATACCGGCACGGCGGGCGGCACACGTCGATCCGGCCATTACTTTGAAAGCGGAATAACTATGAAACTGTTGCGTGCGTGGGCCCTGCGGTTGGGCGGACTGTTCTCCAAGCGAGGACGCGAGAACGAGTTCTCGGCCGAGATCGAGAGCCATCTGCAGATGCAGATCGAGGACAACCTTCGTTCGG
>DATHQX010000226.1:0-6506 GCA_035482295.1 Verrucomicrobiia bacterium
GCGCGCCGAAGGCAAGCTGCGCAATCTGGAAGAAGTCATCCGTCAGAAGCCGTTAGACGGCACTTACGGCATTGGGCACACGCGCTGGGCCACACATGGGCGTCCCACAGAAGAAAACGCGCATCCCCACCGCGACTGCACAGGCAAGATCGTGGTCGTACATAACGGGATCGTGGAGAACTATCTCAGCTTGAAGAAAAAGCTGACCGAAGAAGGTCACAAGTTCACGACCGAAACTGACACTGAAATCATTGCTCATCTGGTCGAAAAATATTCCGCGAGTTCGAACGGCCGGCGCCCAACGCTTGAAGATGCAGTGCGGCAAACCGTGAAACAGCTCAACGGAGTTTTCGCGCTGGCGGTGATTTCGAGCGATGACCCCAACAAGATTGTCGCGGCGCGCAATGGGCCTCCGGCCGTGATTGGACTGGGCAACGACGAGTACTTCGTGGCGTCGGACGTGCCTGCCATCTTGAATCACACTCGCGACATTTTCTTTCTGGCTGACGGAGATATGGCCGTGGTCACGCCCGATGGCGTGCATCTTTCCGATTTCGATGGAAGACCCGTGCGGCGGCAGATCCAGCATGTGACCTGGGACCCGATCCTGGCCGAAAAGGGCGGCTTCAAGCATTTCATGCTCAAGGAAATTTACGAGCAGCCGCGCGCGGTTCGCGACACTGCCCTCGGCCGGGTTTCGCAGGACACCGGCCACATTTTCCTGGACGAGATGCAGATCGGCGAGGCGGAGTTCCGCAGTGCAGCCAAGATCAATATCATCGCCTGCGGAACCAGCTGGCATGCTGGGCAAGCGGGCAAGTTTATGATCGAAACCCTGGCCCGCGTGCCGGTGGAAGTGGACTACGCCAGCGAGTGGAGATACCGGAACCCGATCGTGGATAAGGACACGATCACGCTGGTGATTTCGCAGTCGGGCGAGACGGCAGACACTATCGCTGCGCAGCGCGAAGCCAAGTCCAGGGGATCGAAGACGCTGGCGATCTGCAACGTCGTGGGGTCCATGATCACGCGCGAAGCCGCGGGCACAGTTTACACGCATGCCGGGCCCGAGATTGGCGTGGCTTCGACGAAGGCGTTTACCGGACAGCTCACCGCGCTGTACATCTTCGCGATGTACCTGGCGCAAGTGCGCGGCGCTATGACCGCCGAGCAGGCGCAGGCGGCGATGCTGGAACTGACGCGCATTCCCGGAAAACTGGAAACCGTTCTCGCGCACGACGGGGCTTGCGACGAATTGGCCAAACGCTACCAGAAGGTGCACGATTTTCTGTTCTTGGGCCGCGGCATTCACTATCCGATCGCACTCGAAGGCGCGCTCAAGCTGAAAGAAATTTCCTACATTCATGCCGAGGGATATCCCGCAGGCGAGATGAAGCACGGCCCCAACGCGCTGATAGACGAGAATCTGCCGGTGGTGGTGATCGCCACGCGCGATGTGAATAATCCTGGCTCGGTGCTGCGCTACGAGAAGACCATGTCGAACCTGAAGGAAGTGAAGGCGCGTTCCGGAGTGGTGATCGCGCTCGCGACCGAGGGTGATGAAGAAATCAAGGAAGCGGCGGATCATGTGCTGTATGTTCCGTCTGCGCCGGAAGAGTTGTCGCCGATTCTGGAAATTGTCCCGCTGCAGTTGCTGGCCTATCACATAGCCGTGCGGCGCGGCTGCGACGTGGATCAGCCAAGGAACTTGGCCAAGTCCGTGACGGTGGAGTAGCGAACGTTCAGATTCCAGCAACTTCTACGTCGGTGCGGGCGAAGGCTGTCCCCTTGAATAGCAAAGGCTCATCCATCTCTTTCGCCAGCGCGTAGGCAAAGCAATCGCCAAAACTCAACCCTGCCTTGTGCCACCCCTTGCCGCACTCAACTCGTTTGAGAAGCCTTCAGTAAACTCCGCAACCGCATCAGCACTGCGCCGAGTGCGGCAATCCCGGCGATCCATATCGCGAATATCGTGTCGACCACCCAGCGCGGCGCCGCTCCCACTCTCCGCAGCAGCAATGGGAGAAAATTCCAGGCGGTGATATGAACATAGTCCCACTGGTCGTAAGTCATTTCGTCGGTGTTCAGACCCCACGCATCCATCTTGCCCAGAGCGAAGGCAGCAATGTTCTTGAAACGCAGTGCGATCACAAACGTGGGATGGCCGAAAGTCTCCATCTGGTAGATTTCGAGAGGCAGCCAGAAGGCCAGCGATGCGACTTGAATGACGAGGCTGGCGGCGATCAGGGCGAGGCTGCCGCGCCAGATCCACGGACTCAGATTCGTGCGATGGCGCAGCAGGAGAGGTACGGCAAGCAGAGCCACCATTTCTACGACGCTCGAAACATAGCGGTCGCCCCAGGAAAAATCTCCCGCCCAATAGGCGTAGCGCGCGTAGAAGCTGATGTAGCCGGCGACCAGCAGAAGCGACGTCAGCGCATAGGCGCGGACTTCGGGAGTAAGCTGCTTCCACAACAAAACCAGCAGCACGAGCGCGAGTATGAGGAGAGGATCGAACAGCAAGATCGACTTCTCCGGTTTGAAGAGCGCGCCGAGAACACCTTCATGAAAAGGCGTGCTCCAGGGAAAGTTTGCAGGCAGGGTCGGATCCTGCTGGCGCGACACTCGCGCGAAGATCGGGAGATACGTGCCGGTCCAGGTGCCGAAGCGGTAAAAATTGTAGACGCGCTCTATGACCAGAAAAAAGGCGTAGACGGGTGCAGCAACTTTGCAGTAGTCGAGAAAGCGGCGCCACAAAGCGCGGTCTTGCGCAGGTTCAAACCAGAGCAAGATCAGCAGGAATACACCGCCAGCCATCAGGTCGAGGCCGGTGGTCAGGCGAGTCAGGAGGTTGAGTCCCAGCGCCATCGAGCCGATGAAGAGCGCCCGTACACTGCCGCTGCGCAACCATTCGTACTGGTAAGAAAATCCCGTCAACGTCAGCAGCAGGATGTAATTGTTCTCCTGCATGTTCTGGGTATAGTGCAAGTGAGTCGTACAGAACAGCAGCGCCAGGACTCCTGCAACCGTTTCGTTCACACTGAAACGAAGCTGGCGCAGCAGGCGAAAGGCGATCAGCGCCGACAGCACATTGACGAGAATACTGGTGCTGTAGCTGACAAGGATGCTGCGCACGGCGGGGTCATCTTCATAGTCAGAAAAAACCCGCCAGTGCGAGACCCAGGTGCTGACGAGGTCGGCGGGCAGCATGAGCAGCGATTGGCCGATGCCGTACCAGCTGAAAATCTGGCCGCCGCGGCCGGGGAGGCCGAACTCGGGATATTCGTTGGGAAATACCTGCGGCTGTGAAGTCCAGAGCCAGTGCGTGGTCTGCAGCCGGTGCATAGTGTCGGCGGTGCCGAGCTCGCCGGACTGCACGACGAAAGCGAGCAGTCCTGCGGTCAGGCCCAACAGAAATAAAGGATCGCGCAGCCAGTGACCGAGGCGAGAAGTCATTGCCCTTGGATGGTAACAAAACAGGCGTCAGACCTCGGACTTCTGACCCCGGACCTCACTCCGTTTCGCCGCCGGATTGAAGTCTGAAGTCGGATGTCCCGGTCTGGAGTAGACTGTAGCGGGAATTTTTCATGGCCAAGTGCTCAAGCTGTGGGACTGAATTATCGGACGGCATGCGTTTCTGCTCCGGGTGCGGCGCCCCAGCCGCGAATACCGACGACATGGCAACGCTCGACTTTGCCACCGCGACTTCGCCGTTGCCGCCGCGGCCGCTGTCGAAGTCGTCTTCAAAGTCGAAGTCGTCATCGACATCGTCTTCCCGGCTTTCCAGTTCCGCGGAATATCTGCTGAACGAAGGGCGATTTCTGCCGGGGCGGCTGGTGGCGGGACGGTATCGCATCATCGCCCTGCTGGGCAAAGGGGGTATGGGCGAGGTCTATCGCGCCGACGATCTGACGCTCGGCCAGGCCGTGGCAATGAAGTTTCTGCCGGATGAGGCCGGCCGCGACGAGGGGTTGCTTGAACGCTTTCGCAATGAGGTGCGAATGGCTCGCCGCGTTTCGCATCCCAATGTTTGCCGCGTGTACGACGTAGGCGAAGTCGATGGCCAGACATTTTTCACCATGGAATATGTCGACGGTGAAGACCTGGCTTCTCTGCTGCGCCGCATAGGCAGATTGCCTCCGGACAAAGCGCTCGACATTGCGCGACACCTGTGTGCGGGGTTGGCCGCGGCTCATACCAAGGGCGTTCTGCATCGCGACCTGAAGCCGGCCAACATCATGCTCGACGGGCGCGGGCATGTCGTGATCACGGATTTCGGGCTGGCTGGAGTGGCCGATGACATTCGCGGGCAGGAGGTGCGCAGCGGCACTCCCGCGTATATGGCGCCTGAACAATTGGCGGGAAGAGAAGTCAGCACGCGCAGCGATATTTATGCGCTTGGGCTGGTGCTCTATGAAGTATTCACGGGCAAGCGGGCGTTCGCGGATTCTCCGGCGAAGCTGGCTCCGGTGCATGGAGACCGCACGCCGAGCCGTCCGTCGTCGGTAGTCAAGGATCTCGATCCGATCGTCGAGAAGGTGATTCTGCGCTGCCTCGAGGCTGAGCCCGCGGCGCGCCCGGCGACCGCGCTGGCAGTCGCTGCGGCGCTGCCCGGCGGAGATCCGCTGGCCGCGGCACTGGCCGCCGGCGAGACGCCATCGCCGCAACTGGTGGCCGCCTCCGGAGAGACCAACGGCCTGCGCCCCGGCGTCGCGGTCACGTGTCTGGTTGCGATACTGCTGGGATTAACGATCGGAATTTATTACACGATTCGCTATAGCGCCATTGAGAAGATGCATCTGGAGCAGACGCCCGAGGTGCTGGCGCACAAGGCGCGTGAGATTCTGAGTCAGGTCGGCTATCCAGAGAAACCCGCCGACACCGCTTTCGGATTTGACTACGACACTGATTTCCGCGACTCCGTTGAAAAAGAAAGCAAGACGCCTCCTAACTGGGATGAAGTGCTCGCCGGGCGGCCGACCATGCTTCTGCTCTGGTACCGGCAGAGTCCAGACCTGCTGGGCCCCAGCGGGTACCGCGACAGCTTCCTGGTTCCAGGCGTTGTCAACGAAGAGGATCCGGCGACCACGCTCTCGGGTATGGTCAACGTCAAGCTCGATGCGAAGGGCAGGCTGATTTATCTACAGGCGATTCCTCCGCAGAAAGAGGTGGCCGCTCCCGCCGCCACTCTGACTAATGCTCCGCCAGATTGGAGCGCTCTGTTTGCCTCCGCGGAAATAGATGTTTCCAAGCTACAGCCGGCGCAGCCAGAATGGACCTCGCTGGGTATCGCCGACACGCGCGTCGCGTGGACCGGAGTATGGCCCGGATCAAGCCGTCCGCTCCGAGTGGAAGCGGCAGCCTGGCACGGCAAGCCCGTGTTTTTCGCCATGATCGGAGACTGGAACAAGCCGTGGCGGATGGTCGCCGCTAAATCGGCGGACCAAAAGAAAAACTGGTTGAGCCAGCTCATCGGACTAATGATTCTGATTTCCATGCTGGTTGGGAGCGCGCTGCTGGCGCGCCGCAATTACCGTCATGGCCGCGGCGACCGCGGGGGAGCGCTGCGACTGGCAGTCGTGATGTTCGTCCTGCAAGTGGGGCTGTGGCTTTGCCGCTCCCACTTCGCGGCGGGCCTGCAAACTTTCGGATATTTGATCGAGGATATTGCCGGCGCGCTTTTATGGGGAGGCGCGACCTGGATGCTGTATCTGGCGGTCGAGCCGTGGATTCGCCGGAACTGGCCCCAGGCTATTATTTCCTGGAGCCGCCTCATTTCCGGTCAGCTGCGAGATCCAGTCGTGGGACGCGACATTCTGTTTGGCGTTGCGTTCGGTACTCTCTGGCTAGTCATCTTCCAGATGGGAAGCATGCTGCTGGCCAGCACCGGTGCATCTCCTCAGCTGGGCTCTTCGGCCTTCCTGATGGGAGGACGACAGGCGCTCGGACAGTGGCTGGTCCAGTGTCCTAACGCGATCTTCGGCACGCTGCAATTCTTCTTCATCCTGCTGGGCCTGAAAGTTCTGGTGGAGTTCCTGTTCCGGCTGGTCGGGCTCAAGGTGGTGCGCACGGAATGGATGGCGGCGGTATTGTTCGTCGCGATCTACGTCGGTCTGCAGTCGCTGCAGAATTCGCATCTGGCCGTGAACCTCCCGATCTACCTCATCATCTACGGCATCCTGGCGCTGATCGTCTTGCGCTTCGGCCTGGTTCCGCTGGCGGTCGGAGCGTTTACGGTTGATTTGTTGGGAAACGTTCCCTTCACCACGGACTTTTCAGCCTGGTACATGAGTACCGCCGCTCTCGCCCTGCTCAGCGTAGTGGCGCTCGCGGGATGGGGCTTCTATCACTCGCTGGGCGGGGAACCGCTGTGGGTGGTTGAGTCGGAGTAGCAGTAGCGGTTCTCAAGATTCTCAATCAGGCTCGGCCTTCAGTTGCGCAAGGTAAGCGTCCAGCCGGTCGTCGGGAACTCCTTCGCCCCGGTCGAGTTGGTCGATGCCGCGCCG
>DATHQX010000227.1:0-4246 GCA_035482295.1 Verrucomicrobiia bacterium
TCCGCTGGAAAGCACCAAAGGAAACTATTTCACGCTGGACGCTTTTGCCTCGTCCACATACTTCGGGTCGGAAGCCGACTTTGGCCGCGCCCTGGCGCAGCATTCCACGTATTACGCGTTCGGCGGTAAGGGCAAAGCGGGACACCAGTTCGTTCTTGCCCGCTCCACCAGCATCGGCGTGCAGCAGCCTTTCCGGGGTACGAAGATCCTGCCGCCCGGCTCCTGCCCGCTGAACAGCGCCCTCGAGCCCACTTGCACCGATATAACCACCATTCCCTTGCCCGAACAATTTTTTGCCGGCGGCGGCAACTCTCATCGCGGATTCGGGTTAAATCAGGCAGGACCACGCGACCCGAACTCCGGTTTTCCTGTGGGCGGTACGGCGCTGTTTGTCAACAACTTCGAACTCCGCCTGCCTCCGCTCACACTGCCATACCTGGGAGAAGGATTCGGCTTTGCCATCTTCCACGATATGGGCAACGTCTTCACCGCGCCGCACGACATGCTGAAGGGACTGCTACGCTGGCACCAGGAGAATCCCCAACAGTGCTTGTCCGGTAGTACAACGAACTCCCAGTGCTATACCCAATTCAATAACTCCGGGTATGATTACACTTCGCATGCAGTCGGACTCGGTATACGTTACAAGACCCCAATCGGCCCCTTACGTTTCGATTTCGGGTACAATCTGAATCCGACCAGTTACTTCCAAACCTATACGGCTCCAAGTCTGTTCGGCTTACAAGCAACGTCAGTGCTGGAGACCCAGCGCCTTCGTCACTTCAACGTATTTTTCAGCATAGGCCAGCCATTCTGATGGATCGAGTTCACGGAAAAACGGTCGACGGAAAAACGGTACGCGGAAGGAAAAGCAGCGTAGCGGTCGCGCTCACCCTGCTCGTGAGCCTGCTCGTTCTGCCCGCCGCCCATGCCGGCGAGGTCATCGACCGGATCGTAGCCAAGGTCAACGGCCACATTATTCTGCAAAGCGACTGGGATGAAGCGCTGTGTTACGAGGCCCTGCTCAACGGCCGCGATCTCAACCAGTTCACCGATGACGATCGCCGCAACGTCCTCGACCGTCTGATCGATCAGGAACTGCTCGGCGAACAAATGAAATCCGCTTCCTTTCCGCATGCTTCGGAATCAGAGGCCGCCACCCGTGTAGCCGACGCGCGCAAGAATTATCCACAAGCATCCACAGATGACGGCTGGCATGCCGTGCTTTCCAGGTTTGGGCTCGCAGAAAAAAATCTGGTTGCGCATGTGCAGCAGCAGATCGATCTCATGCGCCTGGTCGACGCGCGCCTGCGTCCCGCGGTACAAATCGATTCCAAGACCATTGAAGCCTATTACCGCGATAAATTCGTTCCCCAGCTCAAGCAGGCTGGCGCCGGCGAAGTTCCCCTGTCCGATGTTTCCTCGAAAATTCGCGAACTGCTCACCGAACAGAAAGTCAACGAGTTGATGGTCTCCTGGCTGCAATCGCTGCGGTCGGAGAGCAAAGTAATTGTGCCCGGCCCCGCCGGGTCCCCGGGGGAGGGAGTAACGACGCAGTGACCGCTCCCACAGCCACCAGGCGTCGACGCTGGTGGAAATATCTGCTGATCGCCTCCAGCCTTGGCTTCATCACCCTGCTGGCCGGGCTCTGGTACATCACCACCGATTCTTTTCAGAACTATGTGCGCCGGCGTATGGTCGCCGAGGTCGAACGCATTACCGGCGGCCGCGCTGAAGCGGGCAGCTTCCATGTTGTGCCTTTTCACATGCAGGTGGAAGTGCGCAACATTACAGTGCATGGCAAGGAGGCCGCGACCGATATTCCGCTGGTTCATGTCGACAGCCTGGTCGCGCATGTAAAAGTAATCTCGTTCCTGCGCACCGAGTTCGGCTTCCACTCGCTGACTCTTGAACATCCTGTGATCCACATCGCCATCGCGCCTGACGGTACTATCAATGTCCCGACTCCCCAGGCGCCGCAGGTTCCCTCCGAGCGCGCACCGATCGAGCAACTATTCGCGCTGTCCATTGATCATTTGGAGGTGCAGAACGGCGAACTGCAGTGGGGCGACCAGAAGATTCCCCTCGACCTGACCGTGCACAACACGAACCTGGGGATGGATTACTCGTTCCTGCGCGGCCGTTACGACAGCCATCTTAGCGTGGGAAAAGTTGACACCACGTTTGCCGGCTTCCGCCCCTTCGGCTGGATGACCGCCATTGACTTCAGCCTGGGCACGACCTTCGTTGACGTGAAATCGCTGCAGTGGACCTCCGGCCGGTCGTCGCTCCAGGCCAGCGGACGCATCACGGATTTCCGCAATCCTCGTCTGGACGCGGTCTACGATGCCCATATCGATCTCGCCGACGCGGCCGCGATTGCCCGCCGTCATGACCTGCGCGCCGGCGTCGCTGAATTAAAAGGCAACGGCCATTGGTTCCTGAATGAATCCATCGAAACACCGTCGATTGAGGAGTCGTTGAATGCGGGTGATTTCACCGCCTCTGGCGCGCTCACCCTGCGCGACCTGGGCTGGCAGGACGATCAGTTCACGCTTAAGCAGGCCAGCGCAACCGCGGATTACCAGGTCACCGATCAACAGATCAAGCTGTCGAAGTTGCAGGGAAAATTACTGGGCGGAAGTGTCACAGGCGATGCTCAGGTCGATAACTGGCTCCGCAGCATCCCGATGCCGGCGCCCGGCAAGGTGAGGAAGGGCACGGAAAATCTTCCCGTGATCAGCGCGACTCGCCCTCCTGCGAAAAAAGGTCAGAGGGCGAAGCAGCCTGGCGTGCAAACTGGTGTAGTGCATCTTCGTCTGCGCGATGTTTCTGCCGGAGAAGCAGCAGCGGCCCTCGATGTTCCCGCGCACCGGCTCGGCCATTTTCACCCGGCAGGCTCGGCCACGGGCACAGCCGACGCGGTCTGGAAGGAATCGTACAAGAACGCCGAAGTCGCCTTCGCTCTCGACGTGAGCCCGCCGGCGCATCCCCGCTCCGGCGAACTGCCCGTCACGGCCCACTTCCAGGGTAAGTATCGTGCCGCCAGCGACTCGCTCGAAGTCGCTCAGTTCAGCCTGTCCACACCGGCGTCGCGAGTGCAAGCTTCGGGAACTTTGGCCGAGACTTCGACGCTGCACGTTTCCGTTTCGACTTCCAACCTTGAAGAGTGGCACCCGCTGATGACGGCGCTGGGCGGGCCCGCCAATCTACCCTTCCGCGTGGATGGCAACGCTACGTTCAACGGCGTGGCCAGTGGCACGTTCTCTGCGCCGAGTTTAGCCGGGACGCTCGTCGCCGAAGACTTCGAATTCGCCATGCCCGCGACCTCGCTCACTCCCGAGAAGGAGGTGCACTGGGATTCCCTCGCCGCCACCGTTCAACTTACTTCGCATGAACTCGCTTTGCGCCAAGGCACGCTGCGCCGCTCCGACACCAGCGCCGACTTCGATGTCAATGCCGTTTTGCAAAATGGACACTTCTCCGAAGACACTCCCTTCACCGCGCGCGTGAACTTGCACAACGTCGACGTCGCCTCGACCGCCGCGCTTGCTGGTTTCAACCGTCCAGTCTCCGGGACGGCCGATGTATCTCTCCAGATCATGGGAACGCGACTGCATCCCCAGGCGCAAGGCCACATTCACGCAACTGATGCCGCGGCCTACGGTGAAGCTATCGAGGAGTTTGACGCCGATCTGCTCATCCTTGGCAACGAGACCTCGCTCAACAATATTCATCTCACACACGGCGACTCCGAGGTTTCCGGCAGCGCCGCCTATACGCCAGGCGCGCGCAGCTTTCGCATTGACCTCAAAGGAGAAAATTTCGACCTGGCACGAGTGCGTCAGATTCATCTGGATGAGCTACCCATCGAAGGAAGCGCCGACTTTACCCTGCAAGGTTCCGGTACCCTCGATGCGCCACAGATCAACGCGGACGTCCATGTGAGCGACCTCACGTTCGACCACGAACTTTCTGGCGCGATGGAACTCGAAGCGACCACGAAAGACGGTGAACTCCACATCAGTGGACAGTCTGACTTTCCCAAAGGCAAGCTTACGATCGCCGGCAGCGTTGCGATGCACGGCGACTATCCCGCGAACATCACGGCGGAGACTGATCATCTCGATCTTGACCCTGTGTGGCGTGCCTATCTGGGCCAGCAGCTTACGGGACACTCCGCCGTCAGCGGCTCCATCACTATGAAAGGACCGCTGCGTTATCCGCGGCAGTGGACGCTGAATGG
>DATHQX010000228.1:0-2633 GCA_035482295.1 Verrucomicrobiia bacterium
ACAGTTCCCTACCCTTACTACAACTCGTTCTATGGCTACTACGGCCATGTCTACCCGACGGTCTACACCCCCGGCTACCTGATCAACGAAAAGACAGTGCGCGTGGAGACCACGCTTTATGGAACCTCAACGCCCGAGGGAGAATTCATCTGGACCGGCCTGAGCGAAACCTTCAACCCCAATCCAAAGAAGATCGATAAAGCCATCGACGGGGTGGTTCAGGTGATGGTGGACGATCTGCAGAAAGAGAAGATCTTCTGACGAGTCTTCTACGTCATAAGCGGGTGTCCCATGTCTCGCGATTTTCGAGATATGGGTCTTTCAGCCACCGCAAGAGTCTCACCCTTCATAGTCTGATTTTGAGCGGAGACGCTGCAGCAAGAGTCAGAAACTGCTCAACGGTACTTCCACACGTCACTGCCGCCGGCTGAAGCCGGCTCTCCACCAATCGATTCGGCCTACCCCGCCCTGAAGGGCGGGGCTATCTTCTTTCGCGCCTATGGCGCTCGATTACCGGCTGCCATCGCGTCTTCGCGCCTCCGCGTTCAATTACCGCCTGCCATCGCGTCTTTCATGCCTCTGTGTTCGATTACAGACTGTTCGCGACTCTCCTCATTGCATGTTGTCCGTGACTCTTCCGATTCACAATCGTCCGTGAGTTTCCCGACTACAAATTTTTGCTATCTGCGGTGATGCGATATCCATCGTGCCGACGGGGACGAGTCGCGACTCTGTGACCATTAACAACAGCAGACCGCAATCGAAGCGCAGAAATTCATCAAACCCGCATATTTACTGCTCAAAGTCATACTCCTGTCATGGCTGCGCATTTCACAAACCCCTGACATCCATTCCACATCTCGATAACATACCGCTCTTCTCGCCAAGCTATTGTCGCCTCACAGTCCAGCCAAACAACGTTCTGGACAATGGAGGAAGCAGTAATGAAGAACGAGGACAACGTTCTCACGCGTCCGGTGAATCGCCGGTCGTTCATCAAGAAAAGCGCCATGGCTGCAGGAGCCGCGACGGTCGGCGCCGGCCTGCTCACTCACGGGCTTGCCGCCTTTGCGCAGGACACCAGCGGCGGAAGCCTCAACAAGGGAGACATCGCCATTCTTCAATTCCTGGCCGCCGCCGAGCTTATCGAGAGCGACCTGTGGCAGCAATACGCCGAGCTTGGTGGCATCGGCAACAACCCGCCCATTGAAGTTGATCCCAATCAGACGCTGAACAACTATCAGATCGCGCTGTCGAATCTGGATAGCGACGGCCCGCAATACATCGCCAGCAACACGCTGGACGAAGTCAGCCATGCGACATTCCTGAATGCATATCTGGTTTCGAAGGGCGCCGACCCGGTGAACCTCGACAAGTTCCGCACTTTGCAAGGCAGCAAGGCAGGACCGGCGTCGAACATTGGCCGGCTCACCAATCTGCTGCAGCTCAATGTCGACACCAGCTGGTACGTGCGCTACCGCAGTACTACCAATCCTGATTTCGGCGCAACGTTTCCGCAGGCAATCACTCTGAACGGCGTGCAGGCGATTCCCCGCAACGATGCGGACTTCGAAGGCCCTCCATTTCAGAACGCGACCAGCATTCCCGGCAACGTACACATCCAGGCGATCGCCAACGTCGCCGCGTTTCACTTCGGCTACATCGAGCAGGGCGGCTCGAGTCTGTACGCAGCGCTGAGCCAGAAGGTCAGCAGCCTCGAAGTACTGAAGATCACGCTGGGCATCGGTGGCGACGAGGTTGCGCACTTCCTGGAGTGGGTCGACTTCGCGGGTAACGGCGTGCAGGCGCCGGTTGCGCCGTTCACCGATCCCATCAGCAAGCTGAAGTTCCCCAACTTCTTTAACCCGCTGAATCCGCAAATTCAGCCCAGCCTGATCTTCCCCGTGCCGGCACAGTTCATCGACCAGAACCTGCCGCTGTGCGCGGCGATCCGGCCCAGCAGCGATCAGTTTGCAGGCGCGCAGGCGGCGATCACGAGCTTCATGGCAGACGGCCTGTTCACCGGTCAGTCGCCGGCGTTCTTGCAGCTATTGAGCCAGATGGCGGCGGCTGCGGATGCGGCCACACGCCAGCTGTAATTTCCGCGGAGGTGACTGCGGTGCGAACGGACAGGGACGCGGAAGCGAAGGCCAACCAGCCAGCGATTCTGCGCCCCTGTCTGACTCAAGGAAGTCAGGAGAGTTTATGTTCGAAGGACTATTTCAACCGATGCATCTGATTGTAGTGCTGTTCATCGCCCTGCTCGTCTTCGGCCCGAAGAAGTTGCCGGAGCTGGGCAAAGGCTTAGGCGACGGAATCCGCAGCTTCAAGGACTCCATGCGCGAGCGAGAGCAAGCGTCAACACCGGCACAGCCGGAAGAGACCAGCGCCCACTAAGAGCTGGGCGCGGAGCTCACGGCACACCGCTATAGGCTCAGAGCTCTACGGAAAGCTGATCTTCAGGATCTCTCCGTTTGTCCCCACGGCCCAGCCGTTTTGCGGATCGGCGAAGGCCACGCCCCAGTAGCCAACGACGCCGGGCAGCGCGTTCCAGGTGTTGCCTTCGTCGGGCGTCCAGGCTGCGCCGCCGGTATTGGCGACGATGACGGCGGTCTCGGTGTAGTCGTCGGGGC
>DATHQX010000229.1:0-11274 GCA_035482295.1 Verrucomicrobiia bacterium
CCGCTCGAGAGCCTGAAGAAGTTCGGCGTCACCGAACAGGACATCGCCGAACGCCGCGCCACGCCGCAATTCCTCGAGATGATGCAGTTTGAAGTGGCGCGTGCGCGCGACTGGTTCTGCATGGGCCTGCCGCTCATCGACAAGGTCGACAAGCACCTGGCCACCGATCTCGATCTGTTCAGCCGCGGTGGCCTCGAAATTCTGATCGCCATCGAGCAGCAAGGCTACGACGTGCTGAAGCGGCGCCCGGCGATCTCCAAGCCGCGCAAATTGTGGTTGGTGGCACGCGCCGCGGTGGGAAAATTATTGTGAGCGAGCACCCGCTGCAACTGCGGGCGGCTTACAGTGTTTGCCGGCACATCGCCCGTTCGGCTGCCAAGAACTTCTACTACGGCTTCATGGTGCTTCCTGCGCGTAAGCGCAATGCGCTGTCGGCGGTGTATGCCTTCATGCGCCGCGCCGACGACATCTCCGACGATCCGGCAATACCGTTCGAGCAGCGGCGCGAGAAGCTGGACGAATGGATGAACGCGCTGCGCCGCGTTGTGGAGGGCGAGCGCACCGACGATCCGGTGCTGTTCGCACTGGCCGACTCGCAGAAGCGCTTCAACATCCCCCTCGACCTGCTGGCGAAGCTGGTGCACGGCACCGCCATGGATGTTCCGGCAGGCTTGAACGACAGCGCGAAGGGCCAGCCGCAATTGCAGTACGAAACCTTCGACCAGCTTTACGACTACTGCTATCACGTGGCCTCGGTCGTCGGACTGGTCTGCATTCGCATCTTCGGCTATCGCGATCCGAAGGCAGAGAAGCTGGCGGAAAAAGTCGGTGTCGCGTTTCAGCTAACTAATATTCTGCGTGACGTGAAAGAAGATGCCGGCTTGGGCCGCGTGTATCTTCCGCGAGAGGATTTCAAGCGCTTCAACATCGACGCGCACGCGCTGACGAATGGGTCAGCGTCGATTACGCTGCGCCCTCTACTGGAATTTGAGGCGCAACGCGCGAAAGAATTTTACGCGGCCGCGGAGGAACTGTTGCCGCTCATAGACGAGGACAGCCAAGCCGCCCTCTGGACGCTGGTAGAAATCTACAGCCGGCTGCTGAACAAGATCATTGCCCGCAACTACGATGTCTTCTCCGAACGCGTGCGGCTCAGTACAGGCGAAAAGGTCGCCGTGATGGCCAAGGGGCTGTGGCGGCGTATATGAGCGCCCCTAATATCCCACAGCGTGGGACGGTTGCGATCATTGGCGGAGGGCTGGCGGGAATTTCGGCCGGCAGCGCACTAGCCGACGCCGGCTACCAAGTCGAGCTGTTCGAGCGCCGTCCGTATCTCGGAGGCCGAGCGTCGTCGTACGAGCTCCCCGGCACTGGCGAGGTGGTCGACAACTGTCAGCATGTCCTGCTAGGCTGCTGCACGAACCTCATCGATTTCTACCGGCGGCTAGGCGTCGAGCAGCAGATCCGCTGGTACGACGAGATAACCTTCATTCTGCCCGGTGGCAGGTCATCCACGCTGAAGCCGGGAGCGCTGCCCGCGCCCTTCCACGCTACCGCTTCATTTCTGGAATCGTCGGTTCTCGACCTCAAAGACAAGATAGCTATCGGTCGCGCCATGATAGCGATGATCCCGTCACTCCCGGCGGATGACAGCCTGAATTTCCAGACCTGGCTCGAGCAGCACCGGCAGACGAAGCATGCGATCGATCGCTTCTGGGCGCCAGTGCTGGTCAGTGCGCTGAACGAGGAACTGGATCGCATCTCGGTTCGTTACGCAGCGCTGGTCTTTCGTGATTCGTTCCTGAAATCGGCCGAGGCCGGACGCATGGGCGTGCCGGCGGTGCCGCTGTCGCAGCTCTATGGAACCGCGGCGCAGTACATCGAAGCTCGCGGCGGCAAGGTTCACTTCCGCTCTTCTGTCGATTCGCTCCAGCATGATGACCAAGGCATTCGGTTGAAAGTGGGCGGAGAGGAAGTTCGCGCTGACTATGCAATCCTGGCGGCGCCGTTTAATACGCTCGACAAGTTGCTACCCGATGCGCCAGAACTGGAGTCGCTGCGCAACGACGCACGTCACCTCGAAAGCTCGCCGATCACCGGTATCCATCTCTTCTTCGACCGCGAAATCACGCCGCTGGAGCACGCGGTGTTGCTGGAGCGCACCATCCAGTGGATGTTCCACAAGTCGAAGATTCTGGCGACCCGTCGCGAGTCGCCGCAGAACGGCAGCTATATTGAGCTGGTGGTCAGCTCGTCAAAGACGCTGGTCGACAAGCCGCGGCAGGAAATCATCGACCTCGCCATGCGAGAGCTCGCCGAATTTTTCCCGACAGTCCGTGAAGCTAAGTTGACCAAAGCCACTGTTGTGAAGGAGATTCACGCGACCTTTGCCCCGTCCCCCGGCAGTGATGTCTTTCGCGCTCCGCACAAATCGCCGTGGCCGAGATTGTTCCTCGCCGGAGACTGGACCGCAACTGGCTGGCCGGCAACGATGGAAGGCGCGGTTCGCAGCGGCTACGGTGCCGCGGAAATGCTCAGCGGAGACAAGTTCCTCGTTCCCGACCTGGGCGCCAAAGGACTGATGAAGTTGTTTTCGCGTGAGTGAGTGCTAGTCGTTCGAGCATTCGCCGGTGGGAAGCTTCGTGATGTGGAAGCCCTCGACGATATGATTGAAGAGCTGCTCGTCCGCTGCATAAGCCCTACATACCTCATTGAGATTTCGAGTGTCGTCCCTGCGTGGCTTTTTTGTCTTCGGGCTTACGCCCACGGCTAAAGCAGAGTTTCGCCCTTCGGGCTCACTCCGATGCGGAACCTCGGCTGTGTTTAACAAAGCAAACGACCTTGCGTTGCTTTGTCTGCTACTTCTTCACCACACTTTGCACACCTTGTCCGCCGCCTTCACCATCGGCGAGCCCGGCTTGCAGCTGAAGGCCTGGCCGAATTCCGGCATGTTCACCACGACGCCGTTGACGCGGTACTTCGGCGGCGAATGCGGATCGGTGATGGACCGGGCGCGCTCGTCCTCGGGACGATCGTTTTCGCAGGCCCACTGCGCAAAGCCGACGAAGAAGCGTTGATCCGGCGTGAGCCCATCGCGATCGGACAGTTGTTTTCCTTTCTCGTCATCCTTCCACGCGATGTACGCCAGAATCGATCCGCCCAGGTCGGCAACATCCTCTCCTTCGGTCAGCTTCGAGTTGATGTGGATGTCGTCGACGACCACGTATTGCGCATACTGATCGACAACGCAATCGGCATGCTTCACGAACTGTGTCGCATCTTGCGTCGTCCACCAGTCTTTCAGATTGCCCTTGGCATCGTACTGGCGGCCTTCATCGTCGAAGCCGTGGGTCAGTTCGTGACCGATGGTCGAGCCCGTGTTCCCGTAGTTGGGAGCATCGTCCATCTTGGCGTCATACAACGGTGGCTGCAGAACACCCGCCGGGAAGTTAATGTCGTTCATCGACGGGTTGTAGTACGCATTGACCGTCGGCGGCGTCATGTCCCACTCGCTGCGATCAGTGGGCTTGGAGATTTTGCTGAACTCGCGATGATTTTCAAACTGCTCGGCGCGCTCGGCATTGCCGTAGAAGTCGTCGCGCACAATCGTCACCGAGCTGTAATCGCGCCACTTGTCGGGATAGCCGACTTTGTTACGGATCGAGTGCAGCTTGTTGAGCGCCTGCTGCTTGGTCCCCGGGCTCATCCAGTCGAGCTGCTGAATACGTCCAGCCATCGCGTCTTCGATCTGCCGAGTCATCTCCAGCGTCGCCGCTTTCAGTTCCGGCGGAAAGGTCTTGCGAACGTAAGCCTGTCCCAGCGCTTCGCCCAATTGGTCGTCAACGTACTGGACGCAGCGTTTCCAGCGCGGCTGCAGCTCCTTCGCGCCGTGAAGATACTTGCGATAGAACGCGAAGTTCTCGTTTACGAAGGTCGAGGAAAGAAACGGCGCCTCGGAGTTAGCAACGTGGAAGCGCAGATAGCTTTTCCAGTCGTTGAGAGGCACAGACTTCAGTTGCGCATTCAGCTCCTTGAAGAAATCTGGCGCTTCGACATTGAGGACCTGGAAGGGTGGAACCTGGCTGGCGGAAAAATATTCGCTCCAGTTAAAGTCCGGAGACAGCTTTCCCAGGTCGGCGGCCTTCATCTTGTGCGTCACTTTGTAGGGATCGCGCTGATCCACGCGGGTCAGCGACGCCTTAGCCAAGTCGGTCTCAATGCGCATTACCGTGGCCGCTTCGGTCTTGGCCATTTCCGGGGAGTCACCCAGCAGTTCAAACATCTTTTGTACATACTGGAGGTAGCGCTCCCGAATCTCTTTCGACTTGGGATCGTCCTTGGTGTAGTAGTCGCGGTCAGGAAGTCCCAGTCCACCCTGAACCAAAGACACGATCATTACGTCAGAGTTATCGGGGTCCTGTTGCGAGCCGCTGCCGAACAAAAGCGCTTCGCCGTCGATATGAAGACTACCGGCCAGTGGCGCCAGATCATGGACGCTGTTAAGAGCAGCAATCTTCTCCAGCTTCGACTGCATGGGCTTGGCGCCGAGCTTCTCGATCGCCGCTTCGTCCATGCAGGCTTCGTAATAGTCTCCGATTTTCTGCGTGACGGCGTCGCGGTCTTTCGCGACCGAAGCTTGCTCCAAAATGGCGCGTAGATATTTCAGGTTGTCCTCGTACAGCTTGCCGTAGACGCTCCAGGAGGTCTGGTCGGGCGGGATGGGGTTATTCTTCCGCCAGCCGCCGCAGGAATATTGATAGAAGTCGACGCAGGGGTCCGCCGAGCGATCCATGGACGGCAGGTCGAGGCTCGGTGTGTAGGCCATAGTCGGTTCGACGTACATCTGGGTCTGAGGTGGCGTCTCGGTGGCGGTTTGTTGCGCCAAACAAAGAGCGGGAAGAAGACCAACGGCGAGCAGAAGTGCTATGAGCCTCACAATGCCTCCGGCGGAACCGATGAGCATAGCAGAGCTGAATGGCCTAGGCGAGTGACTAGGGAGGCGGGAAGAAGCGTTCCGGACGAGGAGGGCCGGCGTTTTTGGCAATCAAGCCCCCGGTCATCGAGGCGGTTTCGCTTCGCCGCCGACACACGAACTTCAGGCTTGTGGACCAACGATAGGGAAGCACTGCATCTACAGGGTGGCGGCTAGATTACGAAGAGTCCGAGCTCCTCAGCTAATGATGGAGCGCTGATGCGACAGGGCCAACCGTTCTTATTCTCCTTCGATGATGAACGGCAGATTGGTTGTGATGGATTGTGCTTCAAATTCATTGGTCCCTCTGGGAACGGAAAACATTACGACACCGTTTCCAACCGAGGTTACCTCAACCTTTTCGAAGCTTTGTTGCCCATCAGGGCGGAAGATCGTAATTTTAGCCACGCTGATTTCTCCTAAATTATTGATAAATCAGATCGGACAAACCTTCGGAATTCAAGGTGCGTTCCAATGGTGCGCAGTTCTCGGTTACCTACCATGAGAACGGCCGTATCTGCGTGTATTCTTTATCACCGGTCGAGTCAAGAAACCCGAGTTGTTAAGAGCAACCGAAATCGTGCATCGCCAGACCCGTACCGCCCAGATTCGGCCGTCAGCAAATGCGGTTTTGGGACAATACCAAAAAAAGCTTGCATTTGGTTATGATTCGGTTACTCTGCTACCCTATACGCACTTTGCGGTCGCCCAAGGTTCTGGTCCTCTGAGATGTCGATTGCATCACAGGCCGTGCCAGGTCTGGCGGCCGATCCCCCGAAGTGCCGTCCAAAACCAGCTTCTTCCAATTCGACGAGGAGATTCATGAAAGGGCTTAAACCTTTCCTGTCCCTGATTGCGGGCTTTCTGGCTTGCGCCATTATGACGGGCTGTGCCGGAAGCATTCCGCAGAACCCCCCCGGAGCCCTGAATATCGCGGAATTTACGTTATCCAATGGGGTGGTTGGAATCGCCTACAAGCAGCTGCTGGTCGTCTCAGGTGGCCTGCCTCCCTATACCTGGACGATCAACGCCGGACAACTGCCTCCCGGCCTGAGTTTGTCGACTGATGGAATCATCAGCGGCACGCCGACGACGTTGGGCCAGTTCAATTTCACAGCGAAGGTTACGGACTCGCAGACGCCGGTGCAGGCCTTCAACACGGTGAGTGCGACAATCACGATCAGCCCGGTGTTGAGCCTCACGTCTTCGTCGTTACCCGGCGGCCTTGTCGGGGGCAACTATTCTGCAACGATTACGGCCAGCAATGGTCTTCCGCCGTATACCTACACGCCCGTACCGCCCGATGGGAGTACTCTGCCGCCAGGCATAACCCTGACCACGACTCAGGGAACGGGCGCTGCGACGGTGGGCACCTTCTCGGGCGCACCTACAGCGGCAGGTGTATATAGCTTTACCGTTCAGGTGAACGACGCCGCATCGGAAGTTGCCACAGCCACGTACAGCATCACGGTAGTCGGCCGGTTACAGGGACCGTACGTGCTCTACTTCAACGGATTCGACGGTGGCCAGCCGTTCTACGACGTCGCCAGCTTTATCACCGATGGCAATGGCAACGTGACCAGCGGCTTTTTGGACCAGGTGGGCCCAGGCTCCGCCACAGCCAGCGGGGTCGCGCTGACCGGTACGTACAGCTTGCCTACGGGAACCAATTTCGGGACGCTTACGCTCACGCGAGCAGACAACATGGAGGCGCTGAATTTTGCCATCATCGTCTCGACCTCGGGCGATACTAAAGCGATTCTGAACAACACCAGTCTTTCGAACACTGCCTACGGTTCGGGCTTGCTGAAGAAGCAGACGCTCACTAACGTGCCGGGCACCCCCACGAGCTACTCCTTTGGGTGGTTCGGCAACGACAGCGGCGGCAGCCGTTCTGCCGGAGTCGGAATGTTTGCTTTGGCTGCTGCGGCGAACGGCGCACAGTCCGTAACCGGCGGAGAAGAAGACCTGAATGACAACGGCACGGTTACGGCAACCATCCCCATCACGGGCGGAACGTTGACGCAACTCGATACGACCTCGGGCCGCGGATCGTATACGGTGACCACGTCGTCAGGTACATCGAACTACATTTACTACGTGGTTTCGCCAACTGAGTTGGTTGCGATTGACACTGATTCGGGAGGGCCGCAAGCCCTGGTCGATCTACAACAGCAACAGCTGACCGGCGCTTCGGGAGCGTTCTCCAATGGGTCGCTGAGTGGACAGAGCGTGCTGGCTCTGAACGGTACGGCTACCGGCAGCGGAGGCCTGGTGCCTTCAGCGGCTGTGGGCTCGGTGACGTTTGACGGCGCGGGCAACATTGCCCGAACCGATGGCCTGAACGCCTACTACACCGACGAGAGCGATGGCGGCACGGTCAGCACCGTGCAATACGCAAGCGGTACGTACAATGTCGACCCCACTTGCGGAACCATCTCCTCGGCGTGCGGACGTGTCACAGTCAATCTCAGCGGCGCGCCCACCCAGCCGGTGTGGTACCTGATCAACACGAATCAGGCGTTCTCGATGGATACCAATGCCGGAGTAACGACGGGATCGTTGCAGGCACAGACTGTCCCGAGCGGCGGATTCAGCATCGTTAACCTGCTGGGATCGTACTTGGGTTCTACCATCACGCCCGTTCTGCCGAGCGTGGTCAACGAACTCGACGTCGCCGCCACACCTCCTCCGGGCGGGATCTGGGCTCAGACGTTCAACGCCAGTGGAGACATTGGCATAATCAATCAGGCGCCGTTCCTGGGGAACTACG
Source organism: Verrucomicrobiia bacterium (assembly GCA_035482295.1). Lineage (GTDB taxonomy): Bacteria > Acidobacteriota > Terriglobia > Terriglobales > Acidobacteriaceae > Bog-257. Next base: position 7,746 of record DATHQX010000229.1, read on the forward strand.
ACTGCGGCGGTACTCCGCCGGCCTGCTCCAATATCGGTGCCGCCTATGGGCGATTCGAGACCACCCTTACCGTAAACGGAACGCAGAACCAGGTCTCAATCGTGTATGTGATTGGTTCGGGTACCTCCGGAATCACGGGCTCCAAGGGCGGGCTGGTAAGCCTGAACGTTGGACAGCAGTCCGATGGCAGCGAGGATCCAAACCCGCGTATAACCATGTACTCTCGATAACCAGAGCATCAATGGTGACCGGCATCCATACGGGTGCCGGTCGCTGTTTTTGGGTGGGGTTACGGCCCTTCTAAGGTCAGGAAAGTCTCAGGAGAATTTGGAAGTCACGGTATACTCAATAGGCAATGCCCCTGGGTAGGGGCGTGTTTTACCAGGAAGGTAGGCTTCGTGGCTGGGGATCAAGAGGGAGCAGCGCGTCGCGCGCGCGAGGGTCTTGCTGTCTCTACGGGTGAGAGCTCGGCAGCAATGCCGAAGCCTGCCTTGGGTTCAGATGCAGCCACGCTTCCAGGTGTCGGAACCTCCAGCTCCGCCAAAGTCCCGGAAAGCAATCCGTCCGACGCCGTGACGATGCCGGGAAGCACGCCTAGTCCAGCCGGGGTCTCCGGTTCACTCTCCAATCCTATCTTCGGGCACATCGGCGCAACCATCTTCCGCGAGGGCGACGTCCTCGGCGGCCGCTACGAGATCCTTAAACTGCTCTGCATGGGCGGCATGGGCGCGGTCTACAAAGCGCGCGACATGGAAGTGGAACGCATGGTTGCGCTCAAGGTCATCCGGCCTGACCTTGCCGGCAATCCCGCGATCCTGGCGCGCTTCAAGCAGGAACTGGTGCTGGCGCGGCAGGTCACACACAAGAACATCATCCGCATCTATGACCTGAACGAAGCCGACGGCGTGAAGTTCATCACCATGGAGTTCGTCGAAGGTGAGGACTTACGCACGATCATGCTGCGTGAGGGGAAACTGGCGCCGGCCGAGAGCGTGGACATCATGGTGCAGGCCTGCGCGGGCTTGGAGGCGGCGCACGCCGAAGGCGTCATCCATCGCGATCTGAAGCCCAGTAACATCATGCGCGATCAGACTGGCCGGGTGGTCATCATGGATTTCGGTCTGGCCCGCACGCTCGAAGGCGATGGTATGACCCAGACCGGCATGATGGTCGGGACGATGGAATATATGTCGCCGGAGCAGGCGATGGGTAAAGAACTCGACGCTCGCTCAGACCAGTTTGCCGTCGGCCTCATCTTCTACGAACTGCTTACCGGCAAAATGCCCTTCCACGCGGAGAGCGCCATTGCCAGCCTGGTAAAGCGCACCCAGGAACGGGCAATTCCGGTTGCGGAGGTCGATGCCTCGATTCCTGAAAGCCTGAGTACCGTTGTCAGCAAGTGTCTGGAGCGCAATCCGGTGGACCGGTTTGGCTCGGTGCAGGAGCTGATTGACGAGTTGGAGATCTGGCAGGGTAAGAAGGCGCGCGGCAGCCTTCCTTATCCGACATTGAGCCGCCCCGGCGCGGTTGCGGCGGCCGCCGCGAAGAAGGCGCTACCGGTCAAGTGGATGGCGATCGGCGGACTGGCTTTTGTCGTGGTGCTGGGAACGATTGTCGGCGTGCGCTACCGCAACCACGGCGCGACGGGCGATGCTTCGCTGGTGCAGGGTCCGGTTACGTCGCTGGCGATTATTCCGTTTTACAACGCCACCGGGGATGCAAGCCTCAACTGGATGGGCGCCAGTATCGCCGAGACGTTGAACTCCGACATCGGTAATTCCGCTCACCTGCGGACGGTTTCGGCTGACCGTCTGCAACAGGTGCTGCACGATCTGGGCGTTTCTTCGTTATCGCAACTGGATCTCTCGACCGTGAAGCGAATCGGCGAATTTACCCACGCCGATACCATCGTTTCCGGCAAGTACGAAAGATTCGGCCCACAGACGCGCATCGACGTAACCGTGCATGACCTGAAGAACGATCAGGAAGTTTCGCTCACTGCGGATGTTCCCAGTGAGAATGATTTGCTGGCCTCGCTGGAAAAACTCGCGGGCGACCTTCGCGGCAAACTGGCGTCAAATCCGGAGATCCTGAAGGAACTGCAGGCACACTCGCAGCACGTCACCACCAAGTCGATTCCCGCGCTGAAAGCCTACGACGAAGGTTTACGGTTGTTCCGGGACGGCCAATACAACCAGGCAGCTACCCAGTTTGAAGACGCCACCACCCAGGACTCCAGCTTCGCCATGGCATTCTCGAAGCTGGCTCAGACCTATGCGGCGATGGGTTACGACGACAAGGCCGAGCAGGCTTCGCGACGCGCGATCGAGTTAAGCGACAATCTTTCAGCCCGCGATCGCTTCCTCATTCAGGCCAATCACGCCAGCTTGACCCACGACACGGCGAAGGCCATCGCCGCTTATGAGCAGTTGGTCAAGGTCAATCCCGATGACAGCGATGCGCAGTTCGCTTTAGCCACCCTGTATGAGGAAACCGGGAACTATGAGCAGGCGAAAAAGTATCTGAGCAAGTTGCTGGCCTCCGATCCGAACTACACAGCTGCGCTGTTGGCGAGCGGCCGCGTCGATATTCTTAGCGGAGATGCGCAAGGTGGGCTGGATCCGCTGAACAAGGCCCTTAGTCTGGCGATTCAGTTCGACAACCAGCAACAGAAAGGTGCCGTGCTGCAGGCGCTCGGCGTCGCGTATCAGCGACTGAACAAGTTGGATGATGCCTTGCGCAATTTCAATCAGGCGCTCGATATCCGGCGCAAGATTGATGACCAACGCGGCATCGCGATGAGCCTGATGCAGGTTGGCGAAATCCACGACATCATGGGAGATAACAAGGGCGCTCTCGCCAGCTACCAGGAGGCGGTCGAGGTTGATCGCAAGATTGGCGACAAGCATGGCCTGATCCAGGGTCTAACGTCGCTGGGCCTGCTATACCTGAATCAGTCCAAGTACGACGAGGCTTTGCAATACACCAACGAAGCTCTACAGATCGCCCGCGACAGCCACGATGAGAGCTCGCAGGCCACGCTGCTGATGAATATTGGCATCGCCCACTTCAGTAAGGGCGAGTACCAGGACGCGCTGACCTACTTCCAGCAGGCTTATGAAATCAGCGATCGCCTGAAGGCGACGGAAAATCAGGCGCTCTCGTTGCACAATCTCGGCCTGACGAATTTCAGCTTGGGCCAGTTTGATACTGCCGTCTCTCAATACATGAAAGCGCTGGATGCCTCTCGTGCGGCGGGCGATCAGAGCTTGCTAGCTGCCGTATCCAGCGATATGGGCACTCTCTTTGCCGTGCAGGGTCGCTATGACGCGGCGTTGAAAGCTCAGAAGGAAGCGGTTGACAACTTCCGTAAACTGAATGATCGGTCGTACCTGATGGTGTGGGCGCTGGCTGGATATGGCGAGGCCCTCTCGGCAGCAGGCCGCGAAGATGAAGGGCAGAAGTACATTCAGGAAGCCCTGCAATTGGCGCCCGGCGCAAATAACTTCCAGGCTACTGCGGCAGCTCT
>DATHQX010000230.1:0-4139 GCA_035482295.1 Verrucomicrobiia bacterium
ATGATGTCGACTTCGGCGCCGCTGATCAGCCGGCGCATACGATGCGAGTCGGCGACGTCGGCCACGCAATATTCGGCGGTGCCCGCTGCGCACTCCTGGCACAGTTCCTGCTCGAGGAAGAAAAGCGCGCTCTCGTCCTGATCGACGCAAAGCAGCTTTCTCGGCTTGTAATACAGAAGCTGGCGGCAAAGTTCGGAACCGATCGACCCGGCGGCGCCCGTTACCATCACGACTTTATCGGTCAGTTGCTGGCGGACGGGCTCCAGATCGAGTTGAACCGGCTCGCGCCCCAGCAAGTCTTCAATGTTGACGTCGCGCAGTTGCTCGACCGTGACCTTGCCGTTGATGAGGTCGGCGAGCGCAGGAATAGTGCGGAAGCGCACCGGCAGCCGCTCGCAGACACTGGTAATGCGCCGCATCTCTCGGCCTGTCGCCGAGGGAATGGCAATCAGAATCTCCTCGACTTCATGCAGCTTCGCCAGCCGTGGCAAGTCATCGATCGAACCCAGCACCGGCACGCCATGAATGCGCGCGCCGAGCTTCTGCCGGTCGTCGTCGACCAACGCGACCGCCGCGTAGCCGCTGTTCGGCAGATCCTTCAGCAACCGTTCCGCAGCATCGCCGGCGCCTACGACGATCACCTTCCTCTTAGGGCTGGTGCGTGCGCTTTCAGCTGCTGCCTGCAGCAGCGTGCGCGAGACCAGGCGCACCCCGCATAGCATGCCGACCGCCAGCAACGCCTCCAGGCAGTAGATCGATTTAGGGAAGGCAACGATACCGAGCGCGTATCGCTCGACCGCAAGAAACGCCGCGGTGCTGAGGAAGGTCGCTTTGAGGATGTCAGTAATGTCGTTTAAGCCGGTGTAGCGCCAGTAGCCGTGCAGCAGGTTGAAGCGCGCCAGCGCCGCCAGCCGCAGAACCACCAGAATCGGCAGGGCTGCGAACAGTATACGACGTTGTGGGAGCGTGAACTCGAAGCGCAACAACCACGCAATGGTGAGCGATGCGCAGACGAGAACGACGTTAAGTGCGAGTATGATCCAGAATCTTAGTCGCACCAGCATGGCCAGATCCTCATATCGCCGGCGTAACAGCGGGGGCATCAGTTTGGCCGACCGATGGGAGCCGTTATCGCCGCGCGAAGTTAATTTTTGGAGTCGTACGAAGTGGCTGTGAAGGTCTTACTGAGACGAAGTGAATTACCCTTGGGACGCGTTCTCCATCACCTGCTCGACCGCGCTGGCGGTGGCGTCGATGGCTTCCTCTGACAATGTGGGATGCACCAGAAACATCACGCTGGTTTCGCCCAGACGCTTGGCTGCCGGCAGGCGCTCCGCCGGTCGCCAATCCGCAGGGAAGGCTTTTTCCAGATAAATTTCGCTGCAGCTTCCCGTGAAGCAGGGCACGCCGGCGGCGCTGACCGCGTCGACGATGCGATCGCGGCTCCACTCCGGCCGTAGCATCTCTGGACGGACAAAAACGTAATACTTGTAATAGGCGTGCTCGATGTCTGCGGGCGGAATGGTCAGGCGCAGCGCCGGAATTTTCGCGAAGCGTTCGTTCAGGGTGCGGGCGAATTTGCGCCGGCGGGCCACCCATTCCGGAAGCTTGCGCAGAATAACCCGCCCAATCGCCGACTGCACTTCCGTCATCCGCCAATTCGTGCCGAAGGATTCATGCAGCCAGCGATATCCCGGAGGATGTTCGCGACGATAGACCGCGGAGTAGCTCTTGCCGTGGTCCTTGTAGGCCCAGGCGCTCTCCCACAACTCGTCCGAGTTCGTCGTGATCATGCCACCTTCGCCGGCGGTGGTCATGATTTTGTCCTGGCAGAACGACCAGGCAGCGATATCGCCGATCGACCCGACCGGTCGCCCCTTGTATGTCGCGGCGTGAGCTTGTGCGCAATCTTCGACGATCTTCAGTCCGTGCGCGCGCGCCAAGTCGAGGATGGGATCCATGTCGCATGGCCAGCCCGCAAGATGAACCGGAATGATGGCCTTCGTCCGCGGTGTGAGAACTTTGCGGATCGTCTCCACAGTGATGTTCTGGCTGTCGGCATCCACATCGGCCATCACGGGACGCGCCCCAACGGCGACGGCGCAACTTGCCGAAGCCACAAATGTCCGGCTGGTGGTGATCACCTCGTCGCCGGGCCCGATGCCGAGAGCCCGCAGCGCCGATTCCAGCGCCACAGTTCCGTTGGCGAGAGCGACAGCGTGACGGCAGCCGCAGAAGTCGGCGAACTCGCGCTCGAACTTGCGGCCTTCGTCGCCCGTCCAATAGTTGACCTTCCCGCTGCGCAACACGGCCGCGGCTGCCTCGATCTCATCCGGCGCGAAGTAAGGCCAGGGCGCAAACTGAATCGCGGTTGCGGACGCCGATTGCTGCGAGGTCGACATAATGTGAGAGATGGCCGTCCTTGATGGTAACGCAGAATAGTCTATTTCGCGCTGACCGAAACCTCAGGCTTGCTCGCGGCCGCGCGATGGCTCGGCAACGGCTTGGCGGGAATGCCGAAGACACTGGTATAGGGCTCGACATCCTTCAGCACCACCGATCCGGCCCCGACCGTGGCGTGCTCGCCGACGCTGACGTATTGCAGCACCTTGGCCCCAACCCCGATGAACGCTCCGCAGCCGATCTTCACGCCGCCGGAAAGATTCACCGTGGGATTCACTACCGCTCCGCGGCCAATGCGCGTCTCATGTCCGACGGTGCACAGCAGGTTGACCATCGAAAAGTCTTCCAGCTCGACGTTCACGGTCGCGACCGTGTGGGCGCAAACCACCACGCCGCGGCCGATCCGCGCTGACGGCTTGTCGTACAGCACAGTTGGATGGATAAGCGATGGCCAGCGCAGATTTGGGAAGCGCGATTCCAACTCTGGCGCTAGCCGCAGCTTCACTCCCGGGGAAGCGATGCCGAAAACCAGCGCGTCGACCTGATCGTTGCCGTCAAGCCAATTGAAATCGCCCAGCAGCCGCTCGGTGCAATCGGTCTCGCGCACCAGCGACAGATCACTGACCAGGTAACCGGCAAACTCGAATTGCGGCGAGACCTGATTCAGATCGCGAATCAGCCATTCGACCTCCCGCGCAAAGCCGCCCGCACCGATGATTGCGATTCGTTGCATCTTAAAGCTGCCCAGCTTTCCGATGATCGATGCCGAACTCGGGCATGGTCACGTGACCTTGAGGCGATACTCCGGCGCGCCGGACGACCTGATACACCGTCTTGAAGAGAATCTGGATATCCAGTCCGAAGCTCCAGTGATCGACGTACCAGACGTCGAGCTCGAAGCGCTGCTCCCAGGTAAGCGTGTTGCGCCCGTTGACCTGCGCCCAACCCGTGATGCCGGGCGGAACATCATGACGCCGCATCTGCTGGGCCGTGTAGCGCCCGAGGTATTGCATGCGCAACGGCCGCGGGCCCACCAGGCTCATCTTGCCGGTCAGCACGTTGAAGAGCTCGGGCAACTCATCCAGACTGAGGGTGCGAAGCAGGTCGCCGAATTTCGTCATCCGCGCATCGTCAGGCAGGAGGTTCCCGGCGGCATCTCGCGCATCCGTCATGGTTCGGAATTTGTAGATGGTGAACGGAACTCCACGAAGCCCGGGACGAGGCTGACGGAAGATCGCCGGAGAACCGAGCTTCCACTTCACCAGAAGCCAAAGCAGCGCCAGACATGGAAGCAGCGCCAGCAGCAGAATGCCGCTTACCACGACGTCCAAAGCTCGTTTCGCGAATCGCTGCACACCTTTTTGCATGACTGCCACTAAACCCTTTGCTTCATCAGAGCCGCAGCCGGCACGCCGACCACGGTGGTCGCCGGCGCGACATCTTTCGTTACCACAGCTCCGGCGCCGATGCGCGCCTCGTCGCCGACCTTCACGTATTGCAAAACCTGTGAACCTGTTCCTACCAGCACCGAGCGACCCAGCTCAACCCCGCCGGAAATATTCGCGCCGGGATTGATCAGGCATGCCGGACCCACACGGGCTTCGTGGCCGACGGTGCATCCGTAATTGAGCTGCGAGAATTCTCCAATAACAATGTCGACGGTCGCCACCGCGCCGACGCACACAATTACTCCGCGCTCCAAGTGCACCGAGCTGCCAACATGCGCCGTAGGATGC
>DATHQX010000231.1:0-13761 GCA_035482295.1 Verrucomicrobiia bacterium
CAGGCTGAGCCGCAGACCGACGCCGCCGGCCGTCCCGACCGCTACGATCCGCAGGCCATCGAGCAGAAGTGGTTTGACCGCTGGGCGCAGAATCCCGACCTCTACAAGTCGGATCCCTCGTCCTCCACGCGCAAGAAGTACTACGTGCTGGAGATGTTGCCGTACCCCTCAGGCGCGCTGCACATGGGCCACGTGCGCAATTACGCCATCGGCGACGCGCTGGCGCGCTACATGTGGATGCAGGGCTATAACGTGCTGCACCCAATGGGCTGGGACTCGTTCGGCCTGCCGGCAGAGAACGCCGCCATCGCCAACCAGACGCCTCCGCGCGACTGGACGCTGGGCAACATTGCCAAAATGAAGCGGCAGATGAACCGGCTGGGCTTCGCCTACGACTGGTCGAAGGAAGTCACCACCTGCCTGCCCGAGTACTATCGCTGGAACCAGTGGTTTTTCCTGAAGTTCTACGAGCGCGGCTTGGCGTATCGCAAGAAGAGCAAGGTGAACTGGTGTCCCAAGTGTGCGACGGTGCTGGCGAACGAGCAGGTGCTGTCCAGCGGCTGCTGCTGGCGTCACGAAGACACGCTCGTCGAGCAGCGCGAACTGGAGCAGTGGTTCCTGCGCATCACCGACTACGCCGACGAGCTGGTGACAGATCTGGACAAGCTGCAGGGCTGGCCGGAAAAAGTCCGCACCATGCAGCGCAACTGGATCGGCCGCAGCGAAGGCGCGCTGGTCGACTTCAAGCTGGATGGCGCAGCCGGAGCGGCGGGCGACAAGATCACCGTCTTCACCACGCGTATCGACACGATTTATGGTGCGACGTCGCTGCAGTTGGCGCCCGAGCATCCGATCGTCACCGACCTGATTGCCAACAACCCCGGTCTGCTGGCGAAGGTCGAAGACTTAATGACTCAGCAGCGCGCGGCGAAAGAGTCCGGCGACATTGGCGCCATCGAGAAAAATGGTTTCTTCACCGAATGCTATGCGGTGAATCCGTTCACCAACGAGCAAATGCCGATCTGGGTGGCCAACTACATCCTGATGGATTACGGTACCGGTGCGATCATGTCGGTGCCCGCGCACGATGAGCGCGACTACGAATTCGCCAAGAAGTACGGGCTGGATATCAAGGTCGTGATCTATCCCCGGCGCGAGGGGGATGCGGCCGATGGTGACCCCAACGAGCCGATCCTGCCGTTCGTCGAGGACAACAGCCTGCTGATGAACTCGGGCGACTACAGCGGCCTGCCCAGCGGCGAGGCGATGACCAAGATGGCGAAGTTCGCCGAAGAGCAGGGCTTCGGCAAGGCGACCGTGACCTTCCGCCTGAAAGATTGGGGCATCAGCCGCCAGCGCTACTGGGGTACCCCCATCCCGATGATCTACTGCCCGGAGTGTGGCATTGTACCGGTGCCGGAAAAAGACCTGCCGGTGCTGCTGCCGGAGAACGTCCAGATCACGCTGGCCGGTGGCTCGCCGCTGGGCAATGTGCCGGAATTCGTCAACGTGGAGTGTCCCAAGTGCGGCGGCGAGGCGCGCCGCGAAACCGACACCATGGACACCTTCGTCGATTCCTCCTGGTACTTCTATCGCTATACGGATCCGACATTGTCGGACAAGGCGCTGGACTCTGACACAGTGGGATATTGGTTTCCCATCGACCAGTACATCGGCGGCGTCGAACACGCCATCCTGCACCTGATCTATTCGCGATTCTGGACCAAGTTCATGCGGGACATCGGGCTGGTGCGCAATGACGAACCCGTTGAGCGGCTGTTCACCCAGGGCATGGTCATCAAGAACGGCGCGAAGATGTCTAAGAGCCTGGGCAACGTGGTGTCGCCTGACGACATGGTCGCCCGCTACGGCGCCGACTCGACGCGCATGTACACGCTGTTCGGCGGGCCGCCGGATCAGGACCTGGACTGGCAGGACGCCGGCGTCGAAGGCATCAGCCGCTTCCTGTCGCGGGTGTATCGCTTCGTAACGCGCAACGCCAAGCCGGACGACCCGGCATGGAAGGCCGCCAGCAATGCGCCGCTGTCTCCAGCCGCGCGCAAGATGCAGCGCAAGCTCCACCAGACGATTAAGCGCATCACCGAAGACTTTTCCGGACGCTGGCACTTCAACACGTCCATCGCAGCGCTGATGGAACTGGTCAACGAGATGTACGCCTACGAAGACAGCCAAAAGGCGCACCCAGGCAAACCCGGCTTGGCTGGGGCACCCTTGGAGTCTGTTCCGTTGTCGCTGGTGGCCGGCGCGCAGCGCAGGCTGGTGCTGATGCTGGCGCCGTTCGCGCCGTATCTCTCCGCCGAACTGTGGGAGATGCTGGGCGAAACTTCCGACCTGCTGCGCGAAGGGTGGCCGCAGTACGACCCTGCGCTGACGAAGGAAGACGAAATCGAATACGCCATCCAGGTCAACGGCAAAGTTCGCAGCCGGATAGTCGTCGCGGCCGAGGCCGGCGAGGAGCAAGTGCGCATAGTCGCGCTGGCCGACGAGAAAGTCAAAGCCGCCATCGAAGGCAAAGAGATCGTGAAGGTGATGGTGGTCAAAGGCCGGCTGGTGAATATTGTGGTGAAGTGAGAAGGCAGCAACTAGCAATTAGCACTCAGCCGTCGGCACTCAGCACTCAGTATTCAGCACCCTGCAGTCAGAGCTTCGCGGTCCTTCTAACGTTTTGTCATCCTGAGCGGAGTGCCCGCTTGGTATTTCCACCCGCAGCTTTTGCGGGTGGCGGGCACGGAGTCGAAGGACCCGCGTTTCCTTCAGGAGCCATCCCGTCGTGCAAACAGCAGGTGCCTCTGCGCGGGCTGGAGCGCTCCGTCGGGATGACACTTCAAAACTTCACTTGTCATCCTAACCGCAGCGCCCGCTCTGATGAGAATCGCGGCCGACTCGAGTCAGGGTTGTGGCTGGGCGCCTGCGCTCTTGCAATTTGACAAGGCCCCTTAACCCGTTCCATTTCGGGAACTTGCGATTAGCGGCGATCTGGGAGCTCCAAACGTGAAGGGTCAACTCTGAGCCCAGTCGGTCACCCGTTCGTCGTTCCTGAGGCATCCTGACGCGATTGCGAGGTACTCTGGAACGAGCTGCTGACTAGGAAAATGGTGGCCGCCGAATCTAGCCGAAAAGTTCCATTCTGGAACCGTTCTGCCACCTCGCCGAAACCACGCCCTTACTTGTCCCCTTCGCGCCCAACCTGCCGCCTCGACAGGAAGTAGAACGGCGCCCCCAGAAAGACGATCCCCACTCCGATCAGCGTCTCCTTTGGCCGCGTGACCACGGAGTTCAGCGCCCACGCTCCGGCCATGAAGACATAGAGTGCCGGCAGCAGCGGGTAGCCGGTGCAGTGATAAGGACGGGGCAGGTCGGGCTTCGTCCGCCGCAGCACGAAGAGTCCCACGACGGTTGCGGCGTACGACAGCACCATCATGAACATGGAATAGGTGTAGAGCTGATCGAAGGTTCCGCTCAGGGCCAGCACGATGGCCCACGCGCTCAATGCCACCAGGCTGAAGGCGGGCGTGCGATAGCGCGGATGCAGACGGCCCATCGCCTGAAAGAACGCGCGGTCGCGTGCCATGGCGAAGCTGACGCGCGCGCTGCTTAGAATGGCGCACGACATGGCGCCGAAGCACGAGAGGGCAATCGTGGCGCTGAGCCAGCTCGCCGACCGCGGCGAAAACAACTGCACGGCCGCGTCTTGTGCGATGGTTTCGACCTTAGCGATCTCCGTGATCGGTAGCGCATAAAGATAAACCGCATTTACCGCGAGATAGACAGCGCACACCAGAATAATTCCCAATACCAGCGCACGCGGCAGCACGCGCTGCGGATTCTTGATCTCGCCTGCAACCCAGGTGATGTACACCCAACCATCAAACGCCCAGAACACCGCAATCAGCGCCACACCGAAAGCGGAGATCAATCCACCGAGTGAAAGCGGCTCGGTCGTCGGAATGCTGACCGCATAGTTGGACCAGTGTCCGTGGCCGATCCCGAGGCCCAGCAAGACGAAGGCTCCGATAGCGACAAACTTCGCCCAGGTGGCGACGTTGATCAGGTCGGAACCGCGTCTCACGCCCAGAACGTTGATGGTTGTGAGCAGCACAATCGAAATGACGGCCACCACATCGCCGCGCGTAAGACTCCATCCGGCGAGGTGAAGAATTGGAACATGCGCCGAGGCAAACGGAACGACCACGCCGAAGTAGTCGGCGAATCCGACGGCGAGCGCGGCGATGGTGCCGCTCTGCGCGACGGAGAAGATCATCCAGCCATAGAGGTAAGCGGGGAACTCGCCATAGGCTTCGCGCAGGAAGACGTACTGGCCTCCGGCTTCCGGGAACATGGCGCCCATTTCGGCGAAGGCGAAACAGGCCAGCAACGAGATCAGCCCGCCGATGAGCCATACGCCAAGAAAGAAGAGCGGCCGGTGAACGGCGGTGGCGATCTCGCGCGCGGTAAGGAAAATCCCGGAACCGATGATGCCACCCACCATCAGCATCACGGAGTCGGTGAGCGACAGACCGCGGAGCAGGGAAGTCTGCTGTGCGCTCGTCGTCACCTGCGATGGGGCGGGGCGCGCCATGGGCTAGCCGATGCCCAGGTCCTCAGGAACCTCCAGCGGCGTGCCGCAAACGCGGCAGATGACGGAGGAGCAGTCGCCGCAGGTGAGCGGGTCGTCCACTTCGCGCGCGCAAGTCGGACAGTACAGTGTGGGAGACGTTTTGTCGTTACCCGGTGTTGGAGGAAGTTGAGCCATAAGTTTCCGCGACTGTAACATAGAAAGACGCTGTTCGCTTTTCGCCATTCGCTTTTCGATCCAGCCCCTACGTCGAGTGAGAATTATCGACGGTAAGAGAGTAGGCATCGACAGCACGTTTTCGATGCGGACGTTTGGCAAAGAGCGAAATACGAAGAGCGGTGAGCAGCGAAGCGCTAAGGAGACCAATGATCAACGAGAACATCACCAACACCGACGAGCACATGCGGCGCGAGTTCAATGAGTGGGCAGCGGCCGGCAGAGGCGAAGAGATGGAGGAGCACCACAGCAGCATCACCCAGCAGACGCTGGCGCTGATGAAGCTGATGCCCGGCGAGCGCGTGCTCGACCTCGGCTGCGGCGCAGGATGGGCCAGCCGCCTGCTGGCGCAACGGGTCGGCGACGGTGAGCGGCCCGGGCAAGTTGTCGGCCTTGACGTTTCGGACGAGATGATTCGCCGCGCTCGCGCGGCGTCTACCGCGTTCGACAACATCCTGTTCGTGGTTGGCTCGGCGCAGCAGATTCCGTGGCAGGAAGATTTCTTCGACAAGGTGCTCTCGGTAGAATCGTTTTATTACTACGGCGATCAGGAGGGCGCGCTGAAAGAAGTGCAGCGCGTGATGGCGCCGGGCGGCGAGCTCTACATCCTGATCAATCTCTACAAGGACAATCACTACTCGCTGCGCTGGGTCGACGAGCTGCAGGTCCCGGTGCAGGTGAAGTCGGACGAAGAGTACAAGGCGATGTTCCGCGCCTGCGGCTATGAAGAGGTGCGTTCGGAGCGCATCCCCGACTTGTCGCCGACGCCGGACGAGTACAGCGGCAAGTGGTTCAAGAACGCCGAAGAGCTGCGCGACTTCAAACGCCTCGGCGCGCTGCTGATCATCGGCCGCAAACAACAGTAGTGAGCGAACCTTCAGGTTCGCGTCGAGGCGGCCTCTTGAATTGTCATCCTGAGCGGAGCGTCCGCCCCTTTGCTTTTCGTCGCGTCTTTTGCGACGGCGGACGCGCAGTCGAGGGACCTGCGGTTCGTTCGCGGCGGAATAATCTGTTGTGTGCTGATGTCGATTGTGAAGGCGTCGCCTGAAGGCCGGCTCTACCCAGCGGATTGATCAGCGGCACGCGAGCGCTGCCGCCTCACCAGCGAGGACACGAAGGCCTCCCAGTCTTTGCGTAAGTAGGGAAGCATGGCGCGCGTCGATGCGTTGGCCGGCGAATCGGCAGCCAGCCGATCGAGATACCACCGCAACAAAGCATCGGCTGCAACTTCCGGGTTCTGCCAATCGACGCTGTCCTGATGTGCAACTGAAGATTTGTTCTCCAGCGCTGCCGCCAGGACGGCGTCGAATTTTCCGCTGATACGTAGCCAGTCGATCATCCAGCGATGCGGGAACGGCTCCGGCGCCAGCGACGATTGATGCAGCAGCGCTTCGTGGGTGATCAACTCCTCGAACTCGAGCGCGGTCATGTGATGCTCTTCCAGCCAGCGCTCCAGCGCAGGCTGTTCGGCCAGGCCACGATCAGCGCGAAACGCGGCTTCAACCGCGGCCATCTTTTCGGAGGTGACCGAAGCTCCGGTCGCCTGTGCCGCCTGACGCACCAGGTGGCGGATCATCGCGTACTGATAGGCCTGCAAACAAAGCTCGGGATCAGCCCACAGCTCAGACAAAATGTCATCGACGGACAGATTGCCGTGCACTTCGCTGCCCGTGTGCAGCATGCCGGCCGAATTTACCAGCGCGCTCCAGACCACCGAGTTCTCGAACTTGTAGTCGACAGACATTGGAGGCAGTCCCTGCTCGAGGTCTGCGCGCATCACGCGCAGCATCTCCAGCGCGTCTTCGCGCTTCTGGTCGATCTTGCCGGCAGGCAGCCAGTCGCAAAATGCCGCGAGTTCAGGCGCGGGCAAACCATTCCGTTCGGCAATCTCCAGCATGTGGGCGTACGAACGGTCGGGATAATGAAGGGCTTTTGCGATCTTCTCCAGGCCTTCGCGTAACGACGCGCTGATCACGCTTTGCTGTTCGGCCTGGGCCAGCGTCCCCCTGATATTGACCATCGCCTCCGACAGCACGCGGAATCCATCTTCCTGCGTTCCATGAACCACGGCGACTTCGTCGTCATCCTCGAGGGCGTCGCTCGAGTTGGGACGGAAAACCCCGCCGAACGCCTGCAACAGCGCGACGCGCGTGTAGGCTTGAAAAATCCGGCCCACGCCCTTCATGCCGAACGCGGCCAGCTCCGCGGCGCGCAGCGCACCCATGCTGGAGGCGCCATAGACGTGAATCCCCTGGCTCATCGCCCACAAGATTTCCTTGTGCCAGACCGACGGCACCTGATCGAACTCGCCGTCGATGATGCCGATCGCGACAGGCTGCTTCAGCGCCGCGCGGTAGACGTCGCCCTGTGCGGCGGGAGGCAGGTAGACAGCGTCGAGTTCGCGCCGTGCCAGCTCCCCCGACAATGTAGGACCGACGAAAACGATGGCGTTCACTGCGGCCCTGCTTTCTGTCGTAAGGCCCGGCGCCCGGGCGCGTAGTCGACCTCGAAGATGACACCTTCCAATCCTGGGATCACGACCTTCGCCACCGGAATGCGAAGCTCATCGCGAGTCAGGTTGACTACCACAACGCGAGATATCCCACATTGTCGCAGTTGGCCTAATTCGTGTCGCAGATCCTCCCCCAGGGAATCGCCACAGTAGTCCGGGACGCACGAAAAATCGCGCTTTTGCTTGGGCGTGGGTTCAGCGGAAAGGGGCGGCGCGCCGGGATTTCGCAGCTTACGATAACCCGCGCGAGAGACATCGTCGCGCGAACCGGCAATGTAGGTTAGGCGAGCCTGTGCTGCTTCGGTCAGCGCGCGTATCAGCGCGAGGGGACGGCTGGGATGGCAGCCGAATCCGCGCGCCGCGTAACCAAAATGCAACGGATCCTGATTGCTCTCGGCAATCAGGCAGCGGAAGCACGCAAGCCCGACGTCGCTGGTGACGTCCCAAACCCGCACAGCTACACCGGCCCTGCTGAAGAACTCAAGCAAGTAACGGCATTGCTTGTCCGTGACGCTGTCGAGATCCAGTTCACTTTCGCAGCGATCTTCGGGTTTCCGCAAACTCCACAACGTGATTGCATCGCGCTCCACGACTTCGCAGATGCCGTGGCTGATCGCCTCCCACATTGTGTTACCTGAGGCCAGACCGTTAGAGTTGGGCGGAAAGCACCCGTAGCCCTCGGGAAAGGGCAACGTGAAGTCGGTGCTGACCATCTCGTACGGAACCCAGACATTCTCGTGCTGAAGCAGATCGTAACCTTCGACCCACAGCAGGCGGCGATGCTTGTGAAAGAGGCCATCCTTCACCTGCGGCAGTTGGTCGACATCGACTACACGCTCGGTGGCGCACAGCTCTTCGTAGCTTGCCAGGCGCAGCGGCAGGCGGATCCGTTCCGCATGATAGAGCTCGATGGATTCCATCACCGCCGAGGCTTTGGCGGCATCAGGGCTCAGACCTTTGCCCTGCGACACCGCCAGCGAGCGCGAGTTGGGGCGAACCGCGAGGGCGACCGGTACGCCAATGCGGTCCAGCCCGGTGACGTCGGCGATGCGCGTTATGCCCATGCCTGGCAGACGCCCATGTAGGCGCGCCAGCGTGTCGTGCGGGTCGATGCAGCGATAGGTTCCCTGACGAATATGTTTGTGGATAGTGTCGCGCACTGTGGACAACAGCCACTCGGGATCGGTATGCCCTTCGCGGGGCGACTCGATGTCAGGCGGCTGGCCACAGTATATGTGGCGCCACGGGACGCTAGGCGGCTGAGGATCCATACCCCATCTTTTGCAGGAGCTGCCGGTAGCGAGGATGTTGGCGGTAATCTTTCAGATGCGGCGTGATGTCGAAGACCGCGCGCACGAATACCAGCTTGGGGTCGTGCTCGGAATAGGACTGATCGAGATAGTCGAAGCCTTCGTCGGCGCGGTCCAACACCAGACACAGTAATCCGATCTCGTACGCTGACTGGTACGACGGTGTCGTGGGTACCTTCATCTCTGCGAGCACCTTCTCGGCCGCTTCGAGATTGCCTTCCATGGCATAGGACATTCCGAGATGACCCTTAGCCCAAGGCCACGGTCCGAAGAGTTCGATGGCTTGCTTGTAGTTGCCCTTGATCAGCTCGGTTTCTCCCAGAAGCATCTTCGCCACGATGTAGCCGGGATCGAGTTCCAGGCTACGGCGCAGCTGCTCGGCGGATTCGTCGGTCTTGCCGGCGAAGCAAAGGATCCAGCCCATCATGACGCTGACGCGGGTCGACAGCGGGTCGAGGGTCATGGCCCGACGTCCTTCGGCAACCGCTTTCTCCGGCTGCCCGGTGACAATGTAATAGACCGCCAGGTACAGATGCGCGTCGGGATCGTTAGGCGAGAGCGCGGTCGCGGTGCGAAGCTCGGTTTCGGCGTTCTCCCAGCGCCACTCGTACCACAAGCTCACCATGCCCATGGCGATGTGCGCGTCCGACAGCTTGGGATCAAACTCGATCGCCTTGGTCGCAGCCGCCTTGGCCAGAGTGAACGCCTCCTTCGCCGGCATGAACGACATGTGGCCCGAGGTCGCGTAGCAGAGGCCCAGGCCCGCGTAGCTGCGTGCGTAGGTAGCGTCGACATCGAGCGCCCGCCGGAAGAACTGAATCGCATTGCGGAAGCTGTCAGGCGAGACCTGCCCCATCGCATGGCGGCCTTTGAGGTAGAGGTGATAGGCCTCGATATCTTCCGGCACGCGCACCGATGCCAGGCTCGAATCCGAAACGCCGGTGGGGAAGCGGGTGCGCAGGGCAGACACCACCTGCTCGGCGACCTCGCGCTGGACGGCGAAGATGTCTGCCACTTCGCAGTCATAGGTCTCGGCCCAGAGCTGCCCTAGATTGGAAACGTCGACCAGGCTTACCAGCACGCGAATGCGGGTCTGCGAGCAGCGAATGCTGCCTTCCAGCACCGTGCTGACGCCCAACTCCTGTCCAATCTGGTCCAGCGTTTTATCGCTGTTCTTGAACACCATGACCGAGCGCAGGGCGATGACGCGCAGGCTCGAGATCTTGGACAGCCGGACGATGATCTCCTCAGTCATGCCCTCGCTGAGGTAGTCGTTCTCTTTGTCACCGCTGCGGTCGACGAACGGCATCACGGCAATGGAGGGGCCCAGCGGCCGGACGTCGGGCAGCATTTCATCCGGTCGGGCGCTGACGGCACGCAAGGCTTGAAGCAGCTCATCCGTCGTCTGATAACGCGCTTCGATCGACTTGCCCAACATCTTGTGGACGACTTGCTGCACACCAATCGGAAAATTCCGGCTGGTCGTGAGGTTCGGCTCCTGGTTGTGCATGATGGCGATCGCTGTTTCCAGCGGCGAAGGCCGCCGGAAGGGATGCGATCCGGTGAGCATCTCGTGAAAGATGATGCCAAGCGAGAAGATGTCGGAGCGCTGGTCAAGGTTCTGACCGCGGCACTGCTCCGGCGACATGTAGGCCAGCGTGCCGGAGATGAAGCCGGGATTGCTGAGGAGCGTTTCTGTGGCGCCCTGGTCCTGGGTGAGTTCGAACTGCTTGGCCAGGCCGAAGTCGACCACCTTCACATGCCCGTCCCGCGTCAGCATGATGTTGGTCGGCTTCAGATCGCGATGGATGATGCCGGCCTGGTGGGCTCGCGCCAGCGCTTCGGTAGTCTCGATGCAGAGGCGCAGCGCCTCGTTCAGGGCCAGCGGCCCCGCGCGCATGTGCTCAGTGAGGTTGACGCCGTCGATGAATTCCATGGCGATGAAAGCCACGCCTTCGAATTCGCCGGCTTCATAGATTTTGCAGACGTAGGGATGATCGACGCCGGCCGCCAACTGCGCTTCGCGCACGAAGCGCTGGCGTCGCACGGCATCTTCCTGCAGAGCGGCCGGAAGGATCTTGAGCGCAACCTTCCGGCGGAGGGAAGAATCCTCGGCTAGATACACTTCCCCCATGCCGCCGCGTCCAAGCTTGCCCTGGACCCGATAACGGGAGAAGACCTCTGGCATCATGGCAGATCCCAATGGCTCTAAGCGCTACCGCGTACGGGCTGCTGCGGCGACGATGACTACGATGCAATTGGAAGAGTCGACATCGGCGATGGGAGCATGGATGCCCAGCTTTTCATACAGGGCATTCTGCAACTGGTGCTTCTCGAACTCGTAGCCGTTTTCTTTAGCCAGAGCAATCACGATGTCCGCCGATTGTTGATACAGCTGATGACGCAGTTTTTCGTTCTTGCCAACGTCTTCGATGAATTCCTTGGCGCCTTTCGACATGGACTTCCCCTCTCTCAGCCAAATCATTAAATCAAGAATCGACAGCCCAAGCTACTGTATTTCGTGAATCTGTCTATCCTACATCCAGTCCCAACCGGGTCACCATGTTCGGGTCGAGCACAGAATCACCTACGGGTGGGATAAACAACGTAGAAATGGGACTAACTGGACACCGCGCCAGCTCTTTCAGCGGCGTTCGGCGCATGACGGTGTCGCACACCGGCAGCGTCGCTGCCTCGTATACCGTGACCTCGTGGTCCGCCGGGTAGTAAGTCAGCAGCCGTTCGGCTAGGATTTCCAGCCCATCCGGCCGGCCGACGCCGCATTTTACCTGGCCGATGACGCCCACCTGCCATAGCACCAGCGCCGCTCCGGTATCCGGTCGTTTGTCGTAGATGAGAAAATTCGACGCTTCGTAACATTGATAGCCGCACTGCGATAGATCAACGCCCATATCCGATACCAGACAGTCTTCCGTGGAGATGCCTGGGAGCATGACGGCCTCGAAGCCTTCGGCTCGCAGGCGCTCCATGGCCATGTGCGAAGGCTGAACGAAAATTCCCGGGTGTCCGTAGAAGACCGCGCACACGCGTTGTCCGGCGCGGACCGATTCTGCGATGCACTCCACCATTTCACGAAAACTCTCCTGGCGCTCCTTGCCGGGCACCAGGAAGGTCGAGAGCGACTCGGCTTCCGGATTAAGGCGCAGAATCCACGCTTTGGTCAGCGGATCGACAACCAGGAAGTAAACCTTGTCGGCGTGGGAGATGTGGAAGCAGGCCTCTTCGGTCGCGTGCCGCACTGCGGCGATGCCACTGCCGACGACAGTAAGCGTTCCTTTGGCCATGAGCTACAGCTTGGCTTCGCCAAAAATCGCGGACAACCAATGAAAGAGTACGACCGATTCCGGATCCACGGCGGCGATCGCGTCTGAAATTCGCTGCGGATCGCGGCTGGCAATCGCCGCTTTTTCGGTATCGCTCAGCTCAGTATAGCCGGGCTCCGACGCGGGATCGGCCTTGAAGCGCGCACAGCGATCGGGGTTGGCAGCGAGATCCAAAAGATACTCGGTCAGCTTCGACATAGTGTGAGACGTCGGGTGGTCTCGAACAGCTTATCGCGTTCAGACACCGGAACGTCAAGGCCGGCCAGTTAGAGCCGGCTAGAGCTGGCCAGAGCCGGATAGGGCCAGGTAGAGCTGGCCTTCAGGCCAGCGTTCAAGCCGTCAATGTCGGGACCAACCTTAGCTGGCGATCCGCGCTCAACCCTACCGCCGTTCTGTGGGCTTGCGTCCTGCGCTCAACCCCGCCGCCGTGGCCGCGCCGCCAACCGAAATCCACGACGATCGCTCTAGCGTCTACAGTGTGCTCTGCCCGGGTTGCAGCTTGATGCTGCCGTTCACATTGCTGAGCTCGATGTGCACGCCACCGCTGCCCAGCGTTCCCGACATGCTCTTGCCCACGAAGCGTCCTTTCACCGTCAGCGGGAATCCGGTGGTAATGCTGCCGTTGGTCACGCTGGCGTCGACGTCGGCGTTCGCCGAAGGCGGCAGAGTCAGATTAACCGTGCCATTCACCGACTTCAGCTTGATCTCCTGAACATTTTTCAGCGAATTGTAGGTGGCATCGATGGTGCCGTTGACCGTAGCCAGATCAGCCGTGCCGGTCAGGTCGGATGCCTGCACCTTGCCGTTCACCAGGTTGGCATTGACCTCGCCGGTGATCTTCGCAATGGTCAGCGAGCCGTTCACCAGGTTCACCTTGTCAATGCGTGCGTTCTGCGGAACGTGCAGCGTGTAATGCACGCCGCCGGGATTGTTGTTCGTGCCCTTGGGGTAACGCGTCTTGATCTCGACCGAGTTGCTGGTGGCGTTGACGTCGATGTTGATGTTGTCGAGCTTCTGCTGATCGCTGGCCGTCTTGATGGCATCGATCTGCACTTCGTTCTTGTTCCAGCCGGTGATGTCAACGTTGCCGTTAACGTTTTCGATGTCGACTGTGCCGTTGCTGCTGAGTGGGACGGTCTTGTGAAATTCCTGGGTTACTTCGGCCAGCGAGGGAAGAGCCATCGCCAGCGCGAGAGCGATGGCGCCTGCCAAAGTCGTAAGTCTGCGATACATCATGCTGCCTCCAAGCTTTGAAGGTGACCGCCTTCAGGCGGTCCGAAAACGTTGAACACTCAAAGACGGATCTAGCCGCCGAGCAAATAGGGCCCTCTGACTGATACGCATCCTCGCGACGCCCGGTTCACGAAAACAGATAAAATTAGGGCAATGCCCGCGGTTACCGTAACCTCCACCGTTCTCAACGAGGTGGACGACATCGACGGCCTGGTTTCGACCCTGGCGCAGCAGTCGCTCGCGCCCGAGGTCATCATCGTCGATGGCGGCTCGACCGACGGGACCTGGGAGAGGCTGCAGGCCGCGCAGGCAAAGTATCCCAACGTCAAGGCGATTCGCGACGAGAGCTGCAACCTGAAGGCCTCGCCCGGGCCGATCGCCCGCGGCCGCAACGTCGGCATCGCGGCGGCTACCTCGGAAGTGGTGGCCTGTGCTGACGCGGGCTGTATCTACGATCCCGAGTGGCTCGCCCGGCTCACCGCGCCCATCCTGAACGGCAGCGCCCAATACTCGCTGGGCGGCTCGTGCGTCGATCCCGCCGATCAAACC
>DATHQX010000232.1:0-19891 GCA_035482295.1 Verrucomicrobiia bacterium
TCATTCACACCTTCTTTGACGGCATCGCCATCACAGCAGGGTTCCTGGTCTCACCCTGGCTGGGCTGGGTCATCTTCCTTGCGGTCTTTCTGCACAAGATTCCCGAAGGCTTCACGGTCACGTCGGTGATGCTCGCCAGCGGCCTCAGCAAAGGACGCTCATGGTTCGCCTCGGTGCTGCTAGGTATTGCGACCCTGGCCGGCGTTCTGACGATGGCGATTGGCCACAGAGCCGTCAGCTACGGCCTGCCTGTCGCGGCCGGCGTGACGATCTATGTCGCTGCCTCGGACTTGATCCCCGAGGTCAATCGCGAACCGGGCGTGAAGATGGCGATCGTGGTCTTCATCGGAGTTGCTATTCTCTTTCTGCTCGATCAGCTGGTTCACATGCACTAGGAATTCGCTGAATTCCTTGCTGTTGCTAAACTAGCTTGCATGCGTTCCCCGCAACTTCTCGCCTGTGCCCTGCTCCTGAGTCTTTGCACCGCTGCGTGCGCGAAGAACCGCCACAATTCCGCCGATAACGCACCGGGCAGCTTTGACTATTACCTGCTGAACCTTTCCTGGGCGCCGGAGTTCTGCGCCACTCACGGGAGCGATGCTTCATCGAGCGAATGCGATCCGACGCATCACTTCGGCCTGGTGGTGCACGGACTCTGGCCGCAGAACGACAACGGTTCCTATCCGCAGCATTGTGGCTCGGCGCAGCCGGTTTCGCAGGACACTGTCCGGCAGATGCTGCCAGTCATGCCGGCACGCGGACTCATCCAGCACGAGTGGTCGACCCATGGAACCTGTAGCGGGCTCGACGCGCAGACGTACTTCGGCGATATCAGGAAGGCTTATACCAGCCTTCAGGTTCCAGCGCAGTATAAGTCGCCATCGCAGGCGGTGAATGCCAGTCCGGCGCAGATTGAGCAAGCCTTCGCCAGCGCAAACCATGCGCCCAGCGGATCTTTTCGCGTGTCGTGCAGCGGCTCGGAGTTTGTTGCGCTGGAAGTATGCCTGACGAAGGATCTGCAATATCGCCAGTGTGGAAACTCGCTGCGCGATTGCCGCGCACCGCAAGTGACGTTTCAGCCAGTGCCGTAAAGTTGGTTGTAGACGCGGCGTGATTCAGGAGCGGAACAAAATCCGCTCCTTTTCATTTACCTCACACACTCATGCCTGGCTTCACTTGCCTACGCCGTGTACAACCACCTTCGGATCGGCCGAATAGATGGTCGAACCTACCTGCTGGCGGATGGAAAACTCAAAGCAACCGGTCGGAGGGCTACTCACAATCGTGCCCGAACCGTTTGATCCCGTACTCCCCGTGAAGTAAAACGTGTTGTTGGTAAACGGCGTGGTCAGGAACAGCAGGAGGAATTGCGCTGATTGGTCAGCCTCCTGCCATGCGATGGGTTGGCCTGGGTAGACGCAAATGTCGGTGATGGTCTGTCCGCCGTACTGCATAATCGCATTGGACGTGCCGGCGGCGTGTGAGATCTGTACGGTACAGGTCGGTGGCGGCGGATTTGCGCCGGGCGCCGGACAGGTATTCGTCGAAGTACAGGAGCCCGCCCAGGTGTCGCTACAGACACCGGGCGCAGATTGTGCGTAGGTGAACGAGGTGACGAGCAGCAACAGCGCGCTCAGCAGAAGACAGCGGGTCCAGCGATGGGAACTCATGTGCAGCCTCCGTGGCGTTCGAGTTAGGATGCCGAGGTTCGCCCCTTCTACTTCTTACCCACTGGTGATATCAAAGAGCCGGCACTGAGAAATGGTAGGCCCGGCTGGGATCGAACCAGCAACCCTCAGCTTAGAAGGCTGATGCTCTATCCAATTGAGCTACGGGCCCACATGCCGCTGAATCATTATCGCAAAACCGCACTCTTCTGCCGAGCAGTAGATGAGAGTCCGCCCCAAGTCGGTCATCGCCGCCCGGAAATGGTTGCGAGACCTTCTCAGGCTGCCGTTTACTTTTTCAATTCGGAGGCGTAGTTGGTAACCACGGTTACGGACTGATTGACCTGCTGCGAAATGCGGTCGAGCAGGATTTTCTTGCCATCACGGGTCACGTCATAAAAGACGTTCGGTGAGGACCACCGGTCCACCAGCTTTTGCGGTGAGCCGAACCGTAACGCATCGCCGGCATCCGTCACCGGCACCGTGTAAAGATTGAATGCCGGATCCAGGTAATAGAGTTCTTTACCGTCACTGCTCCATCTGGAATTGTGTCCCCCGTTCGCCGAGATCTGCCATTTGCCTTGCCCGCGAAACGCGGCTACGTAAACTTCAGGAGCTCCGGATTCCGTTGACGTGTAGGTGAGCCATCGTTCGTCAGGAGAAAGCTCTCCAAAGACGGCCGCTGAATTCGCCGCGTGTGGGACCAGCAGGAAGGGTTTGCGATCGCCTTCCAGGGGGATTGCCCAGATGTCGGCCCCTCCGATGGGACCGCGGTTGTAGATCACGTATTTGCCGTCACGGCTCCAGTCGGTGGCTGTTATGAGTTGATCATCCGTAAGTAGAATCTCTTCCTGTCCGCTGCCGTCGGCGGACTTGCGGCGCAGTTCCGAGTGACCGTTACGATCGCTGGTGAATGCGATCCATTTACCATCGGGCGACCAGACTGGGTACGCATTTAACGTTGGTCCGAAGGTCAGCCGGGTACGCACCCCTCGCGTCAAGTCCAGCGTCCAAATATCGCTTTGCCCGGTATCGATCTGCATCGCAATGCGATCACCCTGAGGAGAAATCGCTGCGGCTTGCAGGTTAGTGAGCTTGTCAGCGACATTAGCAATCTGCTTGCCCTCGCGATCTACCCACACCAGTTGCCAATCGCCGCTGCCTCCGCTACCAAGGACCAGCAACCTATCGCCAAAAGCCGAAGCACCCATGTGCCAGGTGGTCTCATCGTTCAGGATGCCCTTGGCGATGGCACTTGGATCGCCACTCAACTTTCCTGACGCGGGATCGAAACGTTGCGCCAGTAACTGGTCGTTGCGCGCAAACAGCAACAAGCCTCCGGCATAGATCGCGTTCGCTTGCGTATGAAATAGCGGGCGATTTTCGCTCCCGTCTAACGAGGCGTAGAACAGCATGTCCTTGCCCCAACTGGAAGGATTGTGATTGATGGCCAGGTACAGGAAATGTTTGCCGTCGGGTAGAAAGAATGGCCAACGATGGGAAGTATGCTGTGTTAAATCAAGCTTTGTAACCGGAACCGGCGTACCGCCGCCTGCGTTTACCCGCATCAGCGGCGATTGCGTGTTAGCCGAGAAGAGAATCACGCCATCGGCTCCCCATGCTCCTCCACGTCCGAAGGGTGCGTCAGCGACGACCTGTACAGAACCGTTGAAGTCGACGGTTTTCAATTTGCCGTCGGCAAAGAATCCCAGCGACCGGCTGTCAGGCGACCAGAAGGGGAAGACAGCGTTTTCGCTTCCCGACAGGATGTGCGCGTCCAACGAGTCGATCGGTCGGACCCATATCGCCGTACTGCCATCGGACTTGCTGGCCGTGAAGGCGAGCATGCTGCCGTCGGGTGACAAGACGGGAGGCCCGGCAGAATCACCCGTCAGATTGAGTGTAGTGCCATCGGGCGGATTGATGACCGTTCGCATCACCGGCGCAGGCGGGCCGGAGCGATTGATCAGCGCTCCAATCGTCAACCCTAATCCCAGTGCGATAAGGAAACCCAATGCCCACCAGAGTGGCTCGTGCTTGCGCGCCCGCCTTGGCATGGCAGACATCGCCATCGAAGAACTGCTGGTTGTGATCCACTGCAGATGCAGCTTCAGATCGTGCGCCGTCTGATATCGCTGGTCTGCCTCTTTCTGCAGGCAAGTTGCGAGCGCATGCTCAAACGCTGCCGGGATCATCGGTTTGATCGTGCTGATCGGCTCCGGATCTTTCTCCAGAATCGCCGATGCCAGCGAGATCTGGCTCTTGCCTTCAAAGGCCTGCTTGCCCGATGCCATTTCGTACAGCACGGATCCCAGGGAGAAAATGTCGGAGCGGGAATCGATCTCTTTCCCTTCAATCTGCTCGGGCGACATGTACTGCACGGTTCCAATCACGGTTCCGGCCGTGGTCAATGGGCTGCTGGAGACTGCCGTAGCAGCCGCAGTGAATGATGGCGCCGCACTCGAGCCAACCGTTGCCTTCGAAGACACGGTCATCGCTTTGGCCAGGCCGAAGTCCATCAGCTTGGCGCCGCTCGCCGTGAGCATGATGTTGCCGGGTTTCAAATCGCGATGAACGATCCCGTGCCCGTGTGCAAGTTCCAGGGCGTCGCAAACATCAACCCCGATGGCAAGCGTCTTCTTGAGCGACAGCGGACCTTTTTTCAGGCGCTCGGCCAGGGTCTCGCCCTCGAGAAACTCCATGACGAGGTAGTCGATTCCGTCCTGGTGGCCAATGTCGTAAAGGCTGCAAATATGCGGATGGTTGAGCGACGAGATGGAGCGCGCCTCGCGGTCAAATCGTTCTTTCGCTTCCGGACTGTCGGAGAGATGTCCGGGTAGAACCTTGATCGCCACGGTGCGCTCGAGGCGCGTGTCGCGTGCACGGTAAACCTCGCCCATGCCACCAGCACCGACTGGCGTAGCGATTTCGTAGGGGCCCAAGCGCGTTCCGGGGGTCAGCGGCATAACCGTTGCCCGATTGTACCTTGCTGCATGTAGATGGCAAGTTTGGAATTGGAGCTCAGCAGCGTCGGGAGCTCCAGAAAGTCAGGTTGAAGCAAATTTGTACCTTTCAATAGTGGCGCAGAGATTCGGAATCGCAGAGACTGCGATGCCTGGAAATGTAGTAGCCATGGGTATGCCTACGATACTTGCGGCCGGTAGTGACTTGTCTGCCGGCACATAGCTAGGCGCGCGCGACTTAGAATCCGGTGCGAGGCTGGTGATAAGTCGCCATAGTACTCATCGGCCGCTATCGGGACGTCATTTACGCTATCCCCCGATATCGCCAATATCTGGATGCGGAGCTATCCCGAGCGGGGACGCTGCCGCTGCCGTCTCTATGTCGTAGTTGATTAACAGTACGTCGAATCGCATTCCCGCGAGTTTGCTTACCTTTCGAGCGTTAACCTACGGTTAATCCTGCCCCGCCTCAATCCTGCGAAGATGTGAAATTTCAGCCTCACGCCCTATACTTTTCAAAGCTAGCCATGGCCAGGGAATTTCGCTACCGCTTTGTCGATTTCGGGACTACCTTCACCGGTGATCCCGGAAATCGCCCTGCGACCAATAGCGCCGAATCGCCTGGAACGCTGTTTACGAATGAATTGGCAGCCGACGTCGGAGGTACCTGCTGGGATGTCAACGAGCCGCTGGCCATCATTGATCACCATTTTTTGCGCGATGCTCAATTCCCTTCCGCATCGGCTGCCGTGCTCCACAAAGCCGTGCTCATTCGAGGACGCTTCGCGAAGCTGAACGACGTCATCTGGCTGGTTACGCACAAGGAGCCGGACTTCGACGCCTTCTGCTCGATGTACCTGGCGCGATGGATCATCGAAGACCCCAACGCCCTCGCAGACTTGCAGCCCTACGGCCTGCATTCCGAGGGCTGGCTCGATTTGCCTGAGCGTTCGCGCATCGATTGGTTCGATCCCGATCTCGCTGCGGTCGCGCCGGAGCATCGCTGGGCACTGTTGCTGGCCAGCTACGCCTCGCGGCTGGAAGATCGACGCCACATCTCCTGTCCGCGACAACGCCAGCTGCGCTCCGTGCTCTACGCTGCGTTGAAGCGTGGCCGAGACTACCTGGGGGAAAGCAGCGGCGCCCTCGAGTTCTTCACCGAAGTTCGCTCGGTGCTGCAGCAGCGGCAACTGAATCCCACGTTCGACGCGGTACTGGATGGCAGTTCCCTGTTCGCCCCAGAGCTCGCCATGCTCGAGCGCGAGGCCGAAGCGTACCAGCGAGACATTCGCCGGGCGCGCCGCTCCACGGTTTATCTGCCGGAGCAGGAAGCTCCCTCACCGCACTTCTTCAAAGACCCGCATCAGCTCGCCTTTCAGGATCAGCGCCGGCCCACCGATATCGACGCCGAGCATTTGCTGCTCAAAGACACCTTTCGCATCCCGACCGACGGCGTTTACCTGCGCGACCCGGAATGCCTTCTGTTCAAGGAGTGGGCGCGGCTCGACCTGGAGAACTCCGCGCTGGGCGCGGGTTTCGAGTTCACCGCCATCGCCTGGTCGAACGGGCGTCCGCAAGCTGCGGCCAACAAAACCGACTACCAGTTCTCCATCGATCCGGAACGCGCCAACGGCCGGCATCTTTACACGGTGTGGTCGCGCTTGCAGACGCAGGAAGTGGAGGAGCTTCGCGCGCGCGAGGAGAACGTCGTCATCATGCCGACAGCTGGTGAGTCGCGCCGCGGGTCGACTCACGCCGGCACGACGCTGGGAAGCCTCCTGGCCGATCCCTGGGTCGGCGGGCAAAGTCAGTTCGGCACCGCGGTAGCAACGCCGAACCGTGGAACCTTAATCGCGCCGTCCGGTATTCGCAGCGACTTGCGCGACGATCCGGTCGCCGAAGCCGTTCGCACCGAGTTGGAAGGCTCGATCTACTCGGCGGCGTCGCTGGTCACCGGACCACAGGTCACGGTATACGACTTTGCCGGATCGAAAGAGGGCGTCGACATCGAGCCCCAAAAGTACAACCTGAACACGCCGCTGGAAATCCCCGCGTCTCCGGAGAGCTACTTCCGCTTTGCCAGCCTGCGGCTACGCGCTGACGTTTCCATCGCTGCGCCCAATCTCGCCTCGCAAATCGGCGAGACGCTCTGGCAGGTGCTCTATCCGGATGTGCCCGGCTCGACGCCAGCGGACTTTGTCGAGAAACACCTGGTCGTCTGCGCCGGTTCCGTCGGAGTATGGGGCGACCGCGGCATTGCCATCGCGCAGAAGCAGGAGTTCAGCTCCGGCGTCAGCGCACCCGATCGCCAGATCGCAGAACAGCGCACCGACTTCGCATCGGTCATCTCACTGGCGCGCGACATCGACCGGCTAACTGCGCAATGGGCGCGGCTGAGCGACTTCTCTCTACCTTCCGGGGACGGGCACGGTCTTTCGGTACGCGTAGATATCCACGGTCTGCAGAACATCGTCGCTACCGGCGAAGAGCTTTCGCGCCGCGCGGCGCAGGTCAAGCACTGGCTCACACTTCCCGACCGCGATCTCTTCCGCCGCTTCTACGAAGCCATCAACATCGACCAGCTACTGACAACATTACGCGACCTTACCCAATCCGCTGCCGAGCACATTCGCCGTCACGACCAGGCCGAGCTGGCCAAGAAAACCGAATCGCGCGCCGACGAAGTCGTCCGCATGCAGCGCAAGCTGGAGTGGCTGGAAGTTTTCATCGTCGGCTTCTTCGCCGTCGGCATCATCGACATCATCACCCGTCACGTGAAGCTAGGCAACAACGTCGAAGACGCGCTGGTCCTGCTGGGCGGACCGATCTTCATCGCTTTCACTGCCTGGATCCTCAAGCCCTGGCGTCGCAAGCCGGCCGCAGCGGAGGGACGGATCGATCGCCCGGCGTGGATTTTGGTCGCGGTGGCGCTGGCCTGCCTGGCCGCATGGGCGGTTGGCCTGTTGCACCTCTGGAACAAGTAATCAGTCTTCGAATACTTTCGCATGGGGATGGTGCATGCGCGCCTGCTGCGGGTTGGCGAAGGTCGCCTCCACATCGCGGTAGAGAGGAGCCACAACCGACGCCAGGTTCTGGGTCAGCGTAATCATGTCGTAGAGAGCCGGCGGCACGCTTGACCCGCTGTAGTGCTGATCGATCTTCTCCCGCAATGTCGTCGCCGATTGCAGAAGGTCAGGGGCCGTGCGCGGCGGCTTGCAGGCAATGTAGTCCGCCATTGTTAGGAGCGTGGTCTTCACGTCCTGCTCAAAACTGCCAGCGGCGTCGCTGATCTCCGGCGGAATGTCGGGAAGCCGAGAGTGGAAGATGTACTGCAGGTAAGTAATCTGCACCTGCAGCAAGATGCCGAGCGTCGGCTGCCATAGACGAAAATCGTCGCGGATCTTCAGCTTGCGCCGGCGTGACGGCCCAAATTCAAAGACCACCGCATCCGATTGCGCCTTGACGCCGTTGAAGCCTTCGTTGATGCGATCGCGCAACTGGAGGGTACGCTTGACAGCTTCGGTTCGATCAGGCGTACGGCACTGATCAACCAATTCGGCCATCAACTCTAAGTTGCGTGCGAATAGCTCCTGCATCTCCTGCAAGGCATCCTTCACCCACAGCCGGTCGAAGACCAGCCACATGCACAGCAGCCCGAGCAGCACGCCGACAACACGATCGCGCGCGATAGCCAGTGAATACTGAGGCGCGAACTCCTGCAGGTTGATCAGGAAAAACGCCAGCGCCAGCTGTATGCCAAGGTAAGAAAGCTTGGGCGTCGCCGTCGACAGCCATGCGGAAATTGCGACCACAACCGCGAACAGAACCGCGAAACCCGTGATCGAGTCGAGGTGCGGCAGTATAAACACCTGTGCTCCCATGCCGAAACAAAATCCACCGATGAATGCTCCGACGAGTCGCAGAAACTGTTTCTGACGTGACGCCCCAATGGTCGACAGCGCCGTAATAATAGTGGTTGCCACCGCCGTGCTCAGCCCCGGCCAGGCAGCAATCGTGTACGAGCAATATGCCAACATGGTAGCCAGAGTCCCGCGAATGGCGAACTTCAGGTGGTCGGGGTTGGTCAATGCGTCAGCGACAAAAAGGCGCTGATGCTGTTCGACCGCATTCAGCGGCAGCTTGAAGTCTGACACGCTGTCAGAGCCGGCGAAAGCCTGCGGGATCAATGCGACCGTTCGCTCCATCTCGGGTAGAAGAGGCATCCATGAAGGCGCCGGCTGCGATGGGATCTCAAGGATTCGCGGCGCCTTGAGCTCCCTTAGATCGCTCGCCAACGCGGCAATTTCGTCCGCCAGGCGCACGCAGCGCTGGCCATCCTCTGCGGCCGGCACAAAGAAATGATTCGAGCGAATAATTTGCAAGCTGGCCGCCAGATCAACCAGCCGCCCCAGCAACCCGATGACGGCGCCCATTTGCGCCTCGAAACTTGGTGAGTATCCCGAGCGCAGCAGCAAGCGCCTTAACCGCGACGTGCCCAGACTTGAGTAGAGATCGATTTCTTTCTGAAACTTGAGTTGGGATTCCCCTGCCGCAATCTGCCGCAGCAACGTCTCCACTGCTTTCAGTCGCGTTTCGATGCCGCTGTTGAGGTCGCTCGTGGGATGAACCCGGCGAAAGACGTACTCAACTGTAATGGTCACGGTAATTCCGACGATCACCGCGAAGCCTAACCAAAGCGTGTCCTCAACACGCTGGTTAACTGTCAGATACGTTTCGTCCCACAGCGGAATCGCGCCCGCCAGCGTGAAACCGAAGCCGACGGCCGTGACATAGTCAGGCACGACGCGGATCAGGTAGAACGCTAGAAGCAGCGATGCCACAATCCACAGAAAGTGCGTCATCGGATCGCCGATGAACAGCATTACGCCGAGAATGGTGTAGAGGGTTGCGACGATATACGAGAAGACCGAGCGAATCCCCGATTTCAGGGTCACCGTGGGATCTTCCCGGCTGAGCAGCATGGTGTAAACGGCGGCGAGAAATCCGAACGGGATCTGAAACGTCATCACGATGACCATCACGATGGTCGCCGAGATGGTCACGCGGGCGACAGTCCAGGTGCGCCCGGGATAGGGTGCCAGCTCAGTTTTCAGAAATTGCCAGAACCAGACGCCACCTTCGTCGATAGCGTTGAGACGTTGCGCCGACGGGATTACCTGGTCCTGTGAGGCCATAGCTAGGGCGCCTTCTCGGAGCCCGACCGCATGATGACCACCGCCGACTCGCTCAGGCGGAACGGTTCGGTCTCCGGCGCCAGGATGCGTACGCGCACCGGATAACGCGTCGCCAGATGTACCCAGTTCAGCGAGCGCTGCACGTCCGGCAGGCCGGGCCCGTAACTTCCGATCAGCGTCGAGTCCGGCTGTACGCCAAATCCCACGCTGTCGACCACGCCGTCGTAACGAATGTTCGGCCGCGACAGCACATACACATACGCCTTCGTTCCGGGATGGATGTGGCGCAACTGCGTCTCGCGGAAGTTCGCCACTGCCCACCACACGCGCGTATCGATCAGCGTGAACATCTGTTGGCCGGTGTGTGCATAGGCGCCCTGCGAGATGATGAGGTTGGTGACGCGTGCGTCGAAGGGCGCATACACGCGCGTATTGTTCAGGTTGTACTCGGCCGTGCGGATCGCAGCGGCCTTCCCTTCCCGCTGCGCCGTCAGCGGCTCCAGCGTCAATACGCTGTGTTGCGACTGCGCCAATTGCGCGTGGCTTTGTGAGACCGTGGCCCTGGCCTGCTCATATTGCGCTTTCGCCGAAAGCACCTGCGACTGCGCCAACGCCAGTTGCGAGCGCGCTCGGTCAACCGACTGCTGGCCCGCCGTAACCGCGGTCCGCGCCTGGTCGACCTGATCCACAGTGACGAACTGCTTGGCCAGCAGCGGCTGAATGCGATGATAGTTGTTGGTGGTGTATTCCAGCTCGGCCTGCGAGCGATCGAGCTCCGCCCTGGCGCTGGCGACATTGGCCTGGGCTTCACTCACGGCAGCTGCCGAACGGTCGACATTGGCGGCTGCATTCTCCGTGTTCGCCTGCGCCGCTCCTACCGCGCTCTGCTGCGAGGCAATGGTGCGAGTCTCGTCGACAATCTGGCCTTCCAGCGTGTTCAGGTCCGAGCGTGCCGATTGCAGGGTGTACTCATACGGCCGCGGATCGATTTCGAACAGCAGACCGCCCTGCTTCACAAATTCGTTGTCCTGCACCGCCAGCGTGCTGATAGGTCCGTCCACCTGCGGCGCGATGCCGATGAAGTTGGCGAAAACCTCGGCGTCATCGGTGCGTGGATAGAGCGTCGTGATGTAAACGACGATCAGTCCCATGATCAGCGCGGCGGCCATGATCGCCAGGCTCGTAATCCTGCCCCAGCGTTTGCGCTGCTCCGGAGTCGCATTTTCCAGCATGGCCATCGTTGTCCTCGGTTCAACTGAAGAACAGCAACCAGACGGTGAACGTAAAAAACGCCGCCAGGCACGGATACACCACGATCAGCGGCGACAGCTCTTTCTCGAAATTGATGCGCACAAACCACACGCGCACGACGACTGCCAGCAGAATGCCAATCACCCCGCACACAATCCAACATGGAAAGAATGAGCCAAGAATGTTGAATGTGGGCGCACGCGTGCATCCCGTCGCGGTCAGCAGCAAAGCCGCGCTCGCCGCCAGCTTCATCCATCCTGCGCGATTCGGCCTCTCCGATATTTCAAATCTTCTCCGCATATTAAGGACTCTTCACATAAAGTAGGTCGCCGGTCTGATAAGCCAGCGCCGCCAATCCGGTCAACAGTTGCGTGCGAGCGGTCACGTCTGCCGTGCGCGCGTCGGCCAGCGTCTTTTGCGCTGACACCACGTCAATCTGACTGCGCACCCCATAGTTGTACGACTCCAGCGCGGCATTGTACGACTCCGTCGCCGATTCCAGTAGCGCCGCCGCGGCTCTTTGTTGCCGCAACGCCGTGCGCGCCGTCGAATACGCCGACCACACCTGGTTCTCGATCTGATCGCGAGTCGCGTCGATGGTCGCTTCGGCCTGCTTCTGATCGGCCTTCGCCTTGGCCAGCCGATTCTCTCGCGCCAGGCCATCGAACAGCGTCCACGACAAATTCAGCTCAGCATCCCATGCCTGCAACGTCGGCGAAGTCACACCGGTGTTCGGCGTTGGATACTGCTTGCCGTATGCGCGTACGTCACCACCCTGCCCGCTGAACGTCAGCTTGGGAGCGTAGGCACGCTTGGCCGAACTGACTTCCGCCTGGGTTGCGCGCAACTCCGCCACCCGCTGCAGCAGGTCCGGCCGCTGCGCCAGCGCCTTGTCGATCGATTTCTCCACCGTATCCACAATCTGGTCCGGCATCTTGATATCGTGAATGCTTTCGACATTGAACGTGGTCAGCGGCGAGATGCCGAGCGATGTAGCCAGATCGCCGTAGGCAATCTCGGTTGCGCCGATCGCCGCCTGCAAATCGTAATCGGCCTGCGCCTCCGCACTGCGCGATTCCAACACGTCGGGCAACGTCGCCAGCCCATTTTGCAGCCGAGCCTCGGCCGCCTCGCGCACCGTTTGCGCGTTCTTCAAGTTCGCCTCAGCCGCCTCCTGCAGACCCTTGGTATCCAGCAGCCGATAGTATGCGTCCATTACCGAGAAAATGATCTTGCGATGCGTGTCGTTGAACTGGAAATTCGCCGCCAGCAGCTGATCGCGGCTGATGGCGATCTCCTGCGAGCGCTGTAAATCGAAGATGGCGTAATCGACAGCCAAAGTAGGCGCATACGCCTCGACTGTCTGCCGCACGAAGAGCGGACCAAAGAAGACGCCGCTACGCGAGGTGTTGGCCAGAACCACCGCCGCCAGCGTTGGATATAGCGTCGACTTCGAAATGCCCAGGTCGGCCGCACGTGCCTTGGCGCTCTCCCACGAGACGCGCGTGTCGGGATTGTTGTGCTCGGCAAGGTCGACCAACTCCGGCAGGGTGTAGATTTTTACAGGGTCTAGCGTGACCGCGGGTGCCGGACGCGGCGGAGCTTTTACCTGCTGTGTCGAGGTATTGACATCCCAGGGATGGTCGGGAGCCGCCGGCGCTTTTTGCGCATAAACGGGCACGCATGCAAACAGCATGAAAAGCAGGATAGCTGCCCGTCCGGAAATGCGAACCATTCGTAAGCCAGGATGCCGTTGCGGCTGCTTCTTGAGAGTGTCAGGATGATAGCATGCCCCTCTCGCACAACGCGCGTGAAATCTGAAGGTTGCCGGCCCACGTATACCTTATGGATCGGTCACACGACCCGGAGTCAGCAATGTCCTGTAACTTTTCCCGGGTCCGCTGATCTTATCGAGAGCAAGGATCAAAATAGCAATGTCGGACGAGCAGCAAAAAGACGAGCGCGCGGAGCGAGCCGAAGCGGCGCAAGCACAACCGAGTGGCGAAGCGCCTCCAGCACAAGCAGAAGAGCGTGTTGTTGCTCCACTGCCGCAGCGCGGTCCCGCCGGCGAGGAAATACGCGTGGTCACGCCGGGCCAGCGTCGCGGCATCAATCGCCGCGAGCTGCTGAAGTTGCTGCCGGTCGTAGCCATCGGCGCCTTCGCCATTCCCAAGTTGCAGGAACCCCTATTGAAGGAAGGATTGCGCTTCAGCGACTGGGCGTCGGAGAAGCTGTTCAGCGAGCATCGCCTGGCGCAGACCTACAGCAATAACCAGGTCGCTCCGTTCGAGAAGTTTCCCTACAACTACTACGACGTTCTCGATCCTGACGTCGATCTCGGGAAGTGGACGCTGACCGTCGAAGGGTTGGTGAAACATCCCGGCGACTACAAGCTCTCGCAGATTCAGGCTTTCCCCAAGGTCGTGCAGAACACGCGCCACGTCTGCGTGGAAGGTTGGGACGTGATCGGCAACTTCGGCGGTACGCGCGCCTCGGATTTTCTGCGCGCCGTCGGCGCCGACCTCAGCGCCAAGTATCTGGAAGTCACCTGCGTCGACGAGTACTACGAGTCCATCGACATGGCGACCGTCCTACAACCGCAGACGCTGTTCTGTTACGAGATGTATGGCCAGCCGCTCGATCGCGGCCACGGCGCCCCGCTTCGCCTGCAGATGCCGACCAAGCTTGGCTACAAGCAGGCCAAATATCTCGACACAATCCGAGTAACCAACGTTCTCTCTCATGGGCAGCGGGGCTATTGGGAAGACCAGGGCTACGACTGGTACGGAGGTCTGTGATATGGCGACCGCAACTGTCACCCGCGACAAGCAGACCGGAACCGTCACTGTCTCCTACGAGCATCCGCTGGTGGTGCGCATCGCGCACTGGCTGAATGCCGTGGCCTTGTTGGTGATGATCGCTAGCGGTCTGCGCATCTTTCTCGCCTTTCCCAGCTTCGGCCCGAAACTTCCACAGCAAAACTTCTTCATCATCCCGCCTCCGGGACTCACCCTCGGCGGATGGCTGGGCGGTGCGCTGCAATGGCATTTCACCTTCATGTGGATCTTCGTCGGCAGCGGCGTGCTGTATGTCGTCTACCAGCTCGTCACCGGTCACTGGCGCCAGGTGTTATTTCTGCCGCGCGACATTAAAGGTGTGTGGCCGATGGCGCGTCATTACTTTCTGTTCGGCAAGAAGCCGCCGGTCGATGCTGCCTACAATCCGCTGCAAAAGCTGGCGTACACCTCAACGATTTTCTTCGGCGTGCTCTCCACGCTGACAGGCATGGTGATGTTCAAGCCGGCGCAGTTCTGGTGGCTGGCCTGGCCGATGGGCGGCTATCACTACGCGCGCATCTGGCATTTCGTCTCGATGTGCGGCTTCGTCGCCTTCATCCCCGGACACCTCATCATGGTCGCGCTGCACGGCTGGAACAACTTTTACTCGATGATTACAGGATGGAAGCGGGAGCCGGAGTACATCGAGGGGTCAGGGGATAGGGATTAGGGGCTGGGGGTTAGAGGCCACTGGTTAAAGGGCCAGGGGTTAGTGGTAGTTGTCGGCGGTTAGGCGCTAGTACCTTGTGGTCAGTGCCACTGATCAGGTTCCAAACATCCTTCTTGATTTGTCATCCTGAGCGAAGCGTCCGCGCCTTGCTTTTCCGACGCGCTTGCGCGGCGGGCGGACGCGCAGTCGAAGGATCTTCGGTTCGCCACTAGCCACGATTACAGCAGCGATTCGGATCACTTAACGAAGATTTGCGCTGTCTGGCGACCAGCTTTGTGTCAGGGCACGACTTCGGTCGTGCCGCAGAACTCGCAGTAGCGTTGGGCTTCAGCCCTGCACGCCCCACAGAGCGACTGAAGCGTCTCCCACTGGCGCGTCGACGGCCCGAGTAAACTCGTGCCCTGATACAAACCTCACAGCGCGATGCTGCGAAGCGTCCGCGAGAGCAAAGACTAAACTTGAACCAGAACGTTGATCTCTGACCCCTGACCTCTGACCCCTACCTCCTACCTTCCACCGCCGCGGCCAGCTTCTTCACTCCCGCACGAATCTCCTGCTCGATATACGCCGCGTACCCCAGTATCAACCCCGGCCGTCCACCGGGCTTCGCGCGATACGTCGTCAACGCCGGAGCTTCCACGCCCAACTCGCGCGCCCGATGCGACACCACGCCGTCCCGCATTCCCTTTCCCAGCCACGCCAGCACGTGCATCCCGGCATCATGCGAATGCACTTCAACCGCGCCTTGCAGTTCCTGCCGCAAACACTCCAGCAGAACGTTTTGCCGCTCCAGATACAACATCCGCATGCGCCGCACGTGCCGCGCCAGATGACCCTCGGCGATGAACTCCGCCAGCACCGCCTGCTCCACCGTCGGACTGTGCCGATCGACGACCGCCTTGGCCCGGCCAAACGCATCGACCAGCTGCGGCGGCACGATGACGTATCCCAACCGCAGCGACGGAAACAGCACCTTGCTGAACGTGCCGCAATAGATGACGCAGCCACTGGTGTCCAACCCTTGCAATGATGCCACCGGCCGGCTGGCGTAGCGATACTCGCTGTCGTAATCGTCTTCCAGGATCCACGCCCGCGAGCGCTCAGCCCAGCGCAGCAGCTCCAGCCGTCGCGAGAGGGTCATCACCACGCCCGTCGGATACTGATGTGACGGCGTGACGTACGCCAGCCGCGCCTTCGGCGCCATGCGCTGCCCGCGCGTCACGTCGAGCCCCGACTCATCCACCGGCACCGCGACCGGCTTTACTCCCGCGGCCAGCAGCGCCGCGCGAGCGCCGCCGTAACCCGGCTCCTCCATCCACGCCTCTTCGCCGGGATCGAGCAGCAGCCGCGACGCCAGCTCCAGCGCCTGCTGCGCGCCCGACACGATGACGATCTGCTCGGCCTCGCACTTCACCGCGCGCGCCCCCACCACGTATTCGGCGATAGCATCGCGCAGCTGCGGATAGCCGCCGGGCGTCGAGTACGGCAGCAGGTCGACTGGCTGACGCCGCCAGTGTTTGAGCAAAAGGCGATGCCACACGCTGAAGGGAAACTCCTGCAAGGCGGGAATGCCAGGGCGAAAAGCTCGCGGCGGATCGATATGCCGAACGCCAAGTGGACTGCGCGCCAGCGCCTGCCCGCGTCGCGACAGTCCCGCCGGAGTTCGTGTCGCATGCTGCGGACGCTTCACCGCGGCCGCATACAGAATCTTGTCGGGCAGCGCCCGCGCAACGTATGTGCCTGAGCCCGTCTCGCCCTCGAGATACCCTTCCGCCAGCAGTTGCTCATACGCGCCCATCACGGTATTGCGTGCCACCGCCAACTCTTCAGCCAGAGTCCGCGTCGATGGCAGCTTTGCACCTGACTGCAGGCGCCCGTCGAGAATGGCTGCGCGCAGCTGTTCATAAAGCTGCCGATAGAGCGAGATCTTTGACGCTGGATTGAGCGACAGCGCGGCCGGTCCGATTGCGCTCGGACGTTTGCGCAAAGTGGCCCCACGGGATGCCGGGTTAGTGGCACTTTTCATGGGACTGATTATAGGCGACGATCGCGACAGTAATGATTCGCGAAGCGTAAACAGTTGAACATTTTGCTTTGAAGGGGCACGGCTTCAGCCGTGCCGTTATGAAGGCGTTAATCGTGGGCTTTAGCCTCTGAGGTAGACCGATGACGAACATCGCCGCAGACACCAAATGGACAACGACGATTCGCCAGCATCCCGAGCGGGCCGTCGATGCCCGCGCGCAGGAGTTTCTCGCCGCCGGTTATGTGGCGCACGTCGGCTTCGAGCAGGATGGCCGCCCTTACGTGATCCCCATGCTGTATCAATACAGCGCCGACCGGCCCGACCGCCTCTACGTGCACGGAGGCCTGTCGAGCCGGCTCATCCAGCATCTCGCGTCAGGCGTGCCGGTATGCGCGACGGTGACCGAACTAGATGGCCTTGTATACTCGCGCGACGCCCGCTACCACTCGGCGAATTATCGCTGCGTGATGTGCTTCGGCCGCGGCCGTCTGGTCGAAGACGACGCGCTGAAGCAGGAGATCTTCGTCGCCATGACCTCGCGCTACTTCCCCGGCCGCACCGCCGGACGCGATTACGCCATTGCCCCCAAGCCGCATCTGGATGCGACGCCGGTGCTGGAAATCGTGATCGAGGAGATCAGCGCCAAGATGCGCGAAGGCGGTCCGAAAGGACCGCGCGACGCCGACGAGAATGGCAGCGGCACGTGCGGGTTGTTGGAACTGCGGAACGAGTGAACACAGAGATAATCGAAACGCTTCTACGAACGCCGTCTTTTCTGACAACTGGCAACTGAAAAAGGGCAGCCACCGCTGCCCGTTCCCTTGCCCGGCCGCGACTTACTGCTGCTTCATCTGATCCTGCGACTTCATGTTGTCGTTCTTCATATTGTCATTTTTCATGTTGTCGCTCTTCATGTTGTCATCGCTGGACGTGCTCTTCTTGCTGGACTTCTTCTTGCTCGACGACTTTTTATTGCTGTTCGACATGTTGTCGTTCTTCATGTTGTCGTTTTTCATGTTGTCGTTTTTCATGGTGTCGCTGGACTGCATCTGATCCTTGCTGCTGTCCTGCTTCATGTTGTCCTGCGCGAACACCGAAATCGAACCGGCCAGCATACACATGGCCATGACGCTCATAATTTTCTTTTTCATGTTGTCCTCTACCATCTGAATTGGGCGCGTTGACCGTCGCCAAGAAATGAGAATCGCAAGGGGTGAGAAAGTTACGGAAAAACCGCAAGGTCCGAACTATTTGCTAAGTGAATCCGGCTTTGTGTCAGGGCACGACCTTGGTCGCGCCGTTTGGCTGCGTAAGAGAGCACGGCTTTAGCCGCTGCACACGGCACGCAGGGCTAAAGCCCGCTCTAGAACGAGCGTCATCGGCACGCCTGAAGTCGTGCCTTGACACAAAGCTTACGCCGTTCGAGTTTTTCAGCAGCCTGTTCGGTCGTGCCCTGACACAAAACATGATCGATGAATGGCAGTGCGCCGCTACTGCGGGAACCTGACCTGCCCTGCGCCAACAATCTTCATCGTCTTCGGCTCCTGCAGCAGCACAATCGCCTTCAACTGATTACGATTCCATCCTGCCGCCACCGGCACATCGACAATGCTCTCGAACTTGCCATCGCGCAACTCGCCGATCTCCTGCAGCGACCGCACCACCGCGGCGTGATGCAGCGTCTTGCCGCCATTCTCGCCGTTCGCGACCTGCGTGCTGAGCCCGTCCTCGGTGATCGCCAGCAGTACCTTTGCCTTCACCGCAGGAGCCGACTGCACCGCCACGCGCAGCCGACGGTCCCCTTCCCAGGCCAACGACACTTGCCCCGGCATCGGGCGCTTCGCGGCCGCAACAATCCGTGAAGCCACCTCCGCCGCGTCGTTCCCTACAAACTGCTCGCGGCCATCGATCACCATCTGCGGCGTGTAGACTTCAGCGCGCAGCGCGCTGGCATATTCGCTCTGCCGCTGGCTGAACTGCTTTGACGAGAAGCGGTCGGTCCAGCCGATGTAATTCCAGTAGTCGACATGCTCGCCCAGCAGAATCACCTCTTCGCCCTTCAGTCCGCTCTGGCTGAGCTGCAGCAGGACGGCATCGGCCGGCGGACAACTGGAGCAGCCTTCGGAGGTAAACAGCTCCACCACCACTGGATTCTGAGCGACAGCGACCAGAGGAACAGCCGCGACCGCCAACGCAAGTAACATCACGCGCATCAGTTTTTCCATAACACAGCATGAGAGTCGCGAACTCCCGATTGGTTGCAGCCGCTCCCGCTGTAACTTTCCTTCTGCTCACGTATCCAAATCTTGAGGCGTGTGTAAAATCGTGTTCCTGGTCTTCGCCGAACCTTTGCCGTGACCACAGAAGCGCACAGCTCCGACCCGACGGCGGCCGCGCCCGCTAACCGCGACGCCGAGCTTATCTCGCGCATCCTGGCGGGCGAGCGCGAACTCTTCCATGAGCTGATTCGCCCTTACGAGAAGAGCATCTACTTCGCGGCGTACTCCATCCTCCAGAACGAGCAGGACGCCGAAGATGCCGCTCAGGAAGCCGTGCTGAAGGCGCTGAAGAACCTGGCGAACTTTCGGGCCGAATCGAAGTTCAGCACCTGGCTGATTACCATCGCCATCAACGAGGCACGCGGACGTCTCCGACATGATCGCGTGCTGAAATTCGAGTCGGTCGACCAGCCCACGGAAAACGAGGAAGGCAGCTTCACGCCGGCGCTCATTACCGATTGGCGCGAGGTGCCTCTGCAAGCTCTGGAACGCAAGGAGCTGCGCGAAATGTTGCAATCGGCCATCGCCGGTCTGCCGGAGATTTATCGCGGGGTGCTGATCCTGCGCGATGTCGAGGACATGAACATCGCCGACACGGCCCGGGCGCTGGGCGTCAGCGAAGGTGTAGTGAAGACGCGATTGCTGCGAGCTCGGCTGATGATGCAGAAGATTCTGGCGCCGCAGTTGAAGTCCAAAGGCGGCAGTAAAGGTTTGTTTGGATTGTTCCGCGATAAGGCAGGTGGCGCATGGTTCTGAATTGCAAACATGTGTGGGATCAGATTTCCAACTACATCGACGGCGAAGTTCCGCCGGAGATGCGCCAGGCCATTGAAGAGCACCTGGCCCATTGCCGCCATTGCGCCGCCGTGCTCGACTCCACGCGGAACATTTTGTACCTGATCGCCGATGATCGGACGTTCGAGTTGCCGGTGGGGTATAGCGAGAGGCTGCACGCGAAGTTGCAGGAGGAGATTGG
Source organism: Verrucomicrobiia bacterium (assembly GCA_035482295.1). Classification (GTDB taxonomy): domain Bacteria; phylum Acidobacteriota; class Terriglobia; order Terriglobales; family Acidobacteriaceae; genus Bog-257. Next base: position 19,865 of record DATHQX010000232.1, read on the forward strand.
GGGAGAGTGAAGATCTTCGAGCCGCCA
>DATHQX010000233.1:0-5495 GCA_035482295.1 Verrucomicrobiia bacterium
AGAGATTTGCCAGATGCTAACGGCTAGCTGCCAAATGCACACATCCCTGGCCCCTGACCCCAAATCCCTGACCCTGAATTTCGATGCCCAAGAAACTCGATCACACCAACGCCTGCGAACACCTGTTGCGCGTCGACAAACAACTGGCGCGCATCATCGCCAAATCCGGCCCCTGCCGCCTGGTGAAAGAGACCACGCAGAGCATTTTTGCCGCGCTGTTGGAATCGATCATCTACCAGCAACTCAACGGCAAAGTGGCCGCAACCATCACCTCGCGCGTGAAGGCGCTCTTCCCTGAAAACACACAGAAACTGCGCACGCGCCGAGGGCTGGTGGAAGGGTTCCCCATCCCCGAGCAGATCATTGCTGCCTCTGAAGAGCTGCTGCGCTCGGCTGGGCTATCGCGCAACAAGATGCTCGCCATCCGCGACCTTGCCGCCAAAACGCTCGACGGAACCGTGCCGACGATTCAACAGGCGCATCGCATGAGCGACGACGAACTGATCGAGCGACTGGTAACCGTGCGCGGCATCGGACGCTGGACGGTGGAGATGCTGCTCATCTTCCGCCTGGGCCGGCCGGATGTGCTGCCGGTGGACGACTACGGCGTGCGCAAGGGCTTCGCCAAGATAAAGAAGCTGGCCGAACTCCCCAAGCCAAAGGAGCTGGCAGCGTATGGCGAGAAGTGGAAGCCGTATCGCAGCGTGGCGGCGTGGTATCTATGGCGCGCGGCAGAGATGAAGGATTTGCCATTCGCTGGGGATGTGGCGAGGAAGGCGGCGAAGAAAAGCGTGGCCAAGAAAAAGAAAGCAACTAGCAACTAGCACTCCGCTCAGGATGACAAACAACTACCCTTCGCGCCTAAACAGGCGCCTATCCCAGTCGCGCCGCAGGAGGGACGTAACCTCTTCAGCCCAGCGCGGAAGCGCTGGGGACGATGCCCGAGAATGAAATTCGAGCCCGCTTCAGCCGGCGGCCGATGGGTTGGTACCTGCAAGCGTTCGACAGGGTGTTACTCAAATCTGACGTCCGCGCCCCTTACCCAATCCCTTTCCCCTTCCAATGCGCCAGATATGCCTCGGACACGATCCGCGACAGCATCGCCTTGTCCGGCGCCTCAGGCAGCTTGCTGATAGCGAGCAGCGATTCGCATTCCAGCTTGAGCTGACGGCCCAGGGAAAACATTTCGTCCTGGGTGAACTTGCCGGTACGAATTGCGATTAACTGTTCGCGCTCGGGTCGCGGCAGCGTCAGATACCGGTCGCGCAGCAATTCCCGGCATTCGAACAGCAGCCGGATGTAATGCATGGCGAACTTCGTGTCGTATCCGTACTTCTCGATCAGATCGGGCCGCTGGCCATGCTTGCCCATGCCGCGTTCGCCGGTCAGCCGCATGCGCTGCGAATCCGCAAAGCCCAGATACTGGCTGGCCGATTTCTGCGACAACAGCTCCTCACGGTGAGGACGGACATGCGTCTCCCACACTGTGTTACCTAGTACATTGTGGGAGTAGAGAAAGTGCAGGATCGCCGGATTGCCCTTCAGCATCAGCTCGCCCCAGCGGTGCAGCGAGTAGCACGTCACATCCACATCGTTGGCGGTATTAAGCTGGCCCTCGGCGCCGCTGGACCAGACAAAGTGCTCCAGCGTCAGCAGCCCTAGAATCCGCGGCGGAGGTTCGATGTAGGCGCCGTAGATGTCGAGGTCGTCGTAGCCTTCGACCTTGGCTCCATGAAGCTGCGACCCGCCCACGAACAGATGCACCATGTCGCAGTCGGCTGGAAAGCCGGCGTTTACGACGTTTTGCATGAGGTCGGGGGACATCTCTTAGCCTCCAATCTTCAGCCGACTTGCACCTCGACGCGATGATGGGAGCACACCACGCCCTACGTCTTCCCGATCTTGGGGGCCCACTTGCGGGTGTGGGTGCCGCGCTCGAATACGGCGACGCTGTCGTAGAAGTGCATGCCCAGCGTCATTCCCGTGAAGCCCGTTGGCGGCAGCTGGTTGCGGGAGTGATCCGCGTTCAACTCATCCAGCAAATCCTTGCAGCGCTCGATGAACGTGCCTGCCCTGCGGTATCCGCCGCCATACTCTTCCCAGTAACACGTGTGCAGATCCTCGACCATGTAAATGCCATTCTTCGCCAGCTTCGGATAGAGGAATTCAAACGTAGCCAGCATGTCGCGCATGTGGTGGCTGCCATCGTCGAGCACGATGTCGGGCGCGCCAAACTCATCGATCACGGTTTGCAGGAACTTGATGTCCTGCTGCGAGCCTATGCGCACCGCGATCTGGTCTTCTTCGTAGCTCTTGCACTCTTCCAGGATGTCGATGCCGATGATGGTGGCGTGCGGTCCGAAATAGCGCTTCCACATCTGCAATGAGCCGCCGGAGGCGACGCCGATTTCAAGGACGGTGACGGACTTGTACACGAAGTCACGGAAAAAGCGTTCGTAGATAGGGAAATAGTGCTTCCACTTCCAGACCACCCTGGCGTCGTTGGTCAAAAAGTCCGCCCAAAGATTCATACGGCTCTCTCTCCCGTAGAGATGGTCAGCGATCTTGATCCCAGCAACGACAGGCTTATGTGGCAGAACGATGATCCCGGGTTAACGTCCAACAGAGGGACGCGAACCTGGGGCACCAGCCAAATGCCGACTGCTAATTGCTGCCCCCTACGGCGCTTTTGATAAGAAATTCTGGAAGCTCTGGGCGGCTTCGCGATCGTCGCCGCCGATCTGCGACGGGATAATCGACGGAATCGCTGTCGGGCAGGCCTTCAATCCCGCGCAAACGTTGACCGCGCTGGGCAACTGCACCAGCAGCGCCGGGTTGGACTTGGCATCGTCAGCCGAATCAAGCACGATGAGGTCGACATCGGTATTGCTGCTGGTTTGCTTCTCCAGCATCTGTTTGTAGTCGCCGGTATCGCTTTCCACGGTAATGGGCTGGCCCGAACTCAGGCGCGGATTACTGCCCTGATAGTCCAAAATCCGCCGGTCGAGATCGCTGCCGTAAGGCGAGTTAAGGTTGCGCAGCAGATGCACCACGATCGCCGAAGACTTATGTCTCGGTTTGCAGGCGACAAGAAGCAGGGGTACGACCAAAAGCAGGGTAATCGCTTGGGCAAAGCGTTGTCGTTGAGCCATTGCGACATAATATCTGAGAGCTCGTCTTCATCCTAATTGACTCCGCCGAACAGTATCCTGCTCCATTTCCCAGGCTTTCCGGGGAGTTCCTGAGCCGGCGATCGTTGAATTTTTTTACAGGGTTGCCAAAACTTGGAAAAATTAATTTTCTGAGTCGCAGAACACCCTTTCAGAATCGCCCGCCTTCATACATAATGCACGCAGTTCTGTTTCGCTCTCTTGGGGTGGGTCATGAAGTTGGCGGCGGCCATGTTGCTGGGTTTGGGCATCGGTTGCTGTCCTGCGGCCGCGCAACAGGCTTTAATGGCGTCTAGCCCGATGCCAAAGCTGACACTTCCCGCCTCCCTATCGCCCGCTCCGCCCACGCCGGTTACAGAAATCAGAGTTCCCGAACTACACGTTGAGCTGGCTACCGCCGTCGGCATCGGACTGCCGAACACCGGTTTGTACGCATCGGTACTGCCCTCGTCCACGGTGTGCACCGCGACCCTGTTTCGCGTGCTGCCGGACGAGAGTAGCAGCTACGCCTTCAGCAAAGCGCAGTTCAGCGCAGCCTCTCTGAAAGCCAGCTTCCAGCATGACAATCTGGTAAAAATGGCGCACAACTTCATGCCCGGCCAGCCGCTACCCGACGCGCCGTCATATGTTCCGCTGACCACGCAACAGAAGTTCGATCTCTACGTGAACAGCACTCATAACAGGGACATGGGATACAGCATCCTGGGCGACGCGCTGACAGCGGAAGTTACGGGAGCTTATCCCACCTTTGGCGGAGGCATGAAAGGCTTCGGCCAGCGGGTGGGCGTTTCCGCGGCAGGCGAAGAAGCCGCGGCGTTCTTTAGCGGATTCGTTTTCCCCACGGTCTTCCATCAGGACCCGCGATACTTCCGCTCGCACCAGACGCGCATCATCGACCGCCTCGCCTATGCGGCCAGCCGCGTGATCATCGGGCGCAGCGACGATGGCCACACCGTCTTCAATTTCTCGGCGGTCTCGGGACAGTTCGTGCAGGCCGCGATCTCGAATGCATACATCCCCTACCGCAACGAGTCGGTGAGCGGGACCATCGAAAACGCCCTCGCCGGCCTGAGCGGCGTGGCCCAGGCGCAGATGCTCAACGAATTCTGGCCCGACATCAAGACCTTCGTCACCCGGCACACCCCGGGGCTGAAGGACAAAGCGCAGTCCACCAACGACACGTTTACGTTCCGATAAATCCTTCTTTGCCGTCCGGTCAAAATGACAATTGTCATTTGCCTCTGCTGACAATCCACACTGCCGACGACCGCTGATTCGATTGACAATTGAACCTGTATCACGCGGCTGCGGACAGGCGGTCCGGCGCGTGATCACAATGAGGCAGTCCGCTCTTTCAAACTTGCGGCAGGAATGCGATGCTATCTATTGGGGAACACGTGGCTATGCGGGAACTGAAAGACGATCTGGCGTCTCTGCGCATCGATCGCGATGTGGCCCCTCGTCGCCGCTGGCGCGTCCCACTTCTGATTCTGGTGCTGATCGCGGTGATCGCCGTCGCAGGTTTCTACTATCAGCGCGCACATCCGGTCTTCGGCGCCATCGAGGTCGAGACCTTTCAGCCCACAATTGAGAGCAGCAGCTCCGCAGCCGCCGGCACACCCATCCTGACGGCATCCGGCTACCTGGTCGCGCGGCATCAGTCAGTGGTCTCGTCGAAGATTCAGGGCCGCATCTCCAAGCTTCTGGTCGAGGAAGGCAGCGTCGTCAACGCCGGCGACGTGCTGGCGACGCTCGACAATCAGGATGCGCTGGCCGCGATCACCAAGGCCAAAGCCGACATCGATTACGCCAAGGCCGACCTGGCCGAAGCCCAGCGCCAGGAGCATCTGCAGCAGGAACTCTTCAACAATAAAGTCGTTTCACAGGACGCCCTCGACGCCGCCAAGGCCAAGACCAATCTCGCCAAGGCCGCTATCGAGCAGGATGAAGCTACTCTGCAAGTGCAGCAGGCCTACCTGGATTTCACGACCATTCGCGCGCCCTTCGCCGGCATTGTGGTGAAGAAGATGACCGAAGTGGGCGAGAGCGTTGCACCCATTCCTCCCGGCGTAAACATCTCGACGTCGTCGGGCGCCATCGTCGCCATCGCCGACATGAACTCGCTCGAAGCCGAGGTCGACGTCAATGAGTCGAACGTCGGGCAGCTCGGCCCGAACCAGCCCGCCGAAATCCAGGTGCAAGCGATACCCGGTCACACCTACAAAGGCGTGTTGCGGCAGATCATCCCAACCGCCGACCGCACCAAGGCGACGGTCACGGTGAAGGTGTCGATCCTCGACAAGGACAAGTACCTCCGGCCGGAGA
>DATHQX010000234.1:0-3717 GCA_035482295.1 Verrucomicrobiia bacterium
GGTATCCGTCGGATGAGTTTGCTGATTTGCGGCCTCGGATCACGTGGGATAGAGCGAAGAACTGGATAACTCCGCGAGCAGGGGTGAAGCGGATTGCGATTTTGAATGGAGGGACGATACCGGATCGCGGGACGTATGGAGTTTTTCTGGCTGGCGAAAGAGCGAAGCCGGTCCGGGTGGGTGAGCTGGATGAAGAGATGGTGTTTGAGAGCAGGCAGGGAGAGACGTTTTTGTTGGGGGCTTCGGCGTGGCGGATTGAAGAGATTACGCATGACCGGGTGCTGGTGTCGCCTGCTCCGGGTGAAGCGGGGAAGATGCCGTTCTGGCATGGGGATCAGGCGGGACGGCCGCTGGAGTTTGGGCGGAGGATCGGTGCGCTGGTAAGGGAGTTGCGTGATGTGCCACGAAGTGTGGCCATTGCTCGGCTGACGCGGGAGCATGATTTGGATCCTTTGGCGGCGGAGAATGTGCTTCGGTATCTGGCGGATCAGGAGCTGGCTACGGTGGTGGTGCCGGATGATCGAAGCCTTGTAATTGAACGAGTTAGGGATGAATTGGGTGATTGGCGCGTGTGTGTTTTGACGCCGTTTGGGAGCAGGATCCATGCGCCGTGGGCAATGGCTGTGGCGGCGAAGGTGCGTGCAAATGGTGGACAGGATGTGGAGACAATGTGGAGTGAAGATGGTTTCGTGCTGCGATTTCCGGAGACGGATGAGGCTCCTTCGATAGAGCCGATTCTGTTGGAGCCGGCAGAGGCTGCGGACCTGGTTTTGCGACAGCTTGGATCGACGGCTTTGTTTGCGGCGAAGTTCAGGGAGAGTGCGGCGAGGGCGCTGTTGTTGCCGCGACGGAAGGCGGATGGGAGGACTCCTCTTTGGCAGCAGAGGAAGCGGGCTTATGACTTGCTGAGTGTGGCGAGTCAGTATGCTTCGTTTCCGATTCTGCTGGAGGCTTATAGGGAGTGTCTGCGGGACGTGTTTGATATGCCGGCGTTGATGGAGACGCTAAGGAGTATTGAGAATCGTTCGTTGCGGGTGCATACGGTGGATTCGCGGACGCCTAGTCCTTTTGCTTCGGCGCTGCTGTTTAGTTATGTGGCGAACTACATCTATGACGGGGATGCTCCGCTGGCGGAGAGGCGGGCTCAGGCGCTTTCGATCGATCAGGATCAGTTGCGGGAGCTGATGGGCGATGCCGATCTGCGGGAGTTGCTGGACGCTGGAGCGATTGAGGAGACTGAGGAACAGTTGCAGGGTTTGGTCTCTGACTACAAGGTCAGGACAATGGATGGAGTGCATGATCTGCTGCTGCGGATTGGGGATCTGACGCGGGCTGAGCTGCGAGTTCGGTGTATGTCGGATGAAGTGGCGGAGAGTGTGGCTCGGTTGATGCGAGCGAGTCGCGTGTTGGAGGTGGGGATCGCAGGCGAGAAGAGGCTGATTGCGGTGGAGGATGCGGCGCGCTATCGGGATGCGCTTGGAGTTCCACTGCCTCCGGGATTGCCCACTGCTTTTTTGACCGCGGCTCCGGATGCGATGGTGGATTTGTTGCGACGGTTTGCGCGGACGCATGGGCCGTTTACAACGCACGAGGCGGCTGGGCGGTTTGGGCTTTCGGCTGAGAGCGTGGAGTCGGTGCTGCAGCGATTGGTGCAGATTGGGCGTGTGGTGGAGGGTGGATTTCGGCCGGGGGGGATTCATCGCGAGTGGTGCGATGAAGAGGTTTTGCGGACGATTCGGCGGAAGTCGCTGGCGCGCTTGCGGAAGGAGGTTGAGCCGGTTGAGCAGAGGACCCTGGCTCGTCTGTTTACGCGGTGGCAGGGGGTGGTGCAGCCGAGGCGCGGGCTGGATGCACTGCTGGATGTGATTGAGAATTTGCAGGGTGCTCCGATACCGGCTTCGATTCTGGAGACGGAGATTCTGCCGGCGAGATTGGTGGGGTATAAGGCGAGCGATCTGGATCTGTTGATTGCCGCGGGTGAGGTGGTGTGGGTAGGGTTTGAGCCGCTGGGGGAGAGGGATGGTCGGATTGGGCTTTATCTGGCGGAGAAGCTTTCGATGTTATGGCCGCCCACGGCAGGGAACAGGAATCAGGGAACAGGGAACACTCGGGAGTCATTGAGTGAAAGGGAGGCCGGGGTTGTTGCTTATCTGCAAGCGCGCGGGGCGTCTTTCTTCCAGGATTTGCATGAGGGAGTTGGTGGCGGGTATCCGGGGGAGACGCTGGATGCTTTGTGGGGATTGGTTTGGAAGGGCATGGTAACGAATGATGGTGTGGCGGCGCTGCGGGCTTATTGCGAACGGTCCTCGGGGGCGAGCAAGCCTGCGCGGAGGGTGCATAAGCAGGGAGTGGCGTTTCGATCGAGGCGGACGACTCCGCCGACTGGGCAGGGACGGTGGGCGTTGCAGGCTGCGGCGTTTGATGCCGGAAGGTCGGGGACGGAGTGGAGTCATGCGATGGCGCAGCAGTTGTTGACTCGGTATGGGGTGGTGTTTCGCGAGACAGCGCACGCGGAGAATCTGCCGGGCGGGTTTTCGGCTGTCTATGATGTGCTGAAGGCGATGGAGGAGAGTGGAAGGATTCGGCGAGGATACTTTGCGGCGGATCTGGGGGCTACGCAGTTTGCTATGCCTGCGGCGGTGGATCTGTTGCGGTCGCTGAGAGTTTCGTTGGAGGAAAAGAAGCCGGAGATGCTACAGTTGGCAGCTACCGATCCGGCGAATCCTTATGGAGCGCTGTTGCGTTGGCCTGCGGCTCCGGATGCGGGGTCGTCGTTGACGCGGAGTGTGGGGGCGCGGGTGGTTCTGTGTGACGGTGCGCTGGTGGCTTATCTGCGACGGGGGAATCCAAATGTGCAGGTGTTTTTGCCGGAGGAGGAGCCGCAGCGGTCGCAGGTTGCGAGATCGCTTGCTGAGTTTTTTGTGGATCGGGTGCAGGAGAGAAGTGATGACGGCGATGTGCGGGCAGGGATGTTGATCGCTACGGTGAATGGAGTGCCGGTGGCGGAGCATCCGATGGCGAAGTTTTTGCTGGAGGCTGGGTTTGCGGCTGCGCCGATGGGATTCAATGTGCGGAAGCGGCAAGTAGCCGGGAGCGGTGGGAATGCCTGAAGGGGATACGATCTATCGGGCGGCGCGGGCTTTGCAGCGGGCGATTGGTGGCAAGGTGGTGACTGGGTTTGAGACGGGGTTGGCGAAGCTGGCTCGGGTGGATGATGATTCGCCGATAGTTGGGCGGGTGGTGGAGAAGGTGGAGTCGAGGGGGAAGTGGCTGCTGATTTTTTTCAGCGGCGATTTGATTCTGGTAACGCATATGTTGATGAGCGGGAGCTGGCATCTGTATCGCGTGGGCGAGAGATGGCAGATGGGGCGTGACCGGATGCGGGTGGTGATTCGGACGGAGGATTGGGAGGCGGTGGGGTTCAATATTCCGGTGGCGGAGTTTCATACGGCGCGGTCGTTGGAGCGGAGTAGCCAGGTGCCGACGCTGGGGCCGGATGTGTTGGGCGATGCGTTTACGGTGGAGGGTGGAGTGGCGCGGATGGAGGCGTATGCAAGGCAGAATCCTGAGGCGGAGATTGCGGTGGTGTTGCTGAATCAGCGGGTGCTGGCTGGGTTGGGGAATGTTTATAAGAGTGAGATTGCGTTTGCGGCGGGGGTGAATCCGTTTCGTGCGATGAGGACGATTACTCCGCGAGAGATGGAGACGATGGTGGAG
>DATHQX010000235.1:0-2121 GCA_035482295.1 Verrucomicrobiia bacterium
CGGCGGAAGGATTTACGAGGCCGTGGCCTGCGATGCTCGAAATGCCGGAAGAGGTGAAGCAGAGAGTCACAAAGATTTGCAAGGATCTTGGGCTCGGATGAAGCCTTTGATCGCTGTATTGATGTTTTTTGTTTATGTATGCGGGGCGATGGGCCAGGAGCGTGGCCACTTCGATCCGAAGACGTCCTACAGCGTCTTCGCGGCGTACTCGAACGATTCGAGCCACATGATGCTAGGCGTCTCCGAGGACAGGCGGCTGTTCGAGACGGGAGTGGACTACAGCCGGCGGCTGGGAGGCCGCTCGATCTACAGCTGGAGGTATCAGGTCGAGGTCATTCCACTCGAGCTACTGCAGAACCCGAAGATGACCACGACAGTTATCAACCTGCTCCTGGGAGATCCGACGTCGAGCGATTTTCCGACCGGGACAATTCAGTATTCGAGTTTGCAGCAGCGGCGATGCACCTCCAGTTCCGGCTCGGGTACCTACTTCACCCTGGGCGAGAACGGCCAGGCGATTCCTGTGGGCACGTTCACCTATACGAGTGTCTGTTCTCATCCATGGACGTACGGCGGCGGAGTAAGCCCGCTGGGGCAGAAGGTGAACTTTCTGCCGCACGGCAGAGTTCAACCTTATTTGGCGGCGAACGCGGGCTTTGTGGCATTTGCGGGGACGGTGCCCTTGTATGCCGCGACGATGTTCAACTTCAGCTTTGAGTTTGGCGGAGGAGTCGAGTGGAATGCGCGTGCGGGGCATGCGTGGAGCCTCGACTATCGCTACCACCACATCTCCAATGCTGGGCGCGGATTGGCAAATCCAGGGGTGGATAACGGCACATTCCGGCTGGCCCATACGTTCTGGCGGTGATGCGCCGTTATCTGGGGAGTGACTCCAGGGCGGGGATGAATCCGCAGCCATCGCCGCAGAGTGTTGCGAGACGAACGATATACTGACGATTGTGCCTGCGCGAGATTTTGCAGGTTCTGGGAGAGGCGTTTGGCGAAGGCGGAGATTGGGATTATCGGCGGCAGCGGGCTGTATGGGATGGAAGGGCTGACCGACGTTCGTGAAGAGAAGATTGAGACGCCGTTCGGGGAACCGAGCGAGGTGTTTCTGCTGGGCAAGCTAGAGGGGCGCGATGTCGCATTCCTGGCGCGGCACGGGAAAGGCCATCGCATTCTTCCTTCGGAGCTGAACTTTCGTGCGAACATCTACGCGATGAAGAAGCTTGGAGTTACGAGCATCCTGAGCGTGAGCGCGGTCGGCAGCCTGAAAAAGGAACACAAGCCTACCGACTTTGTCCTGCCCGACCAGTTCATCGACCGCACCTTCGCGCGACATGCGACGTTCTTCGGCGAGGGCGTGGTGGGTCATGTGGCATTTGGCGATCCGGTGTGCCCGATTGTGCTGGACACGTTTGTAAAGGCGTGTGAAGAGGTGGGCGTCGTCGGCAAGCGCGGCGGAACGTATGTGTGCATGGAAGGCCCGCAGTTCTCCACGCGCGCGGAGTCGAATCTCTACCGCTCGTGGGGCGCGGACGTCATCGGCATGACCAATCTGCAGGAGGCGAAGCTGGCGCGCGAAGCGGAGATCAGCTACGCTACGCTGGCGATGGTGACCGACTACGACTGCTGGTATGAGGGTCACGACGATGTGACCATCGAGCAAGTGATTGCCGTGATGCATCAAAACAGCGGCAACGCGCAGAAGGTGGTCAAGGCCGCGGTTCGGCTGATGCCCAGGGACCTGAGCGCAAGCCCGGCGCAGACGGCTGCGAAGTTCGCGATCATGACCGACCGCAAGGTGATTCCGGCTGAGACGAAAAAGAAGCTGGATGTGCTGTTCGGGAAGTATTGGTAAACCTGACTAAGAGAAAAAGCGGAGACTGAATGTCGATTCTTGTTGTAGGTTCGGTGGCGTTTGATTCCCTGGAAACGCCGAGTGGAAAGCGTGAACGCGTGTTGGGAGGAGCGGCAACGCACTTCGCCTTGTCCGCAAGCCATTTCACGAAGGTGCGTGTTGTCGGCGTGGTGGGCGAAGACTTCCTGCCCGAACACGAGGGTGTGCTGACGAAGAAGGGGGTAGACACCAAGGGCATCGAGCGCGCGCCAGGCAAAAGC
>DATHQX010000236.1:0-10532 GCA_035482295.1 Verrucomicrobiia bacterium
GGGCAGGAACGACGCGGTGAATCCCATGCGGGTAGCGACTTGCCGGCAGATGAGCTTGTAGAGCTGAATCTGGTCGGCCGCATTCACTACTTCCGAGTAACTGTAGTTGATCTCGAATTGCGACGGCGCGACCTCGGGGTGGTCCTTTTCGTTCTGGAAGCCCATGGCGCGCTGTACTTCCGCCGTTGTGTCGATGAAGCTCCGCAGCGGATCGCCGGGCAGCGAATGGTAATAGCCTCCGGTGTTGACGTACTCGAACTTGCCGGTCTCGTGATAGCGCGGCTCGGCATCGGCTCCGTTGAACAGGAAGCCCTCGATTTCATTGGCGGCGTTCAGCGTGAGGCCATCACTCTTGAAGAGCTGGTCGGCGTAGCCCTTCAGGACGCCACGAATATCCGCGCCGTAGGGGGTACCGCCTTTGTCGATGACGTTGCCGAACACGAGCACCTTGCCCGGCCCGAAGACGTCCGCCGGAGCCCAATAGAAGTACGGCCAGTCGATGCCCAGGCGCAGATCGCTCTCGCGCTGCGCGGTGAAGCCGCGGATGGAAGAACCATCGAAGGTGAGGTTGTCCCACGAGCCGAGCAGGAATTTCTTGTCGTAATCGAGCATGTGCAGACGGCCTTCGAGGTCGCTGAACAGCACGGTCACGGCTTTGATGCCTTTTTCGTCGGTGAGATATTTCAAACGCTCCTCTTGAATTTCGTGCAGAGGGACGCGGTTCTTGCGCTGTTCTTTCGCGCGAAGATTCAAATGTTCAAGCTCGTCGTAACTGAGGGCGAGGAAGTTGCGCAATTCAGTGGACATGGATCTCCTTGCGTCTAGACGGCGATGAAATGAGGATTGCGGGTTGCAAGGAACAGGCTACAGCACGACCCGGAAAGGCGGCCAATCGAAATCGTTGATGAGGGCGATACAAACAATTTATGAGTGGCACCGGTAGCGGCGCTTCGAATGGTTTGCCCCGTCTACAGTGCAAAATCTGTGGAAGAGCGAGCCGGGGTTGCATCTCTCTCTAGATTTACAAATCGTTACACTCAATCGGGAGCCAGTTTCACTGTCATTTCGTATGTAGATGTAGGGCGGCTTGCGCCCGTATCGGACATGGCGGCATCGAATCCAGTAAACATGAGCCATTCTTCTTCGCTGGCAGTACATACCGAAAACGTTTGCCGGCACTATCCCATGGGCGACAGCATGATTCGCGCGGTCGACGGCATCTCGTTGAGTATTGCCGCTGGCGAGTTTGTCGCGCTGTTGGGCCAGTCTGGGTCGGGAAAATCAACCCTACTGAATCTTCTGGCGGGGCTGGACCGGCCGACCTCGGGCTCCGTGCTGGTGCAAGGCCGTGATCTGGCGAAGATGTCGTCGGAGGAACTCGCGCGCTATCGGCGCAACGATGTTGGCATGGTCTTTCAGGCCTTCCACCTCATTCCAGCCATGACTATCACGGAGAACGTTGAGCTGCCGATGCGTTTTGCCGAGGTGGACCGGACCGAACGCGCTCAACGAGTGCGCGAAGCCCTGGAGCGCGTAGGGCTGGGCAAGCGGCTCGGGCATCGACCTTCGGAGCTGTCGGGCGGGGAACAGCAGCGCGTCTCAATTGCGCGCGCGCTGGCGAACCGTCCGTCGCTGTTGCTGGCAGACGAGCCGACCGGTAATCTCGACAGCCGCACTGGGGAAGACATCCTGAACCTGATTCGCGATCTGAGCGTTTCGCTCGGTATGACCGTGGTGATGGTGACGCACGAGCGAGCGCTGGCCGAGCGGTTCGCGAAGCGATTGATCTTCCTCGGCGACGGCAAGCTTATTTCGCAGGAGGTGACGGCATGAAAGGCTACGATCTGTTCGAGCTGGCCGTGCGCAACCTGCGACAGTCCAAGCTGCGCAATGGGCTGACGACCGTAGGTATTTCCGTGGGGGTGGCGTCCCTGGTGGCCATGTTGTCCCTCGGCGTCGGTCTGCAGCAGCTAGCCACCAAGCGGCTGGCCGGTTCCGGGATGTTTGATACGGTGTTCGTTACCTCGAAGCAGGATTCCCGCGGCTTCGATCGTGAAGAAGATCAGAAGGACCAGCACCCGGAGAAAGCCCCAGTGCTCGACGAGGCCTCACGGCAGCAGATGACGAGGTTGCAATACGTGACCGAAGTCGAGCCGGAAGTCCGGGTGATGGGACAGATCGTTTATGGCGGGCAGACGCACTTTGGATTTGTCACCGGACTTCCGATGTCGGCGCGGGAGAACGAAGCCTTCGACAATCTGCAGGGCAAGTTTTTCTCGAGCTCTGATGCCGATGAGGTCATTCTGCTGAACGACTTTGCCAAGGAGTTGAACCCGCAGAATCCGAAGTCGCTCGTCGGGCAGGAAGTTACGCTTCGCTATGGTGAACATCAGTCGCTTCCTGCTGAAGGGGACGCGTCGGGCCGTCCGCAAGTCAGCGATCAGAATGAAAGCGCAGGGACGAACACCGGCGATGATTACGGCTTCTCCGTCGTGCGGAAGACGCAGCAGCTGAAAGTGGTTGGCATCGTTGACGAAGAGCCCTACGGTGGCATGCGTACGGTGTCGCGCGGACGCATCTTCCTGCCGGTGGATTTGACCGAGAAGCTCAACATGGCCGAGTTCAGCGATATGCGCAGCTCACTTCGCGGTCACGGCAAGAGCTATGCGACGCTGACCGTGCGCGTGAAAGATCCAGCCAAGGTTTCGCAGGTGCAGGACGCGATCAAAAACATGGGTTTTCGCACGTTCTCCGTGTTGGACGCCACCAAGAGCCTGCGGCGCTTTTTCACCGTGCTCGATCTGTTTCTCGGCATCTTCGGTTCGCTGGCTTTGGCAGTGGCGACCCTGGCGATCATCAACACGCTGGTCATGGCGGTGCTGGAGCGGCGGCGTGAGATCGGTGTGATGAAAGCGATCGGCGCCAGCGACGGTGATGTGAAGAAGCTGTTCTTCGCCGAAGCTGGCGCGATGGGCTTCTTCGGAGGGATCCTCGGGATTGCTCTTGGATTCGCCATCGGGAAAGCCATCAATATCGGAACCGGCATCTATTTGCGGAATCATCAGCTGCCGGCCGAGCCGGTATGGATTCTGCCGTCGTGGCTGATCGGCGCGGCCATCGCGTTCTCGATCCTGGTGAGCCTATTGGCAGGCTTATATCCTGCGAGTCGCGCGGCCCGGTTGGATCCGGTGCAGACACTCAAATACGAATGAACCAATCTCGATCGATCCGAACTGTTCTTTTGCTCTTCCTCGCGCTTCTGACCTCGCCACTTCTTCACGCGCAGGGACGCGCCGAGTGCTCGGTCATCAAGTCGGACATCCTGGCGCGGCCAGTACGCTACTGCGCGTTTCTGCCGGCGAGCTTCGACAAGGACAAAACGCGGAAGTATCCGGTGTTGTATTTCCTCCATGGGCTGGGCGACAACGAGCAGTCGCTACTGAATTTCGGCGGATGGGATGTCGTATCTGAGATGCGTAGCCAAGGCAAGATCGGCGAATTCGTTATCCTCGCGCCCAGCGCGGGCCACACCTTCTACGTCGATTCGGAAAACGGCAAGGTGCGCTACGAGGACTTCCTGGTGAAGGAATTCATGCCGCAGATGGAGAAGAAATATCGGGTCGACGGCGCGCGCGCGACGCGTGGGATCACCGGCGTCTCTATGGGTGGCTACGGAGCGTTGCGGTTGGCGTTCAAGTATCCCGATCAATTCGCAGTCGTGAGCGCCCAGATGCCCGCGCTAATCTACGATTTACCCGAAGACATGAGGTCTGACGCCCCGGGCTCGCCTGGAGCACTGTTGAGCGATGTGTACGGGTCTCCATTCAACCGCGCTTACTTCACCCGCAACAACGTGTTCTACTTTGCGAAGAACGATCCCGCCGCCAGCCTGAAGCGCATGAAGATTTATTTCAACGTTGGCAATAACGACGACTACGGCTTCGAGCAGGGCGCCCAGCAACTTGATCAGCTACTCAAGTCGCGCGGCATCCCACACGAGTTCCACATCTATCCCGGACGGCACGACGCTCAGTTCGTCATCCGCTACTTCCCGGACGTGCTTCAGTTCCAGTGGAGCGCCATTGGAGCAGGTAAGTAGCTTCACCGGAGCAAGCCCGTCTGACGCAAAGAGCTAGGGCAAATTAACTTGCGAAATCGGCAACGGCGCGCTTGACGTTCACGGTTGGTGACGCTTTAATGTCACCGTGCGTCGTTGGCTGTTCGCAATCATTGCTTTACTGCTCTTGATGGCGGTGTTGTTTATCAGCATTTCTCCCGCCGTCGATCTGGATCCGACCATCATGCGCGCCTGGCAGTTGGCGTGTCTTCTGATCTGTGCTCTTGCCTATTGGGGCCGCGTCCGAATTTGTGTTCTGAGAGTTGCGCCTTTTTTTCAGGCCAGCCAATGGCCTGCGCACTTACCCCTCGGGCCGCCCGCTTGCCGTCCCACAGGCTCCCGGCTCGACTGTTCCCGCCTCTGTTGACCCGGATTCGTCCGTTGCGCTCCGACCAACAGAAATCACCAGCAGAAATTCACGTGCTCCCGCGGGAAGGTTGTAATGCCAGGTATTCAATCCAATGAGTCACAAATCCGCAACTCAGGAGAGTCATCCACTCCAGTCGTCTTGTATGTCGGTACCGACGAGATGCAGGCCGCTTATCTGAAAGAAGCTGGTTATTCACTTCACGTCGTTGAGACGGCCGAGAAGGCGCTCCCGCAGCTGGAGCGGTTGCGGGCCGAGGTAGTGATTATTGGGCATGGCTTGGGCATGGGGATACGAATGCAGCTGGAAGGTGCAATCCGGCTGCTTCGGCCCAAGCCACGGGTGGTGCTGTTGTACGAAACCAGCATCTCGCAAACCGAGCAGGCCGACGCCGTGCTCAACATCAAGAGCGAGCCGCAACTTTTGGTGCAGACGGTCCGCTATCTTCTGACCGGAAGCGACTAGGGTCGGCTCGTGTCGAAGAGCCACAGCGAGCGATCGATGGTGCTCTCGGGCGGATACTTCCAGAGCCAGCGGTAGGAGTCGGGGTCGTCGAGAATCTGCCCGGAGAGACAGCTCGCTCCGGCAACGACTTCGCCGCTGGTCTGTTGATTAGGTGCAAGCGGTAGTGCGCGGATTCCGTAGAGCTTGGGATCGACGGAGCCGAAATAGGCTAGGCGCAAGGTCTCGGCAGGATGCTGTTGCTCGTACTCGCGTAGTGCGATTAGTCCCTGTCCCCAATCGAGATTGCTGTCCGTTAACAGTCGCCAGCTATTCTCCGGCTTAACAAAGATATTGAAATAAGCAAGATAGTCGGGCGCGTAGCGGAGCGCATCGGCCACATTTAAGCAAAGCGCAAGGACGACAACAGCGGTCGCGGTGCGATGCTTACGGGCGTGCTCCCAGATTGCACCAGCGATCAAAAGCGCGAACGGATAGAGCGGCAGGATGTGACGCTCGCCAATGGCGAAACGCGACTGTAGCGCGAACAGCAGGAAGACGAGTCCGAAGAGGGAAGTGATCAGGAGATCACCGGGGGCGCGGCATGTTTTGCGAACGCCAAGAATCAAGCTGGCGATGAAGAGCAACAGCAAGATCGTGGGCCATTTCAGCGCGATCGCAACTGGGTAGTAGACCTTCGGACCGCCTTGGGGATAGACGTTGCCCATGAACCACGTCGGACGTCCGCGATGGTTGCTGAGCGCGACCTCACGAAATCCTTCCACGTACTCGCCAGCCGGGATGAGCAGATTTAAATGCGTCTTCGCTTTGGTCGCCCAAGTTTTCGTGTCGCGGTTCGGAAAAGACGCCACGACTTGGCCATCACCTACTTTCAGGTGCGAGACATGGAACAGGTATCCGGTCCAGAAGGTGAATACCGCGATCGCCAGCGCTGCGAGGGTCGGCTTCCAGTTGAGCGTGCGCAGAGAATTCCAGCCGCCGTCTTTTCTCAGCAGCAACATCAGCACTAAGGCCAAGAGCATCTCGGGCGGCGTGTAGAGCTTGGACAGCAGCAATCCGCCCAGCACGATGCCCATCATGGTGGTCTGTCCGCGGCTGGGATTTCTTCGCCACGTCACCAACTGGCACGCAGTCAGAAAAACGAAAAGCGCACCGATACCGTCGGTGGTCGTAACCGAGAAGTTCGCGATCAGCGACGGTGTGAAGGCAAACAGAGCAAGCGCAACATTCGCCGCACCTTCGGAGAACAATCGCCTCGTGGCGAACCACAGCGTAATCCCCAGTGCCAGCCCGAGCAGCGTGTTCATGGGACGCGTGTGCCACGCCAGCCATTCCGGTCCAGGCTGCATCGCGGTCACGCGATAGCCGCGCGCCAGCGGTTCCTGCGTGATCTGCACGTTGGCTGCGGCGATCGGCAGCATCAGCCAGAAGCGGCCGAGTGGAGGATGGTCGGTCCACATCTCGAAGCGCCCGTGTTGCCAGGCTTCGAGCCCGGCAATCATGTGTCCCGGCTCATCGTAGGTGAGCGATTGCGTCTTGATGAACCACAGCGACTGGAGCGCAAACAGAATCAATAGCGCGGCCGGAATCCACCAGCGCACGGATTTTTCCTGAGCGATCTGCGAGGACCTGCCAGGGTTCGCGCTCACGCCGTGCACCTAGGGCACATCGATTGCTCCCGGATTCTTCAGTATCCGGTCCAGCGCGATGGCAAGACCGAAATAGAAGAACAGGGTCATGGCCACCGATTCTATCCCGAGCGTGTAGTGCACGATGGCGGTTAGTTGCAGCGCGACGAAGCTGCCCAGCACTCCAGCGGCGACGGCGGCTGCGAATCGGCTGCGCGGCAGCGCGCGAAAGACGAGGCGAATCAGGAAGAACACATACGCAATCACGAACCACAGCCACGATGCCATTGCCGGCAGTCCGCGTTCAACGGCAATCTGGACCATGTCGTTGTGGAAGTGGCTCTCGTCGTGGAAGTAGGTGAAGGCGCGGATATTCCACTCCATCCAGTGATTGCGGATGGTTTCCATGCCGACGCCGAACCAGGGGTGCTCGCGAATCAGGCGGAAGCCGTCCTCCCACATCATGGCGCGGAAGGTGGTGCCGGGATCGTGTCCGCCCAGAGCCATGCTGCCGCGCGTGTGATAAATCCACAGCGTGCCCGCCGCAACCACGAACACCAGCGCGACGATTGCCCAGATACGCAGGCGTGTGCCCGCGAGGAAAAGAACCGAGATGAAGCTGCCGACGACCAGTCCGCCCAGCGCGGCGCGGGTTTCAGTGAGAAAGAGCGCAGCCGTCAAGCCGAGGAAGATGATGCCGAACAGAAGTTGCAATCCGCGGCGACGCGAGTCAAGGCTCATCAGCACCGCAAAGGTCAGGCAGCCAATCTGCATGAGCATCTCGGCAAAGTCGACGTAGTGGCCAAGCGTGCCCTGCGCCTTGGCTGGATGTCCGCGCTTCAGCGGCAGCGCCGGAGTGCCCAGCCCGCTCTTCAGAAATTGTTCGCGGAGGATGTATGTCTGCCAATGGTGGAACGGATATCCGCGAACGAGGTCAATGCGCAGCAGCGACCCCGCAGCACTCTGCTGGACGAGCTGCTCGAGTTCTTGCGGCGTGTGTACCTTGCGGCCGTCGATTCGCTGGATGATGTCGTTCTGGTAGACGTGCGCCTGATACAGCGGGGAGATTCCCTGCACATCGACGATCTGAACTCCCACACCGTAGGTGTACTGCCACGCGGTCAATCCTACGACCGCCAGTCCCGACAGGATCAGCAGATATACCAGCATCCGAACCTGCCGCAGCCGGTGAAGATTCTGCCCCACAACGATTCCGATCATCAGCAGGCAGACGATCTTCATGCGGTCCCAGCTCAGGTAAGGGTCGGGACTGAGCACGGTAGAAATCGCGCTGAAGACCACATATGCCAGTAGCGGCGCCGCCAGCGGTTGCGGGAACGGACGTCTGCGCGCGACTGCCAAGCTGAGCAGCCATAGAAGGCAGGCGATTTGCCAGGAGTGCTGTGCGCCCTTAATCGAGTGCGGCAGCAGGATGGCAAACAGGCACAGAAAGAAGAAGATGGCGCTGTCAAGAAAGCCGGTTCCGTGGGGCTTGGGGGCGGAAGAGTTCGGTTGTGCGGCGGAGCTTTGCGGCATCTCTGCAGTAGAGCTTGGCGATCGACTTGGCATCGAAAACTTCGTATTAATCAACAGCCTACACTAGGTGGCAATCGAGCGAGAAATCCTGCTACAGTTAAGGATGACGTCAGGGTTACTTCCCACTTTGCTGACGTGCCCGGCAGCGACGTCTGCTGGTTAGGCTGTTCCACAAGTCCTTCGGTAGTCGACAGTTTTACTGTGTTCGATCGACGATCCAAACTTCTCAGTACGGTTACGCTGCTCCACGACTTGGGGGTGACCTGTGTCGCTTTCGTCGTCGCGTATTTTCTTCGCACCGTATTGATCCATTTCCCGTTTTTCAGCGAGCGCTTTCCCGAGATCTATCCTTTCTCGCACTATGTGCCGCTGATGGCGGCGTTCCTGGTCGCCTGGGCGGTGGTGGGCTATTTCTCCAGCTTCTATCGCGACTTGGAACTGACCAAT
The DNA here is from genome assembly GCA_035482295.1 of Verrucomicrobiia bacterium. Lineage (GTDB taxonomy): Bacteria > Acidobacteriota > Terriglobia > Terriglobales > Acidobacteriaceae > Bog-257. Next base: position 8,558 of record DATHQX010000236.1, read on the forward strand.
CCCATTCAGCTCATCCTGAAGATCGTCAGCCAGTTGGCAATCGTGCTGGTAGTGATGTATGCCGGCTTGTACCTGCTGCGGCGCACCGACATCAGCCGCACCTACGTCTTGCTGATCGGAGTCGTCGACTTTGTTCTGCTGCTCATCGGGCGCGCGGCGTCGTATTGGGGTGTCGCCATCATGCGCGAGCGCCTTAGCCGTTATCACTATCTCCTGATTGTCGGCTGCGGCCCGCGGGCCCGTGAGATGGCTACGCTGATCGAAGAGGGGCGCGGCATGGGGTTGCGCCTGGTCGGCTTCGTCGACCCGGAATCTCAGACGGGCTCTCCGGTCGATCTTTCCGGATACAAAGTCTTTGCGCTCGATGCTGTGGGAGCGATCCTCCAGACCCATGTGGTCGATGAAGTCGTGTTCGCCGTCGATCTCCAAGGGCTGGCACGGCTGGAGCCGCTGATGCAGCAATGCGCCGACCTTGGCATTCGCACTCGCGTGCAACTGGAGTTTCTGCCGCCGGCGTATTCGCGCATCTATCTCGAGAATTTTCGCGATGTCCAGCTTCTGAGCCTGTCGAGCGCGCCCGACAGCGAGCTGCGTCTGTTCTTCAAGCGCGTCTTCGATGTGGTGTTGGCCTTCGTATCGCTGGTCGTGCTTTCTCCGTTGCTGGGTGCGATTGCGGCGATGATCAAGATCACCTCGCCCGGACCTGTGTTCTTCCAGCAGACGCGCTGCGGACTGGGTGGGCGGCGCTTCATGCTCTACAAGTTTCGCTCGATGATCAACAACGCTGAGCAGATGCGCGCCGAGCTCCATCAACTCAACGAGCTTGACGGGCCGGTGTTCAAGATCAGCGACGATCCGCGCATTACGCCTGTCGGCCGTTGGCTGCGCCGTTTCAGCCTGGACGAGCTGCCGCAATTGTGGAACATCTTCTGCGGCGACATGTCGTTCGTCGGACCGCGTCCGGCGGTCCCTGAAGAGGTGGAGCAGTACGAAGACTGGCAACGGCGGCGGCTGCGCATGCGTCCCGGCCTGACATGCATCTGGGTGCTCGAAGGCCGCAGCCACGTGGACTTCAACCGCTGGATGCAGCTCGACCTGAAATACATCGACACCTGGTCGCTGTGGCTCGACGCCAAAATCTTTCTGCGGACCATTCCTATTGTGCTTTCGGGACGAGGGGCGTATTGAAGTGTCTGGTTTGCGATATCGCCGAATCGTAGGGTATCGCCGACGGTGGTGATTTATGCCACCGTGGTTATTTGCCGTTACTGTTGTAATCGCGTGTTCGCAACGAATCCCCAGTTTGTCTCGGCGAGTACACTCTAATCTAGTTCCATGTTGCCTCCTGCTGCCGCCGTCGCCACCGTTGTCGTTGCTCGGTTCTTGTGGATACTGATCGTCGTCGGCGCCGGATTGCTACTTGCGTCGGTGTTCGGCCTCGTAAGCGCTGCCCCAAGGTTTCGACGGGTGGCGTTCGTTACCGCCTTCGTCGTATGCGGTCTCGTCACCCTTCTGTTTGGTGGCGGCTTCTACTACTTCTGGTATGGCTGGGGCCATCAGGTTGTGGATTTCCAACTCTCCCTTGCGCTGACGACCGTTGGCATACTCGCACTTGCCGCGGCTGTCTCGCCGAACGCCTGGTTGGGAGGCGACAAGGCTGAGCAGCGACGCCGAGTGGGGTTGGGGTTCTGCTCATTTGTGGCGGAATCGGATTTGTACTTGCATTCGTAATTGCTCGTGCCGATTCCTATTCATTGCAAAGCATCTTGGATATGGTGTTCTGGTCGTGTCCGGCGTGCGTTCCCGCGGGGCTATGGGGCTCTTCAAGCGTGGCAATTTCTGCTGCGCTACTTAATGGCGTGTTTTTCGGCGCCTTCGGAGGCGTAGTGGGAACGCTGCTCGGTATACTTTTTGGATCGAAAGCGCCGATCGCCATCACTATTCCTGTAGTGCTCGCTACCGTGCTTGTGTGGCG
>DATHQX010000237.1:0-15702 GCA_035482295.1 Verrucomicrobiia bacterium
AGCTGGCGGCCAGCATCACGGCGAACGAACCCATGTCGAAGATGCGCTCTACGCCCCAGACGGCGACCTGCGAGGTGAAGGTCAAGCGCTCTTTCTTGGCGATGATGTAAGGGCGAATCATTTCGCCGGCGCGGCCCAGCAGCGCCAGGGCAGCAAAGCCGACGAACTGTGGCGCCAGCAGGCGGGCGGTGGTCGTCTTTTTTACGGGCTTGAGAAAGATACGCCAGCGCACGGCTCGCAGAACATACGCGAGATAGGTGAACGCCAGTCCGGCGAAGATGTAGAGCCAGTTTACGTGCTCGGTGCGGCTCCAGAACATCGCCCAGTCGAAGGTCTTCCACGCGCGTATCTGCAAATAGACCAGAAGGCAGAGAAGAACGAGGACTACGCCGAAGACCAGGATGCGTTTTTTATTCATGCAGAGGGGACAAGACTCGCCCGTGGGCTAATGGTCAAGGTAAATGAGTGCAACAGTGAGGTCAAACGTTCCTTAGGCTGGCTCAACCGCGGCTCTCGAAAGATCATAGCAATCGCGACTCGAACAGCCCGAAAGCATCTCTAAGGTATGACTACGGTGCCAGTACTTCGTGTCGCCCGCCCAACCGATGACTTGGAGGCGCTGCTGCGCTTCTATCAACATGGGCTTGGCTTGTCGCTGCTGTTTCGGTTCGAAGACCATGAAGGCTTTGACGGAGTCATGCTCGGCAAAGAGAACGCGCCGTATCACTTCGAGTTCACGCATGCTCGGGGACACATCGCCGGCCGCGCTCCCAGCCCGGATAATCTCCTCGTGTTTTATCTTCCTGATCCGGCAGAATGGCACGCTGGCGTGCAACGGATGCGGGACGCCGGATTCACACCGGTAGCGTCGTTTAATCCTTACTGGGACCGTGATGGCGTGACCTTCGAAGACCCGGATGGATATCGTGTGGTTCTGCAAAGGGCTGCCTGGGTGAAATGAGCGCTAGTTCGATTCGCCGCTGGGCGTAGCCGAAGGATTCCGTGCAAGTGAGGGTTTATCGGCTTGCGCGCGACGTTGTTGCGCCTTCGCCTGGGCGAGCTGCTTCTGCTCGGCCAGCTTCTTGCGGTTGTAATCCTTGATGATGCGCGCGACGTAAGCGTGCGTTTCGCGATAGGGTGGAACGCCTTTGTACTGATCAACACGCTGCGGGCCGGCGTTGTAGGCAGCCAGGGCCTTGGCGACGTCGTAGTGGTAGAGCTCCAGCAACTGGCGCAGGTAGCGCACACCGGCGTCGACGTTTGCTTCCGGATCGAAGCTGTCCTTCACGCCCAACTTGCTGGCGGTGCCCGGCATGAGCTGCATCAGCCCCTGCGCGCCTTTGGGCGAGACGGCGTGAGGATTGTTCGCGCTCTCGGCGGCGATCACGCTGGCGATAAAGTCGGCGTCGATTTTGTTCTTGGCGCTGATCTCGGCGACGATGGCCTTCAGGTCCGCGGTCGTCTTGGCGGGAGCAGCAGTTTGGTCCGCGGGATCGGGCGGAGCTGGTTCGTAGCTTTCAATCTGGTCAGTGGGTACGTCGACGAAGCCGCCAGCTGGGTCCGCGCTCATATACAGGCGGGTGGTAGCGCCGACAACTTCGTGATGATCGTGGCGAAGGTTGAATCCGTTGCGAAGATTGGCAAGCTCGGCGGCGTGAAGGTCTGATACGAGCGCGATCAACAGTACCAGCACCAGGGAACCGCAGGTCCCTCGACTCGCTGCGCTCGCTCGGGATGACAATTTCATAGAGTGCCTAAAAAACTTACGCCTTGATACTCGCCGCGTTCGCGTCCAGTACCTGTTCGACGGCGGCGGCCACGCCGCTTTCATCGTTGTGCAGAGTGATGGTCCAGCCATTCTGCTTTAAGTCATCAGACGCATTTCCCATGATCACCGGATGTCCCGCAAAGGTCAACATCTCGATATCGTTGTAGTTATCCCCGATAGCCATGACTTGCGAAGCGTCCAGCCCGCGGTGGATGGCCCATCGCTCCACGGCGTGCCCCTTGGAGCAGCCTGCATTCAGGATGTCAACAATAGTCAGATCGCGGTAGTCATATTGCGTGCGAAGGACGGTCATATCGCCAGCGAAATCAGCGTCGGCGAGCCGCTCCTGCGCGGTCTGCATCAGGCCAACCGGGCCACAGAACATGACCTGAATCGGGTCTTCGATGAGCGCTTTCTCGATGGGACTGACGTACTCGATGTAGGGCGCGTTCTTCTCCATCCAGCGCTGGATCACACCGTAAAGCTGGTCGTGATTTTCGCAGACGATGGCGCCCATGCCCTCCCGGTCGAAGGTGATGACCGAGTAGTTGCGGAAGTCTTCCATGTGGCGGCAGAGCTTTTCGGCCGTGGCTTGCGGCATCAGGTCGCGGTGAAAGCCTTCGCCGCGCGTGGAGCGTGTGACCGCGCCGTTCGAGCTGATGATCCAGAGATCGAAGCCGAGCATCTCGGCGACGGGCATGGCAAAACGATGACGGCGGCCGGTCACGAGAACCGTCTCGATGCCGGCTTCGTGGGCGCGACGGAGTGCATCCAGATTGGCTTGCGAGATCTGGGCCTTGGAGTCCAGCAAGGTGCCGTCAATATCGATGGCAATGAGGCGTACGCGGCTCAATAGAACCATTGTAGCAGCGCATCCTGTTGGCCTTCGGGCGCAGAAATCCCAAGTTGCTGGAACGGTTTGCGAATCGGCCGGTCAGAACGGAGGCGGCGCCTTCGGCAAGTCTGCGGAACCAATTCCTTCACAGATATCGTTGTCCACGCTCAAGTTTCCGTCGGCGTCGAGCTTGATGGTCCAGACCGTGTCGAAGTCGTTGTCGGGCCAGTTAGGCGCCGTTTGGCCGGCGTGATACGTCGACAGCAGCGCGTTGACCGTTGTCGGAATATGGTCGTGCTCCCACCCCACCAGCAACGTCTGATTCGAAAATGTGCCGCCGGTAAAGAAGAAGTCGCTGGCCTGCGTGGCTAGTTGTGGAGGATTCTGCGCCAGCAAGGAGAAACTGGCTGCCAGGTTGAATGGCAGGTTGTTCGCGATGGCGTAGGGGAGAACTGTCATGTCCGTCCGGACGTACGAATAGCTGTCGCCAACGGCGCTGGTGCTGCCCGACGTCACCTGTGCCGGATCGATCGAGTACACCACGCTGGGATGAATCTTGCCCGCCAAGGCGTATGGCAGATCGAGCGTGCGCCACTGTCCTTTGCCGACGTAGTTGCCGTCTTCCCACCACGGCGTGGGATGCGCCTCGGCGTGGCGAATCATGTAGAGAGTTTCGTTCTTGTTGACGCCCGCTGGAACAACGGCGTCACCAACGCCTCCGGTGACCTGGATGTGGAACGTCGTATTGGTGGTCGCCGGCAAACAAGGCACGCTTACGATGCCTCCGGCGGGGAGCGTCGGATACGCGGCTGAGGGAGTTATCTGTGTGTCATAGGTGACAAAGCTGGCCAGCCCCGAAGGTGTGACGGAGATCGCGTAGATGTAGTTGGGACCAGAATAGGCCGTTGGAAGCCACAGTTGATAGCCCTTGATCGCGCTGACGCCGTGCATCATCGTCTTCACCGTTTCCCACGGCGCTGAGAAAACGTAGAAGCCTGAAGAATTCGCGTTGATGAGATCGCTGAGCAGAGTCTCGTTTGCGTCATCGGCGTCACGGAAGTCCAAGCCCTGGCAGCTATAGGGAAGGCGGTTCGCGCTGGAACACATCTGCAGAGGTTGAACGACACCACCGGGGACCGGCGCAGACGAATACGAAACATTGAGCGGAAAGCTGTTGTTTGCGACGGGAACGAAGCTCTCGTAAGACAGCATGATCTGGTTCAGCATGGCGAACTGCTGGATGGTCTCCAACGGCACCACGTCGGGGTAGTGTTTCGCGGTCTGCAGATGGGTCATCGGCTCAAGAGCGAAGATGCCGTTCACGTTCAGGCCGCCGAGTACCTTTTGTTGCAGAAAGCTGCCCATGGCAAGGGTGCGCTGCAGGCCGCGGTTGGTAAGGTTTGCCGTCTCCGGATTCATGTCGCCGGAAGCGTGATACGCCAGGTCCTCGCTGACGACGAAAATGAGATTGAGGTTTTCGGCGCTGAGAGGAGTCGGCGCCGGTGGGGTGGGTTGCGCCGAACCACCGCATCCGGACATGAACGCCAGCGCGAAAATCAGGCCGAGCAGTCTGGTGGAAGCAATTACTCTCGCCACAGCAATGGCTCCTAACTCGCTGGAACCATCTCAACGCCGAGCTTCTGCGAATGCAGTGATATCGGGTGTATCGCGGAAAGAAAAACCAAGCCGAATCCTGCTTTGGGCGGGCGCTCCGGTTTGAAACATTACAGATTGGCCAGTCGCGCCCGTTCTTAACTCGATGCCCGAAGCGGGAGGCGAGGCGGTCGCGACCGCGTCGGCGCCTGAATGCCTCTTCCCACCACAGCGCTTGCCGACGTAGAGTAAAGCTAATGGAACTGCGCAAGGATCCCATCACGCGCTCGTGGGTCATCTGCGGCGATGAGCCTGAACCGCCGTCGTCGGCTGCGTCGCTATGCCCGTTTTGTCCGGAATCCGGCTTGCCGTTGCAGGTGGTCGCTACTTCGCCGACAGTGAATGGAAGTCCGTGGTCGGCACGTGCCGTCGTACATCCGCATCCGCTGTATGGCATTGATGGTGAGCCCGGGCGGTCGGGCAATGGACTCTACGACAAGATGCGGCCCGTGGGTGCGCATGAGGTCATCGTGGAAAACGCGCGCCATGACCGCCATTTGTGGAATGCCGACGATCGAGAGATCGAGGAGTATCTGGCGCTCTGCGGCCAGCGCATCCAGGACCTGAAGGGAGATGTGCGCTTCAAGTACATTTCGGTGTTCAAGAATTACGGACCGATGTCGGGACAGGAGTTCGACCATCCGACGTCGGAGATTGTGGCCACGACCTTCGTTCCGCGACGTGTGCTCTATGAGTTGCGCTCGGCCAAGCAGCATTACCAGGTGAAGGAGCGTTGCGTCTTTTGCGACATTCTGCGCCAGGAGCAGGAGCAGAAGCAGCGCGTGATCGAGGTTCGCGGGGAATATATGGCCAGTTGTCCCTATGCTCCGCGAGTGCCGTTTGAGACGTGGATTGCACCGCGCAATCATGAAGCTTATTTCGAGCGCAGCGCCCTGCGCTCAGGAGCGATGCGCGACTTTGCCGCCTTGCTGCGCCGGACCCTGTTCCGCATTCGCACCATTGCCGACGGCTTCCACATGGTGCTGCACACTTCGCCGAATACCATGCATAAGTCGGAGACGCTGGGGTTCTGGAAGACCATCGACGAGGACTATCACTGGCATCTGGAGATACTGCCGATTCTCGGCAATAAAGCGAAGTCGTATACGTTCAAAGAGGTGTACTATTCGCCGGTCAGCTCCGAGACTTCGGCAGCAATTTTGCGCGAGCGACCTACGGAATAATAGAGGTGTGACGGGATTGGTCGGATCCCCATAGCTGTCCAAATTGACCGGACTAATGGAAGCGTTGCAATTCGGCTCCATTGAGGATGAACCTATGAGCGACTCATCGAACCCGGGATGGACGAAGCCTCAGCCTGAGAAACCAGGAAGCCGCGCGCAAGCGCAGTTGATCGAGCGCGGCGCTCCACGATTCTGGAATGAGCTGCAGGAGAAGCTTAATGCGGCTGTAGATTCACTTTACCTGCAGGACCTGTCAGGATTGATTACCAGCTTCGGCGGAGGCCTGCGGGTGACGTTGAATCGTCCGGGAAAAGTGTTCAATCAGGACTACACTGACATTCAGTTCAAGCGCGCGCCGGCCGAGATTCGCTGCACCACCTTAAAGGACGGCACGTACTCGTTGCGTTTTTCGGTCACAGGGAACAACGAGTTAGTAGTGATCAGTTCGCGCGGCCTCGACCCGATGACCCCGGAGCAGGCCAGCGAGTACATCATGAATCTTCTGGTGGCAGCGAGCGGACGGCAATAAAACCGACCGCTCGGATCGGAGTTGGTGCTGCCGACCTATGACCACGCAGTGGAAGAACCATGCCGCGCAGACCGGCTACGTTTACCAGTACTACTTTGTGGGACAACGGGCTGCGGTGGCGGATGATCCCCAAGCTCCTTCCATGGAGTACATCTTCGACGTCACGCTGGACCGCAGGACAATCTTCGCGGTCAGCATCTTCCTCAAGCCTACGGCGCTGGAACACTGGGCGGCGCAACGCGGCCGCGCGCTCACCGAGCCGGAGCAATATGCAGGTGTGAAGCTTCGCCTGCTGCAAGGCTTTGACGAAATTCCCGACATGCTTCGCGACGGCCGTCGCCTCACGTTAGACGGAGAACGGCTGACAGAGCTGCTGGATTCCATCGGCGTGGACTAAGTGCTTCTCCTCGATGGAGCTAACTGCGACCGCGCACTCTCGTCCAACACTAGAGTGCAGATTTCGAGGGCGAGTACCCGGCTTATTTCTGTGCAAGGGAAGCCGTTTCGGTCAATAATTACAAGTTAAGTGAGTAGGATGGCGATGTTTGAGCCGGTTGAACAGAGGGAAGGCAAGCGCTGGAGCTGCTCCATGCTAGCCTCATTTGCAGCGCAGCTGATACTGCTGGGCGTCCTCGCTTATCACTCCGCTCCGGCCTTCGTCACGCCGCTGGAAGTCGATCTCGGTATCCCGCGCTCTTCCGGATCGCAGTCCATTATCTACCTGGCGCCGGTTGGGCCGGAGCAGGCAAAAGCTTTGCCGGAAAAATCGAAGCTGACGCTGCAGGCTAAGCTGGCTCCTAAGCCAAAGCCTCCGAAGCTTGAGCCGAAGCAGGAAGAACCGCCTGCGGCGACGGCGAACGATGCCGCTCTCCAGACTGCTCGTGGAGGGTCGCCGTTCGGACACGTTCCAGGCTCGCCTCTCACCGGCGATGAAGTGATTCCGGCTTTCCCGGACGTCTTTCCTGACCCGCCAATCTCGCGGGCAGACCTGCCCTCGGGTGTGCAGGGGGACGTGATCGTCGAGGTTACCATCGACCCGCAGGGAAACGTGGTTGAAACCAAGCTCCTGCAGGGAATCGGTTACGGCGTTGAGCAGAAGGTGCTGCAAGTGTTGCAACGGTGGCACTTCCATCCGGCCACGAAGGACGGCGTGACCATCGCTTCGCAGCACATTGTCCATTTCCACTATCCCAGCTAGGCGCGGCGAGGGTTTAAGTCCTGCGCTGCCAGGCCTCTGTGACGCACATCACAGGAGCTAGTGACTTCCACCCTCGGCCAAACGCGTGCAGCCGCTATACTTAATTCAGTAGAACGGTGAGTTGTAGCCGTAACCGTTCATGGGGTTTATGCCGCTAATTTGGCTTAGAGTTGCGGTGGTTTGCTATGGCGTTGGCTTGCTGTACTCGCTACTGCTGCTCAGTAAGAAAGGCAATCTGCTGGCGAAGGTGGTTGAGCCTGCCGTAGGGCTGGGACTCATCTTTCACTTCGTGTCACTGGTGGAAGCCACCATCCTGATCGGCCATGTAACCCTGGCCTCGATTCACTATTCAGAGTCTCTGCTGGCGTTTCTGGCGATGGTGGTGTTCTTCGTCTTCTTCGTCAGGTACCGCACCACTACGCTCGGCATTGTCATATTCCCCATTGTCTTCGTTCTGACATTCATATCGGCGATCGGCCAGACTCCGGTGATGATCACCTCGCCCCTGCTGCGCAATGGCTGGATCTTCGTTCACGTGGTGTTGATCTTCACCGGCTACGCAGGATTATTCCTCAGCTTCGGGGCCAGCCTGCTTTACCTGGCGCAGGAACGCGCGCTGAAGTCGAAACGGCAAACATCATTGCTGACGTGGCTTCCGCCACTGCAGACGATCGACGACATCGGCTATCACGCGCTGCTGTTCGGATTTCCGTTTATGACCTTCGGGATCGTGACCGGCTCGGTGCTGGCGATTGAACGCTACGGCCCGATGTTCTTTTCCGATCCCAAGATTTTGCTTTCGTTCATCATGTGGGCGGTGTACATGCTGCTGCTGTACACGCGCTGGAACTCAGGTTGGAGGGGCCGTCGCGCCGCGTTTCTGGCGACCTTTGCGTTCATTGTGGCTATCTGTGCATGGGCGGCCAACACTTTTAGCAGGGTACATAAATTTATCGCGTCATGAACTACGTCCTCATCGGCGTGAACCATCGAACTGCACCCGTGGAAGTGCGGGAGCAGTTCGCCATTCCCGAGGCGCGGCTGCCCGAGGCGGTCAGGGCGCTGACCTCTTGCCCAGGCGTCGAAGAGGGAATGATTGTCTCGACCTGTAACCGGGTGGAGATTCTGGCGCGGACCACGAATGAGTTGGCCGGTCTGGACGGCTTCTTCCAGGAGTTCTACGGCGTCGATCCCACAGCCTACAGGACACACCTCTACGAATACCGTGACCGCGATGCCGTTCGCCACGTCTTTCGCGTCGCTTCCAGTCTGGACTCGATGGTCGTCGGCGAGCCGCAGATTCTGGGTCAGGTCAAAGAAGCTTATGCCACCGCCCGCGCTGTGGGCGGCGTCAATTCACAACTCGACGCTTTACTCACGCGCGCGTTCGCCGTCGCCAAGCGAGTCCGCACCGAGACTGCGGTTGCCACCTCGGCGGTATCCGTGGCATCGGTTGCCGTGGACCTCGCCAAGAAGATCTTCGGCAATCTGAAGGGCAAGAGCGTTTACCTTGTGGGCGCTGGAAAGATGTGCGAGCTGGCGGCGCGCCATCTGCTCGCGCATGGAGCGGAGAAGATCTACGTCTCCAACCGAACCTACGATCGCGCGTTGGCGCTGGCGAAGAAGTTTAACGGAGAGGCGCTGCCCTTCGACCAACTCTACGATACCGTTCCGCAAGCCGACATCGTCATCAGTTCCACGGGTGCTCCGCATGCAATCTTCCGCAAGGAGCACGGCGAGCGCTTCCTGAGCCGCCGCCGCAACCGTCCCATGTTCTTCATCGACATCGCTGTCCCGCGCGATATCGATCCGGAGATGAACAAGCTGGACGGCATCTTCGTCTACGACATCGACGACCTGCAACAGGTAGTATCGACACATGTAGCCGATCGTCGCGTCGAAGCGGACCGCGCGGAAGCCATCGTTCAGTTGGAAGTGGACAAATTCCAGGCGCGGCTGCAGACGCTGGATGTCGTGCCCACAATCGTCTCGCTGCAGGAGCATCTGGAGACCGTCCGCCAGGCGGAGATCGACCGCGTGCGTGGGCGGCTGGGAAGCTTAAGTCCGGAGCAGGAACTGGCGGTCGAAGCGCTGACCCGAGGAATCGTCAACAAAATCATGCATACCCCAATCACTACGCTGAAAAGCGCGGCGCGTGAATCTTCGGAGGCGACGACGCTCATCGATCTGGTCCGCAAGCTGTTTGGGCTACGCGATGCCAAAGCTGATGTCAGAGAGGATGAAGCCGCAGTGGGCGGCGGAAAGTCGAGGATGCGCCGCTGATGGCGAAGCTCAGGATAGGATCGCGCGGATCGCAGCTCGCACTCTGGCAGGCCAACCACATCTCGGCGCTGCTGCGCGAGCAGGGACACGAAGTCGAGATCGAAATCATCAAGACCACGGGCGACAAGATTACCGACGTCGCTCTGGCCAAAGTCGGCACCAAGGGAATGTTCACCAAGGAGATCGAAGAATCGCTGGCCGAGGGCCGCGTCGATCTGGCTGTGCATAGTCTGAAGGATCTGCCGACGGAGTTGACACCGGGCTTCGAGTTGGTGGCCATCACGACGCGAGTGAACCCGCGCGATGTTTTTCTCTCAGTCAAGTACGACAGTGTTCAGGCTCTGCCAAAAGGCGCGCTCGTCGGGACCAGCAGCCTGAGGCGGCAGGCTCAACTGAAGGTGGCACGGCCCGACCTTGTGATTCATCCTCTGCGCGGCAATGTTGACACTCGAGTTCGCAAGCTGGAACAGGGCGAGTACGATGCAATTATTCTCGCCGCGGCGGGGCTCACGCGTTTGGGCAAGACGCAACTGATAAAGGAAGTCTTGTCGGCAGAGTTCATGTGCCCTGCAGCTGGACAGGGCGCGCTTGGTATCGAGATTCGTGCCGGCGATGTTGAAATGCGTAAGCATCTTCTCTTCCTCGACGATGCTGCGTCTCGGGCCTCGACGACCTGTGAGCGAGCGCTGCTGAATAAGCTCGGGGGGGGCTGCCAGGTTCCGATTGGCGCATTTGCCGAGATCAAGGACGACACGCTCTTACTCACCGCGATCGTGGCTCGGCCTGACGGTTCATTGATCCTGCGCGAGCACCAGACAGGCGGCGACCCAGTCGTATTGGGTGAGACCGTAGGTGAAACGCTATTGCAACGGGGAGCCACCAGGATATTGGACGACGTTTACGGTGGAGTCGCCGACGCAGCCCAACCTTGAGACCGGGTTGCAGAAGCCAGCGAGAAACGCTCTAATCGAAACCGCCATACCAGAACCGTCGCAGATCGCAGTCAGAGGACCTAGCGTTGCCCAAGATTCCTCTCGGCACCAACAAACAGAACCGACCGCTTGCCGGGTGCCGCGTTTTGGTCTCGCGCGCCAGAAAGCAGGCAGGCGCGCTGTCGTCCCAGCTTCGCGAACTGGGCTGTGGAGTGATCGAGATCCCGTTTATTGAAATTCGTAAGCCAAGCTCGTACAAGCCACTCGATACCGCGCTGCGAAACCTTGCAGGCTATGACTGGCTGATCTTGACTAGCGTGAATGGCGTGGAGGCGCTCTTTGCGCGACTCGGCAAGCTGAAGCTCAACCGTGGTGCGTTGTCACATCTGAAGATTGCTGCCATCGGCCCGGCTACTAAGAAGGCGATCGAAGCGCATGACGTGCACGTTCAGGTCACACCGAAGGAATATGTCGCCGAGTCGGTAGTCAGTGCGTTGCATCGGCGGGTGAAAGGAAAGCGAATTCTACTAGTGCGCGCCAAGGTCGCGCGCGACGTGATTCCGAGAGAACTGCGCAAGGCTGGAGCGAGCGTGGATGTGATTGAGGCCTATGAGACCGTGGCGCCTGAATCCTCCCGCAAACGTTTGCAAGCCGCTTTGACGAGTGCTCGCCGGCCGCATGCCATTACCTTTACTAGTTCGTCGACCGTGAAGAATTTTGTAGGATTGTTAGGGTTGCGAGCCGCTCGCGCCGCACTGAAGAAGTCAGGACCTGAACGGGGCATTCACAGCGCGTCGATAGGACCAGTTACGTCGGCCACACTGCGCGAACTCGGCCTGCCAGTCGATATCGAGGCGCGGGAGTATACGATTCCGGGTTTGGTGGCGGCGCTTACGCAGACGAGCCAGGCGATGCGTTCGAGTCGGGCAGCCGCCTCCGGTAGGCAGTGAGTTCTTTTCAGCAGCGAAGGCAAATCTACCTTGATCGTCGCTTACTTACGGCAAGCCGAGCAGTATCCGCCGATCTCAAAACGCGCTACCAGGATATGGAAGTGGCAGTCGCGTTCGACCTGTCCCTTGACGCGGTCGAAGAGGTCGCTCTCGAACTCCTGCACCTTGCCGCAACGCAGACATGTCATGTGCATGTGGTCGCGCTGCGGGCGCCGCTCGTAAAAGTGTCCCTCGCCCTTCACGTGCAGCAGGTCCAGTTCGTCGACCAGGCCGTGACGCTTTAAAAGACCCAAGGTTCGGTAGACCGTGACGCGATTGATATTGGGATCGACCCGGACTGCCTTCCGCAGAATCTGCGCAGCGTCAAGGTGCTGGCTGGCGGTCTCGATGATTTCCAGGATGACGCGCCGCTGACGCGTCATACGAATCCCACGGCTTAAGAGTGCGGTTTGCAGGGCTCCGGGAGCTTCAGTCTGTGGCAACGGCATGGCTTCTACCTTTGTTGCATTGATATGCAACCCTGTTGCAACAAAATATCGTTCGTATGGTTGTCTTCCATTCCTGGATGTCGTTTAATACTTTTAGCTTAGTTGTAACTCAGTTGCAATTGTAATCCGGATGTAAGTATAGCGTCATCTTTCCCTCAGGGTCAATCAGATTCGCAATCTCTGGAGTATTTATGGCGGTACGATTTCATCTTCTACGATCGCATGTAGTCGAAGCTCTAGTTGCTCTTGTAGAACTGCTCTGTCTGTGTCCGAATACTGCTCACGCCCAGGAACGGCCTTATTTCGTAACCTACTCGCAGGACATGGAAGAGCCTGGAAATCTGGACATTGAAACCTTCAATGCTGTCGGCAATCCCAAGGGCGGTGACGTTTTTATCGAAACCGAGCTCGAATACGGTCTGAAGACGTGGTGGACCACCGAGTTTTATGTGGACGGGCAGGCCACCTCCTCTTATTCTCCGCCTCTTCATTCAATACGAGATTGAGCTTTTCAGCGGCTTTCATCAATAGTCAAACTTAAGCAGGAATAATCAAGAATATGTCCTACCAATCGAAATCATTCCTGATTCTTGTGGTACTGGTAGTATCCACTGCACTTGTCTTTGCGACTTCGAACGGGGCATGGCTCAATAAGGTACCGGAGCGGGATCGAGACAAGGTAAATCCGTATCGCGATCAGCCGGATGCGGTTGCCGCGGGCCAACGAGTTTTCCACGATCACTGCGCTCACTGCCACGGGGAAGATGCCGAGGGAACCAAGAAGCGTCCCTCGCTGCGTACGGAACGCGTGCAGCAGCAGGCGACGGAGGGCGATCTGCACTGGCTGCTGGTGAATGGCAGCATGGGCTCCGGCATGCCGACGTGGTCGAAGCTGGGCGATCCTCAAATCTGGCAGGTGATCACGTATGTGCGGTCTCTCAAAGTGGAGCAGGCAGCAAAGTGAAAGCGGCTTGGCGTTGGTTGAAGCGGGCTGCGCTTGTTCTACTGGTGGGGCTTGTGGTCGCGCAGTTCATTCCTGTGGACCGCAGCAATCCACAGGCGCCAGATTCGCAGTCGATCTATGCCAAGGGAAAATTGCCTCCCACGGTGAAGGCGGTGCTGGAAAATTCGTGCGCAAACTGCCACTCCAATCAGACAGAGTGGCCGTGGTACAGCCACGTGGCGCCAGTATCGTGGATGATTGCGAGCGATGTGCACGAGGCGCGGCGGAAGATGAATTTCTCCGAGTGGGCCGAGTATCCGGCGAACAAGAGGGAAGATAAGCTTGAGGAGATTTGCGAGCAGGTAACCAACGGGGATATGCCCGATCCCAAGTACCTGCTGATCCATCGCAGTGCCCGGCCAACCAATGCGGAGCGCGATGCCGTTTGCCAGTGGACGGAAGATTCCCGCCAGTATTGACGCACGGCTACGCGAGCCGGCATCCAAACTGACCGTCCTTGTACAATCGAGGACGGAGGAAGAAACTTGCGAGCACGGGTTCGTTTTGTCATTCCCTCGGCCATTGTTATAGCTTTTTCGCTTTCCACGCTTTTGCTTGCTCAATCTACGTTTCGTAACGCGCCGGCGTCGGCGGCTGCGAAGAATCCTTACGCTAACAGTGCCTCGGCAGCGGCGGCCGGAAAAATGCTCTACTCCAAGACCTGCGCGCAGTGCCACGGCAACAATCGCCAGGGAATGGGCCCCGCACCAGCCTTGGATTCGGCGAGGGTTCAGAGCGCCAATCCGGGCGAGGTGGCCTGGTTCATCAGCACGGGCAATCCGAGCTCTGGCATGCCGGCGTGGCCCAACCTCACCAAGCAGCAGAAGTGGCAGATTGTCACCTTCCTGCAATCTAAGTCGAAGTAGGCGAGTAACCGAATTCGTCAACGGCGGGGCTACAGATCGCGGTACTTTCGGCTCTGCCGCGCACCTCGAATATCCGCTATAAAAGAGAAGTGAGCGCTACAAATCCATTCTTCGCGCCGAAGACCGTTCTCATCACCGGGGCGTCCAGCGGCATTGGGCTGGAGCTGGCGCATCTGTTCGCTCGGGATGGTTACAGGCTGGTGCTGGTGGCGCGCAACCGTACGGCCCTGCGCGAGCTGGCTAACGAGCTACAGTCACGCTACAACGCCGAGGTATGGATTTCACCGAAGGATCTCGCCCATCCCGCCGCGCCGCTTGAGCTCTATCAGGAGTTGCAGGAATCGGGCGTTGTTCTGGATGTTCTGGTCAACAATGCCGGATTCGGCGGTGAGGGGCCGTTTTTGAACACGGACTGGAGCGCCGAGGCGGAGATGCTGCAAGTGAACATCGTCGCGCTGACGCATCTGACCAAGCTTTTCCTGCCTCAGATTCGAGCGCGTGAGGGTAAGCTGCTGAACGTTGCCAGCACCGCGGCGTTTCTGCCGGGACCGTTCATGGCGGTCTACTACGCCAGCAAAGCCTATGTGCTGCACTTCACCGAGGCCATCGCAGAGGAACTCAGCGGCAGCAAAACGACCGTGACTTGCCTGTGTCCCGGCCCGGTGAAGACGAATTTCCAGAAACGTGCCGGGATCGCTGATTCCAACCTGTTGCACGGGCCGCTGCTGGTCGAAGTCCAGGAGGTCGCGCGCATTGCCTACGATGGAATGAAGAAGGGCAAGCGCGTGGTCATTCCCGGCTGGAAGAATCGCGCTGTGGTTGAGTCGCTCAGGCTGTCGCCGCGCAGGGTGACACCTAAGGTCGTGCGACGGCTGCACGAAAAGAAGCAGTAGTCAGCACTCCGCCGTCAGCACTCAGTTTCCATAGACTCATCCCTGTGCGGCGAGTCGTCGGTAGCGATGCACCAAAATTGGCTGAATGCTGAGT
Source organism: Verrucomicrobiia bacterium (assembly GCA_035482295.1). Classification (GTDB taxonomy): domain Bacteria; phylum Acidobacteriota; class Terriglobia; order Terriglobales; family Acidobacteriaceae; genus Bog-257. Next base: position 14,677 of record DATHQX010000237.1, read on the forward strand.
GCTGGCCGCTGTTAGAGGCCAAACAATTCCCGCAATCTCTTCGTCTGTGCACGGCTGACCGGAATTTCGGTCTGCTTCTTGTCTTCCATGCGGATCTGGTAGGAGCTCTTGAACCAAGGCACAACTTCCTTAATGCGGTTGATGTTCACCAGGTAGGAGCGGTGCGCACGCCAGAACATGTTGGGATCGAGCGAGTCGAGCAGCTCTTCCAAGGTGCGGCAGTTCGACTGGCCTTCCATGTGGGTGGCGACCACGGTGATGATGCCGTCCTCGATTGAGGCGTAGCAGATATCTTTCTGGTCGACGAGAAACAGACGCCCCGCAGCTTTCAGCAGTACCTTGGCGGCCGGGGGACGCTGCTGCTGTTCCAGCATTTTGACGATGGTGCCAAGCTGGTCGTCGGACGAGCCGGCGCTCTCCAGCTTGTGGCGGACCTTGTCGATGGCCTGGGAGACACGTTTGCGGTCGAAGGGCTTGAGCAGGTAATCGATGGCGTTTACTTCGAAGGCCTTCACGGCGTACTGATCGTATGCGGTGGCGAAGACAATTTGCGGCAGCGGGACCTTGCGGTCCATCAGCTTCTTGATCACGCCGAAGCCGTTAAGCCCAGGCATTTGCACGTCGAGGAAAACGAGGTCCGGGGAATGTTCCTTGATGAGCGCAAGCGCCTCGACGCCGTTTTTGCCCTGCCCGACAAGGTGCACGTCGGGAAAACCCTTTAAGAGGTACGCGAGTTCGTCGCGGGCCGGCTTTTCGTCGTCGACAATGAGCGTGTTGATCGTCATGCGCGGTTCTATGGCCTGAGTATATGCGAGCACTTGGGCGTGTTCAACCTGCGGGACGAACCAACGCCGTGTTCCGGTCCTGCTTCCCTGCTACTATTCCAACGCGCGATGGATGCGTGATTTGCGGCGGTGCGGGCAGCTGCAACGCCCGCCCCCTAGTTTCTTCTCGGAGGACGACTTGGCAAAAAGCGGCGCGAAGCTTCTCAATAGCGAAATTCTGTATCTCGGGAAAGTGTTTCAA
>DATHQX010000238.1:0-66290 GCA_035482295.1 Verrucomicrobiia bacterium
GCAGGCGGTTTGCAGCTTGGGCATCTTCTCGATTTCGACCAGGCACATGCGGCACGCGCCGCAGAGTGACAAGCCGGGGTAATAGCAGAAAGATGGCACCTCGATGCCTGTGCTCTTGCAGGCTTCGATGAGGAGCGTCCCCGCAGGAACGCTGAGTTTCTTGCCGTCGACAGTAAGGGTTACGTCAGCCATAAGACCAGCAATTAGCACCTAGCCGTTAGCAATTAGCAAAAACCAGAACCAAAACCTTGCCATCCTGAGCGGAGCATTCGCGATTTTTGCGAATGAGGAGTCGAAGGACCCCTATGCCATCACCGCTTCGGCCGCCTTCTCATACGGACACGGCTTGCCGTTCAGGTGATCTTCAAACTCGTTCCGGAACTTCTCCACATAGGAGATGATCGGCATCGCCGCCGCATCACCCAGCGGACAGAAGGTCCGTCCCAGCATGTTTTCCGCCAGGTACTTCAAATTGTCGATGTCCTTTTCGACGCCACCGCCGGCGTGCATACGCGTCAGGGTCTTCTTCATCCAGTCGGTGCCTTCGCGGCAGGGGATGCACCAGCCACAGCTCTCGTGCTGGTAGAACTTGGTCACTCGAAGTGCGAACCGCACGATGCACATCTGGTCGTCGATGACGATCACGCCACCGGAACCCAGCATCGAGCCGACTTTCAACACGGAGTCGAAGTCCATCGCGACGTCAATCTCGTCAGGCTTCAAGATCTGCACCGACGAGCCACCGGGCACGACGGCTTTCAAGGTCTTGCCCTTCACCATGCCGCCGGAGACGTCGTAGATCATCTTCTTCAGGTTGTAGCCCATCGGCAGCTCGTAGACGCCGGGCTTCTGCAACTCGCCGCTCATGCAGAACAGGCGAGTGCCACCGTTTCTTGGAGTACCCAGATTGGCGAACCACTCGCCGCCGCTAAGGATGATGTGCGGCACACTGGCCAGCGTCTCGGCGTTATTGATGACCGTCGGGCCGCCCCAGAGTCCCACAACCGCAGGGAAGGGCGGGCGGATGCGCGGAATGCCGCGCTTGCCTTCCAGCGATTCCATCAAGGCCGACTCTTCGCCGACTTCGTAGGCGCCTGCTCCTGAGTGCACAAAGATGTCCAGATCGACGCCTGAATTAAAGATGTTCTTCCCGATGAAACCGCGCGCATAGGCGTCGGCGACCGCCTTTTCCATGATCTGGATCAGGTAGCGGTATTCGCCGCGCAGGTAGATGTAGCCGGTCTTCGCGCCCACAGCGATGCAGGCGATCATCACGCCTTCGATCACGGAGTGCGGATCATGCTCGAAGATGAGGCGGTCTTTACAGGTGCCGGGCTCACTCTCGTCGCCATTGCAGAGCACGTACTTCGGCTTGGCCGATTGCTTGGGGACGAACGACCACTTCATGCCCGTGGGAAAGCCCGCACCGCCGCGGCCACGCAGGTTCGACGCCTTGACCTCGTTGGTGATGGCGTCCGGCGCCATGTTCAGCGCCTTCTGCAGGGCCTTGTAGCCGTCGAGTTCGAGGTAACGGTCGAGATTAGTCGCGCCCAAGCCAAAACGCTTGGAAACGACCTTTACCTCATCGGGATGGGAGACTAGATACGCCATTCGGGGATTCGCTTTTGGCCCTTGGCTTTTCGCTTTTCGTCAGAGGCCGTCGCCGAAAGCATCTGGCGAAGAGCGAATGGCGAACAGCGAAGAGCGTCTTTACTGCTGTTCCTTCTTCTTCAATTCCGCAACCAACTGATCGATCTTCTCGGCCGTCAGGTTCTCATGAAAGTCGTAGTTCATCATCATCGCCGGAGCCCAGGAGCAGGCGCCGATGCACTCCACCTCTTCCACGTAAAACAGGCCGTCCGGTGTCGATTCTTTATTGCCCACACCCAGCTTCTTCTTGGTGTGTTCCAAAAGCTCTTCGCCGCCGCGCAGCAGGCAGCTGACGTTGGTGCAAATCTGGAAGTTGTATTTGCCGATCGGCTTGGTGCGCATCATCGAGTAGTAGCTGACGACGTTGCGTACCTCCAGGTCGGACAGTTCCACTCGCTGCGCCATCTCCTGGATAGCGTCATCGGTAATCGCACCCAGCTCGTCCTGGATATAGAGCAGCATGGGAACCAGCACCGAGCGCTTGGTCGGATAATGCGTGACCATCGTTGCAAACCGCTGTTCGAGTTGGTCGGAGAATTTCATGTTCGAGCAATTGGCAATTAGCCGTCAGCAATTAGCGAAATCCGAACTATCAACCCTCAGTGTCATCCTGAGCGGAGCATTCGCCGCTGTTGCGAATGCGGAGTCGAAGGACCTTACATCGCCATTCTCCAGCCACAACCGGCAAACCGCAGATCCCTCGGCTTCGCTCGGGATGACAAACATCAAGTCCTGTGGCCGGTTCCTGCGGGGCTGCTGAAAACTAGCCCCTAATCCCTGACCCCTAGCCCCTGCGTTACCTGTCGCAATCGCCCAGCACGATGTCGATGCTTCCTATCGCGGCGACCACGTCAGCGATCAGGCGGCCTTCGCACATCTTGCGTAGCGTCTGCAGATTCGCGAACGATGGGGAGCGCATGTGTACCCGATACGGTTTTGCTGTGCCGTCGCTCACCACGTAATAGCCCATCTCGCCGCGCGGCGACTCGATGGGCATATAAACCTCACCCTCAGGCACAACAAAGCCTTCCGTCACAATCTTAAAGTGATAGATGAGGGCTTCCATCTGCGTCTTCATCTTCTCCCGGTCGGGCAGCACCACTTTGGGTGCGTCGGCTTTGGATGGGCCTTCCGGCATACCTTCCAGCGCCTGCATAGCGATCTTCTGCGACTCGCGAAGCTCGGCCACGCGAACCATGTACCGCGCGTAGACGTCACCTTTGGTCGAGGTGGGCACGTTGAACTTGAAGTTTTCGTAACCCGTGTAAGGCTGGTCGCGGCGGAGGTCTACGTCCACGCCGCTGGCGCGAAGGGTCGGGCCGGTAGCGCACAAACCGATGGCGTCTTCCGCCGATATGTACGCGACGTCCTTAAGACGATTCACAAAGATCGGGTTATTCGTCAGCAGGTTCTCGTACTCGTCGATGTTGCCAGGGAATCGCGTGAGGAAATTCTTCACGCGATCGAACCAACCTAACGGCGGCTCCATCGATACGCCGCCAATGCGGAAGTACGAGGTCATCATGCGCTGGCCGGCGACGGCTTCGAAGAGCCGCAGCACGTCTTCGCGTTCGCGGAAGCAGTACAGGAAGACAGTCATCGCGCCGATGTCCATGGCGTGCGTGCCCAGCCAGACCAGGTGCGAGTTGATACGGGTCAACTCGTTCAGCAGCACGCGCAGCCATTGCCCGCGTGGCGGAATCTCCATTCCCAGCAGCTTCTCCACAGCCAGGCAGTAGGCCAGGTTGTTGGTCATGGGGCAGAGGTAGTCGATGCGGTCGGTCATGGGCACGACCTGCTGGTAGAACTTGGCTTCGCAGGTCTTCTCGATGCCGGTGTGCAGATACCCGATGTCGGGCATGATGCGCACGATAGTCTCGCCGTCGACTTCGAGCAGCAGCCGCAGAACGCCGTGCGTCGATGGGTGCTGCGGGCCCATGTTCAGGACCATCGTTTGATCTTGCGATGGATCCAGTACCGGCGTTGGAGTCATGTGCGCCATTAGCGGTAGCCCTCTACGGGGTAATCCTTACGTAATGGATGACCTTCCCAGTCATTCGGCATCATGATGCGCGTAAGATTTGGGTGCTCATCGAAGCGCACGCCGAACAGGTCGAAGACCTCACGCTCGAAGAAGTTCGCGCCCGGCCAGATCGGCGTCAGTGAATCGATGTTGGCATCATCGCCGGAGAGCCGGACCTTGAGCCGCAGATATTTCTTTGTGACCGTAGAAAAGAGCTGATACACGACCTCAAAGCGCGGTTCGCGCGGATAAAAGTCGACGCAGGTGAGATCCGCGAGCGCGTTGTATTGCAGCTTGGGGTCGCTCTTCAGGGTCTGACAGGCCTGGCGCAGGGCGATGCGATCGACCCAGATGGTCAGCTCGTTGCGGTCGAACTTGGCAGCTGAAACGGCTGTACCGTGGTTCGCGAGCAGCGCCGCGACCTCAGGCCGATCCTTCAACTGCTCAACATCGGTGATTGCCGGCTCGAGTGCCATCAAATCTTCTCCGCCTTGCCCTGCTTGTTCCAGTCGAGCACGCCCTTCTTCCAGACATACCAGAGGCCTGCGAGGACGATGCCGATATACACCAGCATCTCCCAGAACCAGAACATTCCCAGACCGGCCGCTTTCAGCGGCTTCTCTACGACGGCCCAGGGATAAAGGAAAATCGCTTCGACGTCGAACAGGATAAAGAGCATGGCCACCAGGTAGAACTTCACCGTGAAGCGCTGGCGGGCGTTGCCCACTGGTTCCATGCCGCACTCGTAAGGCGACATTTTCGCGGGATTGTACTTGTGCTGGCCGATGAAGTACGAGAGAACCACGATCGCGGTGGCAATTCCCCCGGCGACAAGGATGTGAATCAGCAGCGGAAGATAACGCGCAAAATAGAAGTCCGGCATGATCGGCTGACTACGGAGCGCTCGTACAAGTACGGGCAAACATCTGAGTTTAGAATCCGTTGCAACATGTGTCAACCGCAGGGGCTGCAGGATTCATGAGGGTTTCATATGTGTCAAAAAGCCGTTTCAATATTGACACTGGAAGCGTGGTGCGATCGAAGGAATTTCGGCTTGAGCGGGGAAGCAGCCAGGGCAAAATCGCCTATCCGCCGCCTACGAAGTGAACGATCTCCAACTGATCCCCATCGTTCAGAGCTGTTTCCGCCCATTGCGCGCGGGAGACGATTTCACGATTGAGCTCGGCCGCCACGCGGTCACCCTTCATCCCGAGTTGCTCGATCAGTTGTGCGAGCGTTATGGAGTTGTCGAAGCTCTGTTCTTTGCCGTTGATGGTCAGGCGCATGGGAACAGTTTCGTGTTTCGTCTTTGAAGTTGCAAGGGGTGACGCCGCAATCCGAGCATCATGCGCCGTGGCGATCTGCAGTCAAAACAACCGCAGCACTCCACAGGGCAGCGCACTACTCCACGAATTGTCATCCCGAGGGCAGCGAAGCGGAGTCTACGACCTGCGGGTTGTCAGAAAGGGAAGCACGCGATTGTTCTCGAGGAACCGCAGATCCTTCGACTCCGGCACGAGAAGGCCGCGCCTCCGCTCAGGATGACAATTCGAAAAGAGGACAATTCGAAGAAAAAGAGGACTTGTGTGCCACAACAAGAAGACAAAGAGGGACGTGTGTGCCACAACAAAATAAGACAGTGCCGTTAGGACCGGTGCCGTAAAAAACCACGTACGTAAGAAACCGGTGCCGTGATTCAAATCCACTACTCCCAACTGCAGTAAAATGCGGCTGAAGTTCTTGGTCTATGTTTTACCTCGCTCGCAAACCCGCTGCTCCGCTCTCGGACTTCGTTGACCTGCTCTGGCTGTACGAGGGCTACAATGTTCCGCACGAGAAAGAGCGACTGCTTCCGGACGGCACAGTCGAGTTGGTCATCAACCTGGCCGAGGATAGAATTCGCGTCTACGATCCGCACGACTCGGAGAAGACCACCACGATACCGGGCTGCGTCGTTTCTGGCCCGCGCTCGGAATTCTTTATCATCGACACTGCAGGCGAGGCTTCAACCGTGGGCGTGCACTTCAAACCCGGCGGAGCGTTTCCGTTTTTCCGCGTGCCTCCGGCAGAGATGATCAATCAATCGGTGGCGCTGGATTGCCTCTGGGGCGATGAAGCGACGTTCCTGCGGGAACGCCTGCTTAGCGGTCAGACTCCAGAAAAAAAGCTGAGAGTACTCGAGGGCTGCCTGCTGGAACAGCTCTTCAAACCACTCGAGCGGCATCCAGTGGTCAATTTCGCTTTGCAGCAGATCTGCCGGCCACTCCCGCCGCCTGCCATGTCACAGATCGTCGGCCGCACCGGTTTCAGCCAGAGGCATTTTATTCAGCTCTTCAGCGACGAGGTCGGGCTGACGCCGAAACTGTTTTCGCGCGTAAGCCGATTCCAGAAAGTAATCCGCACGGCGCATCCGCTCGGCGAGATCAGTTGGACCCAGATCGCGCTTGATTGCGGATACTACGATCAGGCGCATTTCATTCACGACTTCCAGTCGTTTGCCGGTATCACGCCTTCGGAGTACCTGGCCCGCAAGACCCCGCACGTCAATCACGTGCCCATGGATTAAGTTCAAATTTTTACAAGACGACCGTCCCTTACAAGCGTCACTATCTCTACACTTCGCCAGCGCATTTTTGGCTGAGCCGTTCTGAGAGGAGTTACTGATGGCAGTCAAACCGATTCCTGATGGATATTCGACCGTTACCCCTTACCTCACCATTGACGACCCGGCACCGGTCATCGATTTTCTGAAGAAAGCTTTCGGCGCGCAGGAAATCTTTGCCATGCGCGACGACAAAGGCAACATCGGTCACGCAGAAGTTAAGGTTGGCACGTCGATAGTGATGCTGGGCCGAGCGCACGACCAGTGGAAGTCTCGGCCGGGAAATTTCTACGTTTACGTCGATGATTGCGACGCCGTTTACCAGAAGGCGCTGGACGCCGGCGCAACTTCGATTAGCAAGCCCGAAAACCAGTTCTATGGCGACCGACATGGCGGTGTGACCGATTCGCAGGGCAACAACTGGTGGATCGCAACCCACGTCGAAGACGTCACCGATGCTGATATGAAGAAGCGGGCGGAAGAGCACCAGAAGAAGCAGACTGCCCAGAAATGAAGCCTGTTGCCTAGGACGGCGGCCGCCTCCTGGTGGGGCGGTCGCTCTCGACTGCGACTTGAGCCCCGGGATATAATTTTGTTTCATGCGCACTGCTTCGAAGTGACACGAGGCGGGGGTCCGGCTGTGCCCGTTCTCCGGAGTAAGTGGCCGGCTCGACCGATTGCGCGCGTTTCAGTACTCATCCCAAGTCATTCAAGATCCGAGGTTCTCGCATGTCAGGCCACTCAAAATGGGCAACGATTAAGCACAAGAAGGGCGCGCTGGATGCCAAGCGCGGCAAGATCTTCACTCGCCTAATAAAAGAAATCACCATCGCGGCCAAGAGCGGCGGTGATGTGGAAAAGAATCCGCGCTTGCGCACGGCGGTGGCGGCGGCCAAGGCAGAAAACATGCCGGCTGACAACATAAAGCGTGCCATTCAGCGCGGCACTGGCGAGTTGCCCGGCGTCTCGTACGAGGAAATCACCTTCGAAGGTTACGGTCCTGGCGGGGTGGCGATCCTGGTGGAAGTCTCGACCGACAACCGCAATCGTACGGTCAGCGAAATCCGGCATGCCTTCTCCAAGAACGGCGGGAACATGGGGGAAGCCGGATCGGTCGCCTGGATGTTCCACAAGAAGGGCGACATCGTGATTCCGAAGTCGTCGGCCAAGGAAGAAGACCTGATGAACCTGGTGCTGGAATCCGGCGCCGAGGATTTGAAGGATGACGGCGACAACTGGGAGATCCTGACTGATCCCTCGGCCTACGAAACCGTGCTGGAAGCGGTGAAGAAGGCTGGCATCACGCCGGAAGTGGCCGAGGTAGGCATGGTGCCGCAGAACTACACCAAGCTGGAAGGCCAGCAGGCCAACACCATGATCCGGTTGCTGGAAGCGCTGGAAGACAGCGATGACGTCCAGCACGTGTACTCCAATTTCGATATCGACCAGAAACAACTGGAAGAAGTGGCGGGGTAAGGCGTCCGTCGCCAGTTGTGAGTCAAAGCAAATTGATTCGAGACGACCGCCGGGTTGGCGGTCGTTTTGTTTTATGCCCGCGGATTGCGCGCCTCCGAATTTGTCATCCTGAGCTGAGCGTTCGCGGCGCGCGGACGCTCAGCCGAAGGATGTGCTTTCCGCTGACACTGTACGCTGCGCGGAACAGCAGGTCCATCCGCTCCGCCAATCCCTCGCTATACTTAAATCATTACTGGTTGTAAGGAGTGCCTTCATGGCGACTTTCGTGGAATCTGCTGCACTGAAAGAAATCTCAATCCATCCTCCCAAGCGCTTGTTATATGGCCCCGGTCCTGGGCAGGTGCACCCGCGGGTCTATCAGGCGATGGCTCAACCGATCGTCGGACATCTTGATCCATATTTCTTCCAGGTCTCCGCGAACATTCAGCGTCTGCTGCGCACCGTCTTTGGGACGCAGAATGAAGTGACGTTTGCGGTTTCCGCTACCGGCAGTGGCGGCATGGAGACGGCGGTCAGCAACTTCGTCGAGACCGGAACGAAGGTTGCGGTCTTCGCGAACGGATATTTCTGCGACCGGCAGACCGAGATGGCGCGACGCCAGGGCGGCGAAGTCGTTCGCCTGGAGAAGCCATGGGGCGAGGCCTTCACCGCGGAGGAAGTGTCGGAGTTCCTGCATCGCGAGAAGCCGCAGGTCGTGATGTACGTTCAGGCGGAGACTTCGGCGGGCGCCTATCAGCGAGGCGAACATATTTGCAAGGCTGCACATGAAGTTGGCGCGCTGGTGATCGCTGACTGTGTGACCTCACTTGGAGCGATGCCGGTTAAGGTCGACGAGACGGGCATCGACATCGCCTACAGTTGCTCGCAGAAGGGTCTGAGCTGCCCTCCGGGGCTGGCGCCGATCACAGTTTCACCGCGCGCGATGGGGTGGCTGGAATCGCGCAGGAGTGCGAATCACTCGTGGTACTTCGATATCCGGTTGATCGCCGACTACCTGGTCGAGTCGCATCGCTATCATCACACCGCTTCGGCGACCATGTTCTACGCGCTGCACGAAGGCTTGACGCTGATTGAGGAAGAAGGTCTGGAGAAGCGCTGGGAACGGCATCACCAAGTACATCGAAAGTTCGTCAACAAAATCGAGGAGCTTGGGCTGGAGATGCTGGTGCCGGCGCAACATCGCATCTGGAACCTGAACACGCCCAAGGTTCCGCAAGGCGTTGACGATGCCAAGGTACGCGCGACGTTGCTGAAAGACGACGGCATCGAGATCGCCGGAGGCTTTGGACCACTGGCCGGCAAGGTGTTTCGCATCGGCCTGATGGGTCCGCTAGCGACCGAAGAAAGCGTCGATGAATTTGTGGCCGCGTTTGGGAAGGCGCTGAAATCGGCTGGATATAAAGCTTAGATGCATCCCACCCTCTCGCCAATAGCGGGCGAGAAGGGTGGGGCAACCGTATTCGTTACGCCGTTCCTAACCGCTTAAGAACAGTTTCGCGGAAGCCGCGGCTCAGCGTGAGCTTGGTCCCGTCGCGCAGCAGGATCGCGTAGTCCCCATACAACGACGGACGCAGCGTCTTGATTCGGTCGACGTTCACCAGCGTAGAGCGATGGACGCGCAGGAACTGCCGCTCGCCCAGGCGCGATTCCAGCGAGGTAATGGTCTCGCGGAGGATGTGCGTGTTCGGGCCGACGTGCAGGCAAACGTAGTTGCCGGCCGACTCAGCCCAATCGATTTCATTCGGCTTGAGGCAGACGATCTCTCCATCGGCCTTGATCACGATGCGCTGCGGTCCATGCTGCCGCGAATCCAAGTCGCCAAGCATGTTGAGCACGCGCTGCTGAAACATCGCCTCGGAGGGATGCTGAAGCTGCTTGCGCGCATGGTCCAAAGCCTCCGACAGGCGCTCCTTCACTACCGGTTTGAGCAGGTAGTCGAGCGCATGCACCTCGAAGGCTTTCATCGCATAGCGATCGTAGGCAGTGACGAAGATGGTCAGCGGCATGTGTTCATCGCGTAGCGCGGAGACGACGCCGAAGCCGTCGGTCTCGGGCATCTGGATGTCGAGGAACACCAGATCCGGCTTCTCGCGCTTAATGGTCGCGACCGCCGACTTGCCGTCGCCGCACTCGGCCACAATTTCGATGTCCGGTTCTTCTTCCAACAGGCTGCGCAGGCGCTCGCGCGCTAAAGCTTCGTCGTCGCTAAGCAACACTCGAATGGGCATGACTGGTGCTGACCTCCTCGGAATAGGTACGGAAAGGAATGTGAATCTTGACGATGCAGCCTCCCGTGGGCGCATCTTCCAGAGTTAAGCGGTGATCGTGGTTGTAAAGCTGTTGCAGGCGCGCGCGTGTGTTGCGCAAGCCAACGCCCTCGGGCGGCACCACCCCGCCGAAACAGGTAAGACCTTGGCCGTCGTCGTTAATCTCCATCCATAGCTCGTCGAAGACCTGGCGCGTGGAGATGCGAATGTGGCCCGGCGCGCGACGGGGTCCAATGCCGTGGCGGATAGCGTTCTCCACCAGCGGCTGCAGAATCATGTTGGGCACCAGAGCAGAAAGCGTGTTGGACGCGATGTCCATCTCGACCTGCAATCGCTCCTGAAAGCGCGTCTGCTGGATGTCGATGTACTTCTGCAGCATGGTGAGCTCGCGGCTTAGCGGAACCTCGTGCACGCCGATGGCGTCCAGCGAGAAGCGCAAAAGATCGGCCAACTGGAGTGTCATGTGCTCGGCGGCAGGGCCGTCGTTCCGAGCCAGCGCGGCGATGGAATTTAGAGTATTGAATAGGAAGTGCGGCTCAAGCTGCGTCTTCAGCATCTCCAGCTGAGCGTAGGCGAGTTGGGCTTCCAACTGCGACGATTGCAGTTCGCGCTCGCGATACTTGCCGTAAAAATCGATCGCCTGCGTGATGAGCAGGATGTACCAGTAGCGCTGCAAGTCCATCAACGCGCGCGACAGCATATGGGCCGCAAAGGGGACGTGCTCCTGCGGAGTCCAAGTGACGTATGGTTCGAGCCGGACGATTATGAAGGCAGCAATGAAAGTGAATACCACGCTGGCCGCCAGATGCAGGGGTAACATTCTTGGCCAGTTGCCGCGTTCGAAGGTGAAGCGCCGCGAAAGTGCGTAAATGGGCGGCGTCAGCAGCGACCAGATAAAGGAGATGGTGATGTTCCAGGCCAGCAGTTGCGCCCAGCTCTCGGGGCTGCCCATGGAGGCGGTGTAGACGTGAGCGCCGGCGGCGCTCAAGAAAGCCAGCACCGTCCAGGCCACAAAGGCGATGGCCCACACCCGCGTCCAGCGCTTCAGGAAACGCGTCACTCTACCGCGGTCCCGCTGGACCACTTCGGAGAAACCAACTCCCGCCGGAGAACCCAAATCCTCGATCATGGCGAAAACCCTGAATTCTGTCTTGAACCCCAGACGTACGGAGACGAGCTGCACCCCAACGAGTGATAGACGAATTCCGTGAAAAATTGTTTCCTGAAAATTACAAATCTCGCGTCGAAATGACCCTGAGGCTATGATCAAGATTGGTTCGGGTGAAACGATTGTCCGATTATGGACACAGCGGAGTTCGGCACTCGAATACTCCGGCCCCAATATGCATGAACTTGGTATCGCTGCTTCAATTTTGGATTGTGTAGAGAAGGAAGCCCTGCGGCATCCAGGAGTCCATATCTCAAAAGTCGGCGTTAAAGTTGGGGAGCTTTCCGGAGTAGACCAGGACGCACTTCAATTTGGCTTTGACGTTCTGGTGAAAGACACGCCATTCGAGCCCCTGGCACTGGCGGTGGAATACGTTCCGCGAGTGCAGCGCTGCTCGAAGTGCGAGTACGAATTTCGCATGACAGAATTCGATCCGCGCTGCCCGTTGTGTGCCGATTTCGCGACGCAATGCGTCAGCGGCGAGGAGCTTGATATTGCCTACATGGAAGTGGATGAATGAATCGGATTGAAGTCGAAAAGAAGGTCCTGAACGAGAACCAGATTCTGGCGGAGAAGCTCCGCGAGCGTTATCGCCGGAACAATGTGCTGTGCGTGAACCTTATCAGCTCGCCGGGTTCGGGCAAGACCGCACTGCTGGAGCGCACGCTAGATCGTATGGATAAGGGCGCGCGCGTGGCCGTGCTGACCGGCGATCTCCAGACAGAGAACGATGCGCAACGGCTGGCGAAGTTTGGATTTCCGGTGAAGCAGATTACGACGGGAGGCACTTGTCATCTTGACGCGAAGATGATCGAGCGGCACATCGCGGATTGGAAGCTGGAAGATTTAGATCTGCTGATTGTGGAGAATGTCGGGAATCTTGTTTGCCCGTCAAGCTATGACTTGGGAGAAGACGCCAAGATCGTGTTGCTGAGCACCACGGAGGGCGAGGACAAGCCGCTAAAGTATCCGTCGATCTTCTTTAAGTCAGAGTTGATGCTTCTGACCAAGATTGATTTGCTGCCGTACGTACCGTTCAAGGCCGATGTCGCGCGAGAGAATGCGAGGCGGGTTCATCCAGGGATAGAGATCATCGATGTCTCGAGCATGACAGGCGAAGGGCTGGACAAGTGGATGGAGTGGCTAGGCGCACGGCAGAAGAAGAGCGCGGTGCCGGGGAAGTGACATCTCAAGAACCGAGTGTTTTTCCGCCCGCTTTGTGTCAGGGCAAGAGTTTACTTGTGCCGTAGATTGCGAACGAAAATGGTCAGGGCTTCAGCCCCTGCGAACCGTGTGCAGAGGCTGAAGCCCAATCTTCTAACGGTCCGATCGGCACGAGTAAACTCGTGCGGTGATACAAGTCTATCGGCTGCTTGTCGCGCCTGCCGCGTCACTCTGCTGGGCCGTCAGCCTCGCATTGTTTCGCTGGGCTACGACCTTCTTCGCGTTATCAGCCAACTGCTTCGCCTGCGGTAGCAGGTCCAGCGCCTTTTGCACTTCCGGATCGGTCTCGGCGTGAACCATCATGCCTTCCTGCTGTCCAAACTCATTGATGAACAGTTCGGCCTTGATATTCGACTTGATCCAGTCGCTGTTCTCGGCCAAGTCGGCCTCGGTGAAGGGAATCTTCTGCTCGTCGAGGAACTTGCGGAACTCCTGCATCACCTGGTCGTCGACTTCGAACTGCTTGTTGACCTGGTGATTGATCACGTAATGCTTGGCGAAGTTGAAGAAGGCGTACTTCTCCAGCAGCGTGTCTTCGAAGCGGTTAGTCTTCTGATTCGGAATCTTTACGTCGGGCGTAATGCCGCCGCCACCGTACACCGTGCGACCGCTGTCGGTCATCTTGACTTCGTGATTGGTGACGGTCTGATCGGCGTTGTCGCGATCGTTGTAATAGTAGTCGTAGAGTGAGACGCCGTCATAGTTACGCTGAATCAGGCGCCCGCTAGGCGTGTAGTACTTCGCGGTGGTGAGGGCCAGACCGGTGTTTTCTGACAGCGGAAAAACCGTCTGCACCAATCCCTTGCCGAAGGTTGTCTCACCGGCGATCAGGCCACGGTCGTGGTCCTGAATGGCGCCGGCAACGATCTCAGCCGCTGACGCAGTTCCGCGGTTCACCAGCACGACAATCGGATAATCCTTGCCGCCGTTGCCGTGCGTTGCCTTGTAAACCTTCTCGGTAGAAGCGCGGCCGTGATGCGAGACGATGACTTGTCCTTTTTTCAGGAACTGGTCAGCCACGCCAACGCCTTCGCTCAGCAGGCCGCCGGGATTCTGACGGAGATCGAGGATCAGGCCGTGAATATCGCCAAATTCGTCGAGTGCGTCACGAACTTCCTTTTCGGTGGTCTCCTGGAATCCAGAGACGTGGATATAGCCGATGCCGGGGCGGATGAGGAAATGAACGTCGACGCTATAGCGTGGAATCTCGTCACGAGTCACATTGAAGTCGAGCGGCTTGTCGTTGCCTTCACGCAGCACGGTGATCTTGACGTTGGTGCCCTTGGGGCCTTTCAGCAACTCGGCAACATCGCTGGTACTCATGTTGTCGGTCTGCTTACCGTCGACCGCGATGATAATGTCGCCCGGACGGATACCGGCGCGATAAGCTGGCGCGCCCGCAAACGGGGCGATGACGATGACCTTGTTGTTACGAGGGCCGACCTGCATGCCCACACCGTAGTACTTGCCGCGCTGCTCTTCGCGGAGGGCGGCATACGACTTCGGATCGAAGAAGTTTGAGTGCGGATCCAGCACGCGCAGCATGCCAGGAATAGCGCCGTTGTAGATGGCCTTATCGGGATTAACCGGCTCGGCGTAGTTCTCCTGCACGACGCGGTAGACGTCGCTGAAGCTCTTCAGGCTGTCGCGCACGTCACCGTCTCCGCCCGACGATGAAGCGCTGACGGAGAGCCGCTGTCCGAACAACATGCCCAGACAGCCACAGGTAAAGATGATGGAGAGTACAAGAACAACCGAGCGACGTGAACTACGTGCCATGTATGTTTCCTTCGAAGGACCAAACCCGCCGGGCGCGTGAGGCGCTCGCCGGACTCCCGATTGGCTGGGACAAATCTCGTAGACTGGCGCACCCTAACGACTTAACCCGCAGTATACCACGGAGTACACAGGCCCCTGAGCCTGATTCCAGCCTCTGTCTTGGATGCCAATCGAAGATTCGTGGGTGCGAAATCTGTTGCTTTCCCGCCTGCGTAACAGACGTAGGGCGGACGGTTTTGTAAGCAGGCTAAGCGCCACAGGTCAGAGGCGGTTCGTAGGTCGTATTTAGCACTTTGACACTAGCTCTAGCTAAGATCGAGCGGCATCGGCGATTGTCAACAGGTTGTGGCATGTCGGTAGCCGCTGTCAGTTGGCTGCATTATGATGAACCCATGAGCCTGCCGGACCTAATCTTCATCTTCCTGTTGGCTCTGGTTGTGTTGGGGCCGAAGAAGCTTCCGGAAGTGGCTCGCCAGTTAGGGAAATTTATGGCCGAGTTCAAGCGCGCCAGCAACGAGTTCAAGAATCAACTGGAAAGCGAGATGCTGAACATCGAACTGGAAGAACGGGCGAAGAAGCAGGGCGAAAATCCCCAGGTGCTTCCTCCCGAGGAGCCTTGGGAGCGCCTGATGCGGCCTATCAGCGAATCGGTCAGCCGCACCAAGCAGGAACTAACGGCGATGGTGAATCCGGAACCGGCCAGCGCTGGTACCGTGACTTCCGACCACGTGTCCACAACTTCGAAATCGGCAGGTGGTCAGTAACCCATGCCGTCTCCAGTTCTCGAATCCGCCCAGCAGCGCGCCTCCGAAGAGATGACCGGCATGAGCTTTCTCGAGCACCTCGAGGAGCTACGTCGCCGCATCGTCCACAGCGCTCTGTATGTGGTCGCAGGCTTCGGCATTTGCTGGTGGTTTCACGAGAAGATTTTCGCCATCATGCAGAAGCCGATCATGACGGCGTTGGCAGCCCACCACCTCGACACCAAGCTGGTCTACCTGAATCCCACCGACCCGTTCAACATGTACCTGAAGATCTCGCTACTGGCGGGATTATTCGTAGCATCGCCGTTCGTGCTGTACCAGGTATGGGCGTTCATTGCTCCCGGCCTGTATCGCAACGAGCGTCGTTATGTGCTGCCGTTCATGTTCAGTACCGTGGGATTGTTCCTGGCGGGTGGCTACTTCGGCTACCGGATGGTCTATCCGGCGGCGCTGGACTTTCTCATCAGCTTCAGTGGGCAGTTCACGCCGATGATTACGGTCGGCGAATACACCGAGCTTTTTCTGACCATCATTGCCGGCCTGGGCATCATCTTCGAGATGCCTGTCCTGGTGTTCTTCCTCGCGCTCATGGGCATTCTCAGCGCAGGCTGGATGTGGCGAAACTTCCGCTATGCGATCCTGGTGATCTTTATTCTCGCAGCGATCATCACGCCCACGCCCGACATCATGAACATGTGCGTCTTCGCGGCGCCTATGGTTGTTCTGTATTTACTAAGCATCGGAATTGCGTGGTTCGTTCATCCAAGCCAGCGCAAGAAGCGGGCCGCCAAGGCAGGCAGCAACTAGCAGCCTTCTGCAGCCGTCTGGGGTGACATCTCATCTACACTTGGTCAGCTGAATCTCTACATTCGGAGCAGGTATGTCGACCGCGCCTTTTGCCAATGTCTTGGACCCGGGGAATCTGGCATTTCCCCGACTTACTCCCGAGCAACTAGAACGAGTTCGGCCTTACGGCAAGCTGAGGCACGTCACCGCCGGAGAGGTTCTCTTCGACGCGGGTGACAGCGGTATTCCTGTGTTTGTGGTGCTCTCGGGAAGTATGAATATTCTTCAACCCGCATTGCCCGGATATCAGCTGCTGGTGACCCACCGGGAAGGAGGTTTTTCCGGCGAATACACCATGATCTCCGGACAACACGCCATGGTGCGGGGAGAGGTCGCCGAAGCCGGCGAATTCCTGGAAATTTCCATCGAGAACTTCCGCTCCATGATCGCCAAAGATGCCGAGCTCAGCGAACTGTTCATGCGTATCTTCATCCTGCGGCGATTGGAACTGATCGCGCACGGGGCAGGAAACGCCGTTTTGCTGGGTTCCAGTCACTCCCCAGCGACCCTGAGGCTGCGCGAGTTCCTCAGCCGCAATGGCCATCCGTATCAATACGTAGATCTGGACACCGACGCCCGCTCGCAGGCGATGCTCGATCAGTTCCAAGTGACGGTCGATGAAATTCCGGTCGTGATCTGCAACGGCCGAAACATCTTACGCAATCCTACGCCGGCGCAACTGGCCGATTGCCTGGGATTGAATGCCAACGTCGATGAATCGCTAGTACGCGATCTGATCGTCGTCGGTGCAGGCCCTTCTGGCTTGGCAGCCGCGGTTTACGCCGCCTCGGAAGGGCTCAATGTACTGGTGATTGAAGCAGCGGCGCCCGGTGGGCAGGCGGGTTCAAGTTCGCGAATCGAGAACTACCTTGGATTTCCGACAGGGATTTCAGGGAATGACCTGACCGGACGCGCCTTGGCCCAGGCGCAGAAGTTCGGCGCGAATATGATGGTCGCCCGTCAGGCGACTCGCCTGTGCTGTGACCGCCGTCCGTATCAGGTGCAGCTCGATCAGGGCGCAGCGCTCTCCACGCGCGCGATTGTTCTGGCGGCCGGGGCGCAGTACAACAGACTGCCCATCGCCAACCTGGAAAAGTTCGAAGGTCTGGGAATCTATTACGGGGCTACAAAGATCGAGTCGCAGTTCTGCTCGAACGAAAACATCATAGTTGTAGGCGGAGGGAATTCGGCCGGACAGGCGGCGGTCTTTCTTTCCGAGTCCGCCAACAAGGTGTACATGCTGGTGCGCTCGTCGGAATTGTCCAGCACTATGTCGCGCTACCTCATTCGCCGCATCGAGGAGAATCCCAAGATCGAGTTGCATTATCAGACTGAAGTGGTTGGCGCGGACGGCAGTGATCACCTGGAGCGCGTCACTTGGAAGGACAAAAAGACCGGCGAGACTTCGACGCATGACGTTCGCCATCTCTTCATCATGACCGGAGCATCGCCGCGCACGGAATGGCTGCGAGGATGTTTGGCGCTTGACGACAAAGGATTCGTGAAGACGGGCTACGACCTTGATCGGCTCACGCTGCGCGAGATGGCGTGGCCGCTGTCGCGCCCGCCCCAGATATTGGAGACGAGCTTGCCAGGTGTTTTCGCCGTAGGCGACATCCGTTCCGGCAACGTGAAGCGCGTGGCGTCGGCCGTAGGCGAGGGATCGATCGCCATCCATCTGGTGCATCGTGCCTTGGCGGAATTCTAGCGTCGTCGGCAGAACACAAAAAAGCACAGCCCGCTAAGGCTGTGCCTTTCTCGGAATTCGAGTTGAAACTGCTTACTTGCAGCTGTCGCTCACCATCTTCAAATTAGTTACCTTCATGTCAATGTACGAGGCGCTGCCGGCTTCCGACTTCTCGCTGGCTTCCTTCTTCTGCTCCATTGCAGGAGACAGTTTGGCCTCCGTGCCGGTCACCGTAACCGTGTGATTGACGTGCTCGCCTAGATTCTTGCCCCACAACTCGTACATCTTGCCGTCCTGAGCCATCAGGTAATAGCCGTGGGTGTCGCTGCCCTGCTTGACGCATCCGGTCGCAGTCATCTGGCCGCCACTATCCTGGGCAGTCATCAGCAGAGGGAATGCAGCGAACAAAGCCACCGCGGAGAGAAAAAACATCAGTTTCTTAAAGTTCATCATCTGTCGTACTCCTTTTGCCGGACTTTCTAGCCGGCAGGTGAGGCGCGCCTAAGCCACCTCATGGCTGTGAATCCGTCCTGCAGGGAAGGGATGCCATCGTCAATTACTATCGACGATAGTAACACTTGCCGGGTTTGCCGGGGCTGAACAAAAAGCCTCCGTACGCCGATGGCTAACGGGCTCCGAATCCCGTGTAACTGGCCCACGAAATGCGCCTTTGGGGGTTACGCAGGCTGGGCGAGCTGGCTATAATCAAATGGGAGTCGTGTAATGATCGCTCGCGTGCACAATCTGATCAGTTTGTATGGCGCCATACCGGCGTCAGGCAGAGCTGTGCGTGCGACCTGGTCCCGGGCCATCTCCCTCCGAGCGGACGTGAAGTTGTCCCCGTGCATGGCTCGTCCGAACCTCTTCTCTGGCGACTAGTTTCATATTCTTCCTGCTTCTCCCGCGCCGTCCGGTTAAACCTGACCGTAAACGCGGGCTGACACCAGCTCCGGCACACAACTCGTGCCGCAAGCCTTAAGGGAGGAAACACCATGTCCGCCAATACTTTGACTCCGGTCGCCGGCCCCAGCATCAAGACGGCTCTGCCCGGGCCTAACGCCCGTCGCGTGCTGGAAGCCGATCAGAAGTACATTTCGCCTTCGTACACCCGCTCGTATCCGATGGTCGCCAAGCGCGGCCGCGGCTGCATCGTCGAAGACGTTGATGGCAACGAGTTCCTCGACTTCTCTGCCGGCATTGCCGTGACCTCGACCGGTCACTGCCATCCCGAGGTCGTTGCTGCGATTCAGAAGCAGGCTGCCGAACTGATTCACATGTCCGGCACCGACTTCTACTACGAGAGCATGATCACGCTGGGCGAGCGGCTGTCGAAGGTCGCACCGATGAAGGGGCCGCACAAGATTTACTACGGCAACTCCGGCGCCGAGGCGATTGAAGCCGCGCTGAAACTGGCGCGCTATCACACCAAGCGGCAGAACATCATTGCGTTTTACGGCGCGTTTCACGGACGCACCATGGGCGCGCTGTCGCTAACGGCTTCGAAGCCGCAGCAGCGCCGCCGCTTCGCGCCACTTGTTCCCGGCGTGACTCACGTCCGTTATCCCGATGTATATCGCGCATGCGCCGGTGACAACCCGAAAGAGGCGGAGGAGTTCGCGCTGGGATGTGCGCGCTTCATCGAAGAGAAGCTGTTTAAGACCACGCTACCTCCCGAGGAAGTAGCAGCGATTTTCGTTGAGCCGATCCAGGGTGAAGGCGGATACGTGGTCGCGCCGACGGTTTTCATGCAGGAGCTGCGAAACATCTGCGATCGTCACGGCATTCTGCTGGTCGCCGACGAAGTGCAGTCCGGAGCAGGCCGCACAGGTAAGTGGTGGGCAATTCAGCACACCGGCGTCGAGCCCGATATTCTTTGCAATGCGAAGGGGCTCGCCAGCGGTATGCCGCTCGGCATCATGATGTCGAAGGCCGAAATCATGGACTGGGTTCCGGGCTCGCATGCTTCGACGTTCGGAGGCAATCCGGTTTCGATCGCGGCGGCTCTGGCGACCATGGACGTCCTTGAGCGCGAAGGCATCAAGAACGCCGAGGTGGTCGGCAAACACATCATGGACCGGATCTCGGGCTGGCCGAAACATCTCGATCTGGTAGGTGATGTTCGTGGACGCGGCTTGATGATCGGCGTCGAAATTGTCACCGATAAGAAAGCCAAAACCCAGGGCGGCGCCGAGCGCGACAAAATCGTCGAGCTGGCGTTCGAGCGCGGCGTGCTGTTCTTGGGCTGTGGCCCCAACAGCATTCGCATCGCTCCGCCGCTGATCGTGAGCAAAGAACAGGCGGACATCGCCATCGATGTGCTGGAGGAATGCATCCACATCGTTGCCGGCAAGCCGCACGCCAAAGCGTCAAGCAACGGCAAGCAAGCCGGAGCGTAACGCTGGAGTGCTAATAGCATCTGCCCGGGCTGGATAGCCCGGGCTTTTTCATGTGTTCCGTCTCCGGCGTAATTCTCGTTCGTGGAACGTATTCATTCCATGGTGTCATCCTGAGCGAAGGATCCGCGCTTCTTCTTTTCCGCCGTGGCGAAATCCGTTCGGTCGAGACGACAACCAACGAGAAAACATCGCTTCCAAACCCGCCGATCCGATCAACCGGGTCGGCCTTTATTGCATCTGCCGTTTCCTGAGTACTACACTGCCATACGACATGATTAGAAAGCTGGGAGTCTCTCTCTCTCTGTTTCTTGTTCTTACTTCGGTCTTAGCCACCGCTCAATATACTGACCGCAAAGCCATGGACGACCTTGGTGGCCCCAAGGAATTCGCCGCTCGTCGCGCCGAACTCGCGGCGAAGCTGAAGACCGGCTACGTCCTGCTGTTCGCCAAGACGCAGGAGCCTCCGGCAGCGCACTATCGCGAGGACAACGACTTCTACTATTACACCGGCCTCTCCGATCCTGGTGCCATCATGCTGATGGACGTCGCCACGCAGCGCGTCACCATCTTCGAGCCGCAGCAGAGTCCACGCGAGATCCAGGTTTACGGCGCAAATTTGCTGGGTATGCCGAAGGATCAGCAGAAAGAATTGGGGTACCCCGGGGTAGCCCCCTTGCAGGCTCTGGATTCGGGTCTGGCGTTCCTCTTCGGAAACGGCGTCGACAATACGCTTTGGGTTCGACTCGGCTTCGCTGACAAACCGGATGGCGCGCGCTTTGAGACTGGTCGCGACTATGCCGCTGAGTACAACAATCCCTACGGGCAGAATCTTCCCGGCGATCGAGACGCCTTGGTGAAGCTGCGAGAGCGCTATCCTGCGGCGACTTTCCGTGACATTACCGGCACCATCGATGAGATGCGCAATATCAAGCGTCCCGGCGAAATCGAAGTGCTGCGGAAGGTCGGCCGCATCAGTGCGCTGGGGGACATGCAGGCCATCGAGATCGCACATCCCAACATGTACGAGTACCAGATCGAGGCCGAAGCCGAATACGTCTTCCGCAATGCCGGCGCGCAGGGACTGGCTTATCCCGCTATCGTCGGTTCAGGCGTACACGCCAATACCTGGCACTACTTCTTCAATCGCGATCAAATTCAGCCGGGTAGTATCGTGGTCTTCGACTTTGCCGCCGATCTCGATCACATGACCATGGACATCACCCGGACCTTCAACATCGACGGTAAGTTCACGCCCGAACAGGCCAAGGCATACAACATCGATCTTGAAGGTCAGAAGGCCGTGATTGCCATGCTGAAAGTCGGTAACACCTACGAGCAAGCAGCCGATGCCGGTAAGGCTGTTTTCGAGAAAGGTGGGGTTGGATCGCAATGGATGGGATTCCCCGGACACTTTGTCGGACTGGCGACGCATGATGTCATGCTGCCGAAAGGCCCGATCAAGGCAGGACAGGTGGTGACGGTTGAGCCGATCCTCGAATATCCAGATAAGCACTGGCACTTCCGCGCAGAAGACACCATCCTCATCACCGAGAACGGTCCGGAGATTCTGTCGTCAGCGATTCCCAAGGAAATGACGGACGTCGAGAAGCTTGTGGGCAGCCAACCAGCGCCGCAGGTAGTGAAGTGAACTGGCGCGATGGCCGATATTAAGAAGCGGTAACATAGAAATTCACGTATTCCTGGGAAGGTCCGCTGTGCCCGAATTACGCAAAGATCCGATCATTGGACGATGGGTCATCATTTCTACGGATCGCTCCAAGCGTCCCTCCGATTTCATGCGCGAGCCGGTCAAAATGAAGGGCGGCTTTTGCCCCTTCTGCTCTGGCAACGAGAGCAAGACGCCGCCGGAGGTGCTGGCGTATCGGCCGAGCGGCGCTTCGTCGAACAGCGATGGCTGGACGGTGCGCGTGGTTCCGAACAAGTTCCCTGCGCTCGGCATTGAGGGCAATCTGAGCCGCCAGGCTGAGGGCATGTTCGACAAGATGAACGGCATCGGCGCGCACGAGGTCATCATCGAAACCCCGGATCACAACCTGACTCTGGCGAACCTGCCGGAGAAGCGCATCGAAGACGTCTTCTGGGCCTATCGCGACCGCATTCTGGACCTCAAGCAGGATCGGCGCTTTAAGTACATCCTGATCTTCAAGAACCACGGGCCGCTGGCGGGCGCGACATTGGAGCACTCGCATGGCCAGTTGATCGCGCTGCCGATCGTGCCCAAGCACGTCGTGGAAGAACTGGAAGGTTCCAAGCAGTACTACATTTATAAAGAGCGTTGCGTTTTCTGCGACATCATTCGCCAGGAAACCGAAACGGGTATCCGCGTTGTAGCGGAGAACGATGGCTTCCTTACAGTTGCTCCATACGCTCCGCGCTTTCCGTTCGAGACCTGGATTCTGCCAAAGCGCCACGAGTCGGCCTTTGAGAATTCGTCGTCGCACGTCTACGAGAGTCTGGCGAAGGCTGTGAAGAACCTGTTGATGCGGGCCGATCAAGTGCTCGACAACCCAGCCTACAATCTCGTGCTGCATACGTCGCCGGCGCAAGAGTCCTCGATGGATCACTATCACTGGCATCTGGAGTTCATGCCTCGGCTTACCAAGATCGCGGGTTTTGAGTGGGGCACCGGCTTCTATCAGAATCCGACTCCACCCGAGGAAGCCGCGCGTTACCTGCGCGAGGCTCGCATCGAGACGACGCAGCCGGCGGCGGTGGGATAGCAGCTGCGGCAGCAACTCTCGATCACTCTGCTTCTGGCGGATTGATGTAACCTTGAATGCAACGGATCCGGCTCGTCCGACCTCGAGCCTTCCTTACGAATCATCTCCGATGGGCATGCAAGCGCTAAAAAATCGGGCACGTTTCCTCAGCGGACTCTACAGCGATTTGCTCGAGAACGGCATTCGCTACTTCTTCCCTGGCTCTACGTTGGAACGGATCTCCGGCAGTACCGAGGAGATGCCCGGCCTGTTGGGTGCGGTACCCAGCGGCGGGGAAGTGCAGTTCGAGTGGATGGGTGCGGGCTATTCGCTGACCGCCAGCTCCAAGCTCTCCGATCACGAGCGCCGTTTGTTGCGCAGCATCGGAATGGTGCTGTCGGCCCGTTATCAGCTGCTGACGAACGAAGCGCTGGCGGCGCAAAGCTTTCAACTCTTCCGTGGACTTCCCGAAGATCGTTTTGTCTCGGCGTTTCTGGACCCCGGACCGCATAGCAGCGCGGAATCAATCGCGGAGATCCCCGACCGCATTGCCGATGCCATCGAAGTCTTGCGCATCAGCAGCATGAGTACTTACGAGAATCGGCGCATCTCTACCGGAGTGTTGCTGTTCGGTTCGATGCCCGAGCCATGTCACGCTCCACCTGAGACACCGCCGAACGCGCTTCGCTACTCGCATGAGCTCACCACCATTCGCAGCTTTCACCGATTATGCGATGGTTTGCGCACCATGGCGCTGGTCGACCAGAACGGCCTGCTGGCGGAACTGATTGATGTGCACGAGTGGTCGGAGCCCTATCGCGACATGCCGCTGGCGGTGCCGCCGTCGTCGAAATACGTCGATCATGCGCGATCGACTCTGTGCGGCGGCCATGTGTGTCTCGTACTGACGCCGAATGGCGAAATCAAGGTCTACAACGACGGCGTGCCTGTATTCCGCTTCATTGACGGCAAGTGGAGGCTGGTGGATGCACGCCACCGCTACGGGCTGTGGAAGGACGCAGTCGGCAATACCGAGCTGGCGGATCGATTGTTCGCGGTTGCTCTGAATCTCACCGAGAGCCGGCGTGGCGCGCTCTTCGTTGTGCTGGACGAGCAGGAGTCGGCCAAGGTCCTGGTGTCGGAACCTGATCTGCTCGACCATCTCAACCACGCCGATGTAGCCGACGGAATCACCAGCAAGGATCAGCTGCACTATCTGTTGCGCGATAAGAGCGTCCTCGATGTGCCTTCAACGGTACTGGAGAATATCGCTCGCATCGACGGCGCCGTCGTTCTCTGCCGCGATGCCAACCTGCTTGCCTTCGGGGCGATCCTTCACCACCACACTTCCGAAGAGGCGATGAACCGTACTGTCGAAGGCGGACGCACTACCGCTGCCATTGCAGCCTCACACTACGGCACGGTGCTGAAGATCAGCGAGGACGGGCTGATCTCGATGTATCGCGGCGGCAAGTGCCTGTGGGAGATGTAGACGGCTGCTGCGGCCCGACCCAGCAAGGCAGGTAATCGCCAACTCGCCGTAGAATACTGTTGTGGCCAAACAGTCGCGCCAATATCAATTCGATTTGAGCGGTGGACACCTGGCGCTCGACTTCGCTAATACAATCTCTTGGCGAGGTCATCCCACTGACCGCGAAGATCATCTGCTATCGCCTGCCGACCTGGTTTCCTTTGCTGTGCAGGACAAGATCCTTACCCAGAATCAGGCGAGCCGCGTGAAGGCCGACGCCCGCGATGTGAATAGCTTTCGCAAGGCTCTATCAGTGCGGGAGGCGATTTACCGCGTGTTTGCCGCCCTCGCGCAAGGCAAGACTCCTTCCGCTGCCGATGTTGGTGCGATTAACGATTGTGCAATCGAAGCTCTGAGGCATCGCCAGTTGCTGCGCAGCAACGGCGGCTATCGATGGGAGTGGCAGAGCAATGCGTCGCGGCCGCTCGACCAGATTCTGTGGCCCATCGTGATTGCTGCCGCTAACCTGCTGACCTCGAAGGATGTGAAGCTGGTGCGCTGGTGCGAGGCGCCGGAGTGCCAGTGGCTCTTCCTCGATAACAGCCGCAATCGCAGCCGCCGCTGGTGCGACATGAAAGTTTGCGGCAATCGTGCGAAGGCCCGTCGCCACTATCAGCGCATCCGAGAATAGCTTCAGTCGGCGCGCGGCTCCGGGGTGATCGATAGCGTTAACAACTCCGTCCCACGAACAATCTTTATCTCACACCGCACGCCGCCGCGAGCATCGGTCAGCAGATGATGCAAGTCGTCGACGTTGGCCACAGTATTCCCGGCAAAGCCGACGACGATATCGCGCTCTCGCACTCCGGCGCCTTGCGCAGGCGAGCCCGGCACCACGTTCAGCACGAGTAAGCCGCTCTCGCTCGGCAGGTCGTAATAACGCACCAGCCGGCGATGGAGCGGAACACCCTGGCCCATGATGCCGATGTAGCTGCGCCGGACGCGGCCATCGCGAATCAGCCGCGAGGCAACAAATTCAGCCGTGTCGGCGCCGATCGCAAAGCAAATACCCTGCGCGCCCATGATGGTCGCAGTATTCACGCCAATCACCTGGCCGCGTGAATCGACCAGCGGCCCTCCGGAATTACCCGGATTGAGAGCAGCGTCGGTCTGGATGACGCCATCGATAAGCCTGCCCGAGCGCGAGCGCATCGTCCGCTCGAGAGCGCTGATGACGCCGGCGGTGACCGTATGCTGGAAGCCTAACGGATTGCCGATTGCGATCACCAACTGTCCGACTGTGAGCTTTCGCGAACTTCCCAGCGGGACGGAGGGAGCAGTGACGCTACTTCGAATTACTGCCAAGTCGGTATCGGGATCGTCGCCGACGATTTCGGCAGGAAAACGATCGCCGGCTGGTGTGGAAACGAACAACGCTGACGCGCCATGGACGACGTGACTGTTGGTCAGGATGAAACCGTCAGGAGTGAAAACGAAGCCGGAACCGGCGCCTTCGCCGCGCCCTTGCTTGACCTGAATGTGAACGACGGCCGGTCCCACCCGCTGCACCGCGCCGACGACAGCTCTCGAGTAGCTGTCGAGCAGCTCCAAGTCCGGATTTTGGAACAGGTCGGGCTTCTCCGCCGACGAGTCGGAAAGGGCCTCATCTGCTAGAAACTGAAGGGAATCCATACGAGAATGTGGATGCTGCACGGGGCGGATTCGATTCGTGGCGACGTGGTGTTGCATCTGGCACGCTCAACTGCAACAGCCGTGCTTGCGTTAACGGGAATTAACCTGACCTTCACACAACTTTAATCATCCCGCGCCTCTCCGCGTAGTACTTTCAGCCGTCAAGCTATTGGTCTTAAAACGAAAGAACAAATAACAAAACTAAAAGGACGCACGCATGGCGACAGCCGAGTCATATCCTGTCACTCCGGCGCCGGTACCTCCACCCAGTGCCGTACACGCAAAATTATCCAAGTCTCCCGGCAAAATCGGTTCAGCCATCTTTATCGGAGCGCTGGGGATCGGCTTCGTCTACGCCGCTTACCACCTGATCTCCGATCTTTCGACGGTGCATTCATCGTCGATCTTTCCCTTCGTGCTGTTGGGCGTCGCCCTTCTGGTAGCGCTGGGTTTCGAGTTCGTTAACGGCTTTCACGACACTGCCAATGCGGTGGCGACCGTTATCTACACGCACTCGCTCGACCCACACATCGCCGTCGCCTGGTCGGGAATGTGGAACTTCATCGGCGTCGTGCTCTCGACCGGAGCAGTGGCCTTCGGCATCATATCGTTGTTGCCGGTCGAGTTGATCCTGCAGGTCGGCAGCGGAGCCGGCTTCGCCATGGTCTTCGCCCTGTTGACCGCGGCTATCATCTGGAACCTGGGCACGTGGTATTTCGGCATCCCGAATTCCAGTTCGCATACGCTCATCGGCTCCATCATCGGAGTGGGCATTGCCAATCAGTTGATGCGGGCGCGCACCGCTACCAGTGGAGTCGACTGGGGTCAGGCGCTGAACGTCGGCAAGTCGTTGCTGTTTTCGCCGATCATAGGTTTCATCCTGGCTGCTTCGTTGCTCAGTCTCTCTAAGTTCTTCATTCGCGACAAGCGGCTCTATACTGCGCCGGAAGGCGATGCACCGCCTCCGTTCTGGATTCGCTGCCTGTTGATCCTGACCTGCACGGGCGTCAGTTTCGCGCACGGCTCCAACGATGGGCAGAAGGGCATGGGACTGATTATGCTGATCCTGATCGGTACCGTACCCACAGCCTACGCGCTCAATCACGCGATCACGCCGCAGCAGTCGGCGGACTTCATTGCCATCTCGCAACAGGCTGCCAATGTGCTCGATCGGTATGTCACGCCGGGAGCGGTTGTGGCCGACCCGCGCGACGATGTTGAAAATTACGTTCGGACCAAGAACTTCAACGACAACACCGTGCTCGCGCTGCGCGAACTCATCAACGGCATCAGCACCGAAGTTGCCAACTATCACGAGCTGCGCTACATCCCGCAGGACCAGGTACGCAACTTCCGCAACGACATGTATCTGGTGAGCGAAGCGCTGCGCACCATGCAGAAATCCAACCTCAAGACAATCTCCGCGCCCGACGAGGCTGTGCTGACCAACTACAAGAAGCACATCGACTACGCGACGAAGTTCATCCCCACCTGGGTGAAGGTCGCTGTGGCTCTGGCTCTGGGCCTGGGAACGATGATCGGCTGGAAGCGCATCGTAATCACGGTCGGCGAGAAGATTGGCAAGGATCACCTGACTTACGGACAAGGCGCGGCGGCGGAAATCACGGCCATGCTGACCATCGGCGCGGCCGACATGTATGGCCTGCCGGTGAGCACGACGCACGTGTTGTCGTCCGGTGTGGCTGGCACAATGGCCGCCAACGGGACGGGCTTGCAGTGGGCCACCGTGCGCGCTCTGATTATGGCCTGGGTGTTGACGTTGCCCGTTGCCATTGTGCTCTCGGCGACGCTGTTTTGGGCGTTCGTCAAGATTTCCTAGGTCGTCAAGTCAGGCACATAACAAAAGGGCACACCCGTCTGGTGTGCCCTTGTTTCATTTTAACGCCCGATTAACGGCCGAAATATTTGGCGTTACGTTCGGTGTAATCCTTCCACTTTTCCGGCAGGTCGTCCAACGCGAAGATCGCCGAGACCGGACAGACCGGCACGCACGCGCCGCAATCAATGCACTCGACCGGATCGATATACAGCATCTCTTCGGCGCCGTGCTTCTCTTCGTCTTTCTTGGGGTGAATGCAGTCTACCGGACAGGCATCGACGCAAGCTGTATCCTTCGTGCCAATACACGGTTCCGCGATCACGTAGGCCATAGAGCAGTGTCTCCTCAGGTCTTTCTATGCGTTATCTGAAGAATTCCCGGTAAGAATTAGCTTCTCCGATAGTACCAAAACACTTCGCAATGCGCGATGCGAACGCGCCAGCGACTAAGCAACGTTCGCTGGTTCGCGCTCGCCTGCCGGTTCGTATTCCACGATGTAGCCGGCGATTGCGCTGGCGGCCACGGTCAGCGGACTTGCCAGATACATTTGTCCGGGACCGCTGCGGCCTGGGAAGTTGCGATTCTGCGCACTGATGACCACCTGGTCCGGACGCTTCGAGACGCCGGGTCCCGCATTGATACAGGCGCCACAACTGGGCTCGATCACGTGCGCGCCCGCGCGCTGGAAGATATCCAGATAGCCCTTGCGCACGCAGTATTCCCGCGTCTCCTGCGATCCGAACTGAAGGTAGAACTCGCAATTGTCGGCGACCTTGCGGCCCTGCTTTAGCGCCTCGCCCAGGACCGTCGCGTACATGTCCATGTCTTCGTTCTTCCCAGCCGTGCAAGTGCCGCCGTAGGCGATCTCCACGGGAACCGGAGTGTTCAGTTCACGAATAAACTTGCCGTTACCAGGATCACCCGGGGTCGCGACCATCGGATAGATATCGTTGGCATCCAGTTCGATCACGTGCGCATAGTGCGCATCAGGATCGCTGTAGAGGCCCTCGACCAGCGTCTGGGCTTCGCTCTCGCTCATACCCCGACGTTCCATCAGGAACTCGACTACTTTTTGATCGGGAGCGACGATACCGGTGAAGCCACCGATTTCGGCTGCCATGTTGGTCATTGTGGCACGCTCATCGACGCCCAACGCTTCGATGGATTCACCCGAATATTCAATGACCTTCGCCAGTGCGTGTCCGTGCCGAATGTAATCAAGCGACAGCAGCTTAAGGATAAAGTCCTTGGCGGTAACGTTCTCGCGTTTCTTGCCGCGAATGACGACCTTCACCGACTCCGGAACCTTGACTCGAATGTCTTTCGTGAACCACGAGTTGAAGACGTCCGTGGTGCCGATACCGAAGGCCACGCAGCCCATCGCACCGACGTGCGGGGTGTGCGAGTCGCTACCGACATTCAGTTGGCCCGGCAGGGCATAGCTTTCCGTAACGATGGAGTGGCAGATGCCTTCCGATCCCTTGCGGTCCTTCAGTTCGCCGTGCAGCTTGATGCCACGCGATTTGGCGAAATCTTCCTGCTTCAACTTCAATTGCGTCGCCAGGTCCAGCAGCCCCATCTTCCGCTTCTCTTCCGACAACACTTCGTCCAGGAAGGTCAGGTGGTCGCGGAAGAACATTATGGTCTTCGCGTCGGTAACCGGCTCGGTCTTGCCTAGAAAGTGCTCGAAGAAGATCGCGGCCATTGGAGTGACGTATTCGTGGCTGAAGCGGAGGTCGGTGCGCGCGAAGCCGGTGTCTCCCGGTTTTACGGCCTCAACGCCGACCTGATTGGTACTATGCAGCATGTGGCGCGCGAAGATCTTCTCCGCGATGGTCATTGGCCTGGGCTTGGTCGTAATTGGTGGGAGAAAAACCTTGCCCTGCATACGCGCGACGTTAAACGGAAACAGCCCGCCGTATTCGATTACCTGGCGCGTAATTTCGTCCTCACCCTCGGTGAACTTCATTAGAGGAATCTCTTCGCCGGCACGGATCCGGTCGATCATGCTGAAGTCGGTCGACGTCAGCACCCCGAGGTTCTGGCAGTTCTGCTTGTAGATGCGCTCGATATTTTCGGCAATCACCAGCTTGATGCCGGCCGACATCTCGGCGTATGGCGACTGCTCGCGGCTGGAACCCTTGCCGCGACGCTTGCCGCTGACAGCGGCGACGAAGCCGCCTTTCTTGACGTCCCCGCGCTTGATTGGCGTTTCATTGCCGCACTTCAGGCCGGTGTAGGGGAACTCGCCCAGCGTTTCATCAAAGAAGAAGCAGATGTGCGCGGGGGTGATCTCGTCGGTGGAGATGTCGTCGCGCAGCTTGGGATTGCGCTCCGGGTGCTGCGTGTCCCAGGGCAGGTCTTCGCCGGCAAGCTGCTTCTTGATGAGCTCGGGATCTTCGGTCAGGAAAAGGACTCGCCCCTGCAGACGGACCATGTCAGGGCGCTTCTCAACGGTACGGTTCAACAGCGAATTGTTCACTACTAGATTTTACCGCACGTCACAGGGAGTGTGTGACGAGAAGGCGGCTGGCGCTACTCCCGCGTCCGGACATATTCGGCTACCGACGGCAGCTCTTCCAGGCCACGTCCGGCGAACATTTCGGCGAAGTTGGTCAGCAGTTCGTGATGAATGAGATCGTTGGTCGCCAGAACCTCGCGGCTGTCTAGACGGAACGGAGTTCCGTCGAAGCGCGTTACCGTGCCTCCAGCCTCCTGAACGAGCAGTACGCCGGCAGCGGTGTCCCACGGATTCAGGTTGAACTCCCAGAATCCGTCATAGCGTCCGCATGCGACGTTGGCGAGATCGAGCGCGGCCGAGCCCGCGCGTCGCACGCCGTGCGAGCGCAGAGTGAGCTGGTGGTAGAAGTGAATGTTGGGATTCTTGTGGCGTTTGTGGCTGGGAAATCCTGTGCCGAGAATCGACTCCGCTAAGGTCGTCGTCTTCGAGACCTGTATAGGCTTGCCGTTCATGACAGCGCCCGCGCCACGTTCGGCGGCGAACATTTCGTCGCGCGTTGGGTCGTACAGGACACCCGCTTCGAGTTGACCATCTCGCCGCGCCAGTGCAATCGAAATGCAAAAGACCGGATAGCCGTGTGCGAAATTCGTCGTGCCATCCAGCGGATCGACATACCAGCGATACTCGGCATCGGTTTCGCTGCGTGTGCCTTCTTCTCCCACGATGCCGTGCTCCGGCCAACGCGCTTGCAGTCGCTCGACGATCAGCTTTTCCGATGAGCGATCCGCAACCGTAACCAGGTCGACATCTCCCTTGTATTCAATCGTCACGTGCTGCGCAAAGTAACGCATCACCAGGGCGCCGGCTTCACGCGCAATCGGTTCGAGTTCGAAGAGATAGCGGCTCATTCCTGGCCATTCTGCGCCGTGCCGGTCCGGGGCGCCGCAGTGCCCTCAGGACGCGCCTTGCGGATGGTATCTTCCGCGATGTAGGCGATCTCGTGCTTGAAGATGAAAAGATTGGGCGCGCCCTCGCGCGTGAGCCGGACCATACGGCGATCGTAGTACTCGATCCAGCCGCGCACCACCTCGCCGCCCATCAGCTTGATGCGCACAGGCCGCTGTTTCTCGCCAAGCATCTTCAGGTAGTTTGCTTCCTGGTGAGTATCGTCCGGAGGAGGAGTCCGGCCTTTATGGTTTGCGTCACTGCCGCCGCGGAAAGCCATGCGTTGATTTTACATGCCAAGCGGTGCCAATGGATGGGGAGCCATTGCCGATTTGCGACACCGAATCCCACGGAAGCTGGGTTGGAAGAGGCAACAATTCTTAACAATCATTTATGATTCATGAGAGCGTCTTCGAACTGGCCGCCAGCATCATTTCAGAGTGCGACTCGCATCGTAATAACTGCACGTGTGAAATGAAAGGC
Organism: Verrucomicrobiia bacterium; assembly: GCA_035482295.1. Taxonomy (GTDB): domain Bacteria; phylum Acidobacteriota; class Terriglobia; order Terriglobales; family Acidobacteriaceae; genus Bog-257. Next base: position 31,495 of record DATHQX010000238.1, read on the forward strand.
TGTTGCGCTTGAAAGTCGTGCTGCGCTCGGAGCATCCGTAATCGGCCTGTGCGCCACTTTTTCCGGCAGTGCGGGTTAGCAAGTCTGTTGTGAGCGCAGCGAACGACCCTGCTCATGGTTCAACATCTGACGCCCCACTTTGTAAGATTTGTCCCCACGCTGAGTCTGCTATGTCTCAGCCTGGGCGTGCTGACCTATCTTCTGCTGCGCAACTGGCGCAATGTAGCAGCCCTTTCGCGGAACCGCTCACAGTTGTTGTCCGTCGGCACAATCCTGGCAGTGGCGCTGGGATGGCAGGTCTACCAGACGAGCTTCGCGCAAACTACAGATGAGTTTTTTCTCGCCAGTGCATTGCCGCGTGCGCGCGCGATGACGGTCGAGGCGCTGGAGGCCTCGGGACTGCCGGTGGTGGCGACCTATCACAACGACAACGCGCGCACCGGCCAGAACACGCTGGAAACCACGCTCACACCCGACAACGTGAATGTCGCTCGCTTTGGCAGGCTCTACTCGTTTCCGGTTGACGGTTACGTCTACGCCCAACCGCTATACATGCCCCAGGTCGCGATTCCCGGAAATGGCATTCATAATGTCGTAATCGTGGCGACGCAACACGACAGCGTTTACGCATTCGATGCCGACTCGCCTGCACCGACACCGCTTTGGCAAGTGAGCTTTCTCAATCCGGACGCGGGCATCACAACTGTGGCCCCCAGTGATGTGAACGCCAGCGATATCTTGCCGGAGATCGGCATTACCAGCACGCCTGTAATCGACGTTGGTAGCAATACGGTTTATGTGGTGGCAGCGACCAAAGAAAACGGCGCGTTTTATCACCGTTTGCACGCGCTCGACCTGACCTCTGGAGCCGAGAAGTTCGGCGGACCGCGCGTCATCCAGGCCACCTATCCCGGGGTAGCGCAGGATGCCGACGATGGCATCTTGAATTTCGCATCGCATCTGCAATTGCAGCGTGCAGCACTGCTGCTTTCCAAAGGCAAGATCTACATAGCGTTCGCCTCCAACGCCGATTACGGTCTGTATCACGGATGGGTCATCGCTTACGACGCGACGACTATGCGGCAGAGCGGCGCGTGGGTCTCGACTCCCAATGGATATCAAGGTGGCATCTGGATGAGCGGTTGCGGGGTCTCGGCCGATCACCAAGGCAATCTGTATCTTTCGACCGCCAATGGGCCGTTTGATGCTTTCGGCGAGCAGCCGGGCACGAACTTCGGCGACAGCATCGTCAAGCTGAAGCCGGGAGCTCGGGGCCTTGCGCTCGCAGATTTCTTCACCCCTTCGACTCAAGCCAGGATGGCGCAGGACGATCTCGATCTTGGCTCGGCCGGCGTGATGCTGCTGCCCGATCAGGTCGGCGCTTATCCGCACCTGGCCATTACCAGTGCAAAGAACGGTCACATTTACGTTCTGAACCGGGATAATCTGGGAGCGTATTTTGAAGGCCGCGCCAATCCGCAGGTGGTGCAGGAAATCTCCGGACAACTTAGGCAGCAGATGGGTACCCCGACCTACTGGAACGGACACGTGTATTTCGGTGCCGGCATCAGCCCGAGAAAGGAAGGAATCAAGTCGTTCAGCATCCACAACGGCACGATTTCAGCCAATCCAACGTCGCAGAGCGCCGCGATTTATCACCTCACGCGCAGCACGGTTAGCGTTTCGGCGAATGGCAATGCCAACGGGATCGTCTGGGCGGTCGACAACGACGCTTATTACCAGACGCACCAGGGGCCGGCGGTTCTCCACGCTTACGATGCGAGGAATCTCGGCCGCGAGTTGTACAACTCGAGCCAGCGCGCGACGCGCGATAGCGCCGGCCAGGCTGCGAAGTTCACGGTCCCGACCGTTGCCGGCGGCAAAGTCTTTGTCGGAACGGCGAACCAGGTCAATGTCTACGGCTTGCTGCAAGGCGCCGGCAATTAACAAGGCTGTCGTACCGCAGAAAAGCGTGGCAAGCTGCACCCCACGATCAGCTTTGCAATGCGATGATGGACTTGATGTTTGGAATGCAGTCTCGTCGCTCTTTCGGCCTCTGCGCGCTAGTCCTCTTCTGCACGTTGACATCCGCACCGGCGCTCGTCGCACAGTCAACAACACCTCAGCCAGAACAGCAGCGGCCCACCAGCACGCCGTATACCGGCGATCTGTCGATCTTCGAATCTCCTGGACGTGACCAGAAGCTTCACATCAACCAGGTGATGAACACCCTCGGAATCGCGCCGGGCAAAAATGTTGCCGACATCGGCGCCGGTTCAGGATGGTTCACCGTTCGCGCTGCGCAGCGGGTAACTAATAGCGGCAAGGTGTACGCGGTCGATATTAATCCCGAGGCTATCGACTACATCAACGGTCGCGCTCGCAAAGAGAACCTTGGCAATATCAAAACCATCCTCAGCAAACCGGACAATCCGGAGCTGCCGCCGGACAGCGTCGACGCTGTACTGTTTCTGAAGGTCTATCACGAGGTCGCACAGCCGGTTGTATTGCTGCGCAACCTGCGCGCGTCACTGAAGCCTGATGCGCGCATCGGCATTATCGAGCGAAACGGTAACGGCACGGACCATGGGATCAACAAGGATGTGGTTCTGCGCGAGGCAGGCGAGGCGGGATATCGTCTGCTGGACGAGCATGATGATCTGGTGAAAGCTGACAAGATGGATTACTTCTTGGTGCTCGTTGCTAAATAGGCAGACTCGAAACTGCGTCGTATTGCTTTGTTTTCGTGCCTGCAAGACTTAGAATGAGCGTCCATGAGCACGCCCTCACCTGCAAGCTCTCCGGTCGATCCCATCATCGCTCGGCTCGAGGACCAAATCGCCTGGTACGACCACAGGAGCACGACCAATCAGCGCATTTTTAAACGCATCAAAGTAACGGAGATCGTTGCCGCCGCTCTGATCCCATTTATTGCCGTTTTCAGGATGGGATATATGACCTATGTAACCGCTGGTCTTGGCGTGTTAATCACGGTCCTGGAAGGGATGCTCCATCTCAACCAGTATCAACAGAACTGGATCAGCTATCGCTCGACGTGCGAAGAGCTGAAGCACGAGAAATTCGTTTTTCTCGGACATGCCGCTCCTTACTCCAACGTGGCTGACCCTCGCGCGCTTTTGGCAGAACGCATCGAGTCGCTGGTCTCGCAGGAGCATGCCAAGTGGGCGTCGGTGCAACAGGAACCAAAAGACAAGAACTAGGTTGATTCCGGGTTACGGGTAATTCCAATTGGGCGCAATTTTCATCAGCTATCGACGCAGCGACTCTCAAGGTGAAGCCGGGCGATTGTTCGACGAACTGGTGAAGGAATTTGGCCAGCAAGCCGTTTTCATGGACGTGGCCGCCATCGATGCTGGCTCTGACTTCAGAAAAGCCATCAGCGACAGTGTGGGGAATTGCGACGTCCTGCTCGCGTTGATAGGGCCTGAGTGGCTGAACGCGGCGGACGAGCACGGAAACCGTCGACTGGATAACGTCGCCGACTATGTTCGCCTCGAAATCTCGGCGGCTTTGCGTCGCGACATTGCGGTGGTTCCGGTGCTTCTGCGCGGGGCCAAAATGCCGCGGGCGGAGCAGCTACCCACTGATGTTGCGGACCTCTCCTATCGCAATGCCGTTGAATTGACGCATCCTCGCTGGAAGTCGGACGTGCAGGTGCTGATCAAAGCGTTGTGGCCGAGCATGGGCTCTGGGTCGAAGCCGGAATCTCCCGCTCGAAGTGTCAATCTCGATGCAGCCGGCGTACATCGGGTATCGCGAGAGCTCGCTGCCTATATCGGGCCTATCGCAGAAATCGTCGTTCACCGCAGTGCCGGTCAGTGTGGCTCGATGGAAGAGCTGTATCAGGCGGTTGCCGAAGAGATCGATGGTCGAGCACAGCGCGAAAAGTTTCTGGCTGCCGTTCGCCGCTAGCTTCCAAGCAGCTTGATTGCTTTCTCCAGGCTAACCCGCATCCGGTTGAACGATTCGGTCACAGTAGCAATCTCGTCCTTGCCTTTAACCTCGAGACGCGGGACGTCTTTGTCACCCCGACTCACGCGATCCGCGGTCTGGGATACCAGCTTCAACGGATGTATGACAATGTAGTACACGCCGATATCAAGGGCTATTATCGTGGCCACCATGGCGAGGATGAGATAGAGCAGGAGCTGGCGAAACGCCAGACTAGCAACCTGCACAGGTAGCGACATCGGAACCGAAACAATCTGCGCGGCGACCACCGAGCCCGGCTTCCAGCCGAAGCCATGCTGCGATCCATACTTCGCGATCATGGCCACTGGAGCCGCGGACGGCACGCTGTGACACTGCATGCATGACGGGTCGGCTGCAATTGGCGTGGCCAGATAAAGTACACGTCCACTTTCCGCAACCCGTTCACCGGCAATCTCCTGTTTGTCGGGGTGATCGCGAAGGTAGTTGATGACGTCGGCTTCCCAATCCAGCGCTCGATGCGTCAGGTTCGTCGGATTCAGCGTGGCTTCGTGGTACTCGTAATCCGGATATTTCTGGTGAATGTGGTTGAAGGTTGCCAGCGCGCTGAAGGCAGGCACCGTCTCCGGAAGGAACACGGTCTGATGCTTGGGAGTCTGCTCCAACAGCGGCGCGAGGTCGTCAGCCGTGTAGTCGCGAACAGACTTGGCGCTCGCCATCATCAGCTCGGCCTCCTGCATTACCTCGCGGCGAGCGTTGTTGATGAGGAACTGATAGGCGACCGCGGCAATGATCAGGCCACATGCGCCAAACAACACGATCAAAATCAGATTGAACTTGGTGAGCAGCTTCATGACCGTCCTTGAAGCGACGAGTGTACAGCAGCTTGGAAGAACTGAAGAGTCTGGACTTAGATACGGCGAGTCAGGGCAACAGGTCGACGCGCAGCAGATTGAGTTTGGCGGCGAATGACAAGTTCGCTGGACTGTGCAGGACCCGTAGGGTGGCGGCGAGGAACAAAACACCGGTCGCAGGTTTCGGTCGCACGTCGGTGAGGATTACCGGCTCGACGTTATGCGTGCTGACCCCGAAGGAGCGCGTGGCCAGCACCTGTGCGCCGCCGGCGGCATCGGCCTGGGGTAGGATACGCATTGGCCAATGCAGGTCGCCGCTGCAGTCAGGCTGATCGCAGATGAGAAATTCCAATTGAAACGACGCTCCATTCAGCTCGGGATCAGGATTGATGGTGCCCGTCGCCTGAACGTTAAACATCGAAAAAGAACGCGGTTTGCCCAGCAGAACCGCACCGAGAATGATGCGGCGCCCGGCCTCGTTGGGCAGGATGATGGCCCCGGGCGAATTGGTTATCAGGGTTCGGGCCTGTGCTGAAGCCAGGGAACAACCGGTAAGGGAAAGAAGGATTACGGCGGTCAGAGCTCGAAAGCGCATCGGTGAGGTCGGGAACCAGTTGTGTAACGAATCTTTAACATAGTCGGTAGAAACCAAAAGGGCAAGGAAGGATTGATTGCGGGGTCGTCGGCTACCACTCGACTCGCACAAGGTAAAGGATCAGCAAGTTGCCCGCTGCAAGGACAGTAGCGCGGCCTCGACGGCATCCATCGCCGCTGTCAGCGTCTCTTCCTGCCCGACGCTGAATAATTCGTTGCGACCGGTCTTCTGCACCGTGTAGTGGAACAGGTGAGCCGACGCGCGATCGAAGATGACGTCTCCGAAGGCGACTCCGTTGCGGATGCGGATGGCACGCTTGTTCGTGCTGGGAACGGTCAGCGCCAGGCGGTGCGCTGCGATGATGCGATTCAGTTGCGCCTCATCCAGAAGATTAGCGTCGTACATGCAAATTCCGAGTGCCGGCTTTCCCGGATAATAGCTATCGAGCATGGCTTCGTATTCGGAAACATGGCCACAAGTGTTGGTGTCTTTCACAGCCCAACTCAGATCACCTGTGCCGCGAAACCCGGTGAAGCCGGCTCGCAGAGCTTCGTGCATATGGCTATCCAGGAAGCTCACCATTTGACCTCGGTCGAAGCTGCCACCGCTGAGATAACTATCTTCAGGTTTGGCAGTAAGTAATGCTCCCCGTGCAATCTCTTTTTCGGTGTCCACACCGGCGCCACGAAGATACGACATGAAGCTGCCCATGCGGTCATCAGGCAGTACGCAAAGGCAGCATTCGCCACGCAGCAATCCTAGCTGAACAAAAGGCACGGCAGTCGAAAGCTGTTCCTCGACGTCTCGATAGAAGAGGCATATGTGGTCTCCGTTGCGAAACGCAGCCACATGGATATCAGGTTTCATTTGGGTGTTTGACCCCTGCACACTTTCGGGCAGCCTTACCACGTCGGGCCATTCTACTCGCAACCCCACACCCGCTTGAACTACCCATCAGTATCAAAAGCTGCTAAGGTTTAAACCTGAATCAAGCGAGAGAGGCTTCGCTCGATGAGGCTAACAACCCGGCGTAGTCTCGCATCATCTATCTGAGTGCCGGAAATTCGCTTCTGGGGTTTTAATGCCCAACTCGCTTTCCTCTACCCATCCAAACTCAAAGCAGAATCTGCGCTCTGAAGATATTTTCCGGCACCTGATCTCCAGTGTCACCGACTACGCCATTTTCGTTCTCGACCCCAAGGGCAACATCGCTTCCTGGAATTCCGGGGCGGAACTGCTGAAAGGCTACAAAGCCGACGAGATCATCGGGAAACACCTCAGCATCTTCTATACGGCGCCGGACCTTGCCATCGATAAGCCTGGCTACGAACTGCGCATTGCGTCTGAGGTGGGACGCTTCGAAGATGAGGGATGGCGCCTGCGCAAAGACGGCTCGCGTTTCTGGGCCAGCGTCGTCATTACCCGCCTGCTGGATGACGAAGGCCAATTGCTTGGTTTTGGCAAGATTACGCGCGATCTGACCGAGCGCAGGGCCTCCGAACTTCGCCACAAGCTTTTAATCGAAGGCGTACTCGACTACGCCATCTACTTCATGGATGTGAATGGCAACGTTGGGAGCTGGAATTTGGGCGCGGAGCGACTGAAGGGCTATAGGGCTGATGAGATCATCGGCCAGCACTTTTCGAAGTTCTACTCAGTCGACGACCGTGCGACGGGATTGCCGCAACAAGTACTGAAGACCGCCGAAGCAGAGGGGCATTTTGAGGGTGAAGGCTGGCGCTATCGCAAGGATGGCACCCGATTCTGGGCAAGCGTCGTGGTAACACCCCTGCGAGATGAAGAGGGAACACTCTACGGCTACTGCAAAATTACCCGCGACCTGACGGAGCGCAGGAAACTCCTGGAGTCTCTCCAGCAGCACTCCGAAGAGTTGGAGCTCCAGGTTCGCGAACGTGAACAAATTAACGCGGAGCTGGAAGCCTTCGCGTATTCGGTTTCCCATGATTTGCGAGCTCCTCTTCGCGCAATCGCCGGCTTCGCCGACATCTTGAAGGAAGACTATGGCTCCCAGTTAAACGCCGAGGCCAACGACTATCTCGGTGAAATCACCGGAGCCGCGGCTCGCATGAACTCCATGATCCAAGACCTCATGGAATATGGGCGCGTCGCCCGCATTGACATCCCTTTTGCGCCTATTCAACTGTTGAGCGCCGTCGATCGAGCTCTGGTGCAGATCGAGCGCCCGCCTGACTCGACGTTGCAGGTAGAGGTCGCACCAGACCTGACCGTGTGTGCCCACTCGGTCGTGCTCGTACAGGTGATTGTCAATCTGCTGTCTAACGCTTTCAAATTTAGCCAGCCGGAGGGTCATTGCGAGGTCTGCGTCACGGCCGAAGCGGACGACAAGCACGTCCGCTTGAGCGTCAGGGATAACGGCATCGGTATTGCTCCTCAGTACCGCGAGCGAATCTGGAATGTGTTCGAGCGTCTCCATGATCGCGATACCTTTGCTGGTAGCGGTATCGGGTTGGCCATCGTAAAGCGGGCGGTTGCCCGCATGAACGGCTCTTGCGGGCTCGAGTCCGAAGTCGGGCAGGGAAGTACGTTCTGGGTGCAGTTGGAGCGTGTGGCCACGAAGGGCGAAGGAAACGAATAATGCCTCATGAGTCCATACTGCTTGTTGAAGATGACCCCGCTGACGTTCGCTTGATTCAGCGGGCTTTCAACAAGCTGAACAGCGATGTCACAGTGCATCGGCTTTCAAACGGGGACGATGCGATTGCGTATCTGGCGGGCGACTCTCCCTATGACAACCGGGCCGCCTATCCGATGCCGTCGGTTGTCTTGTTGGATATCAAGTTGCCTCGCCGCTCAGGCTTTGAAGTGCTCGAGTGGGTGCGGCGCCAGGCGTCTGCCGTGCGTCGGCTACCCGTCGTAATGTTGACTTCGTCCAAGTTCCCGGCCGACATTAATCGCGCCTACGATCTGGGAGTGAATTCCTACCTGGCCAAACCACAAACACCGTCAGAACTGGACCAACTCGCTTCGGAGTTCCGGCTTTATTGGCTGAACTTGAACGAAGATCCCGACTTGCACGGCGGTCCATCTCAGCGAGTACTACTGTAGGCCGGGGAAATGCGTTGATGAAGTTACCACCCATGTCCGCCGTGTAAGACGCTCACGTAAGTGAGCGTCAATACATCCCGCCATCCTCTATCGATCCGAGTCTGCTCCGCGCAATAGAGCTGCACGAGCGCCACGTAGCAGGAAGGCTTCACAAGTCAGACAGGCCCAAAGCCAAAGCGCTGGGCCTGTTTCATTTTCAACGCTCGAGCTGTCCGAAGCGCCGGAAGTCTCCTAGTCGACGTCCAAGTCTGCATTACTTCTGCGCCGGCACAAACTGCTCCATCACCGCCTGGCGCATGAGATTCGGCGGCAGCAGACCTTGCGCCAGAATGAAATCGTGGAACTTTTTCTGATCGAACTTTACTGCTCTTGCGGAGAGCGTCTTTTCCGTGTCTTCGCGCAGTTCAATCAGCTTGGTATAGCCATAAAAGTAACTGTTGGCCTGCCCAGGAGCCCGATAGGTATAGCGCTCGACCTCTTCTTCGGCAAATGCGTGCGAGGACACTACGTCATCCTGGAGCACCCGATAGGCATCGGCAGTCGTAATCTTTCCGCTCTGCAACTCGGGATCGAGAAATGCCCGCGCCGCCCGCAGCAGGCGGTAGTCCAGCGATACCAGTTGGCCCTCCAGAGGCATGTACGGCTTGATGAGGTATTCAGAATACAATCCCCAACCTTCAACATTCGTACTGTTAAAGGCGAAGCGCACGCGCGCTAGTGAGACGCCGTGCTCCAGCATCGAGTCGAACTGCAATTCATGTCCCGGCCGCGCTTCGTGCGCGGTCAGTGTCCAGGCCGCAGCATCGAAGGTGAAGTCATCGTATTTTTCGGACGCGGGCTGGCCCGGCGCAGCAGGAATGTTGAGCGGCAGCACGAACACGCCCTTCTGCCCGGTGTTATGCAGGAACGGCGGAGGCTGCATGTGCGGCGCGGGCTGCTGTGCGGTCTCCGCGGCCGTGGCAATGCGGATCTTCGCTGGCCGATCTGGCAAAGTTACGATCTGCTGCTCGACGATGATCTTTTCGATCTGCTTCAGGCGTTCTTCGTAAAAAGGCAGAATCGCCTCACCGACCAGTTGCTTCTTCTTCAGCTCGCGCATCACATCGCGATAGTCGCTTGAGGGAAGGTCGCGCTCTTTAGCGATTTTGGCGGCGATACCTTTCATCTCGCCCTGTATCTCGATAAACGCTTGATGCGCCATGGCTGCAATCTGCTCTGGCGGAATGTCGATCCCATAGCTTTGCAAGTCGAGCGCGTACTCCTCGGGCGGCAGGCGGAAGTCGGTTCTCGCTTTCGGCAATACTTCCGTCCGCACCCACGCGTCATAGTCGGTCAGCTGTTTCTTTAGCGTGGCATATGGCTCCTGCCATTCCGTCAGCTTGTACTTCTCCATCAACGACGTGATGCCGTCGATATAGTTGGAATTGCGTCCCATCTCGGTCTCAATCTCGACTTTCGCGGGATAGATCGCGCCGGGCTTGGCCATCTGCTCCATGACCCGTTGCTTCAGAATCTCAGTGAGCGGCTTGTAACCCGGCTCCAGGCCGGCATACTCGCGGATCCGCACCACGGCGGCGGGCCGGCGCTCGGCTGGCGTCTGTTCGTCCAGGAGGATATGCAGTCCACCGAAAACGCGACCACTGGCGTTGAAGTAGGGCACCTCATGCGCGCGACTGTAGTCCTCTTGCTTAAAGTCAAGTTGAACCCGGTCGATCATGATCTGCAGGTCTTCGTAGACCTGACTTGGCTGCTTCTCGGCGGCAGCCGCTTTCAGCTTGAGAAGAACGGCTTGCATTTCCTGCCGTTCCTGGTCTTCGTCAGCCAAGGTGGGCTGCCCAACCTTGCTGTCGTACTGGCTCAGGCCCTGCTGAGATCCAGCTTCCGGATGGTGCGCAAATGACACATCGGTCAAAAGCCTTGCGTAGCCGTTGCTGATCGTGATCCAGTCGTCGGCCGGGGTCTGAGTTGACGGTTGCGAGATCTTTGCCGGCTGCGTCTGGGCAGGGGCTACCAAGCTCAACAGTGCGGTTGCGATAAATAAATTCACCGTACGGAACAATATTCCTCCTGAGGCTGTGACCTCGATGACGAATGCGCTCGGCAAATACTATGCCACAAATTCACAGGGACAATTCGCGAGCAGAGGTAAGCGTGGTAATCGAGAAAGCTGACCTCAACAACCCCCACGGCCGAACACTATCAAGGGATAAATTACTGGCTCAGCCTCTTCTCACGAGCAGGTTTCGGCGGAAGGATGTTTGTCCCCGCCAACGAACGGTATCCCACATGGGCAAGGATACCTTTTAGTAATAGCGGTTCTCACGATGAGGTCACTGAGAGGAGTGGAGTGCGTGAATCTCTGTCTCCGTGACCGAACGACGTAGCAGAGCTATCCGTAGAGTATCGATACATTCAGCTGCCTTAAGAGTGAGTCACTGATAAGAAGGTGGTGCGAAAAGGGGGGACTCTCCTGTTGCTCGTCTGCTAGGTGTCAGTAGTTAGGCGCTTCCGATTTTCCGTATCGGCTCTATTTATCCAGAATTGTCCCGAAACTCGGTTCCATCGACGTCAGTGTTTCGGGCTGTCCTCTTTGGCTGAAACTAGACCACGTTGGCCGTGGGGACGGTGGAAGGCTGACTCCTGTGCGTATGCGATCGGCGCATCGGAACCACCAACCCTGAAAGATATGCTGCGGGATGTAATTAACACGCAAGGTGCGCCAAAGCGGAGACGAATGGGGTATCGCGGCAAGATCATCGCGCGCTGCCGGTTGGAAGCCATGAATGACCGCCATATTTGGATCGTCCAGTACAACTGATAGACTGCGCGTATCAATTCGCAAACCGGCGTGGAGTGCTTTCAAGGCGCTTTCCTTTGCGCTCCAAATCAATGCGATTAAGGTGAATCGATCTGCCGGACAGGCTTGTCGAACGACTTCTTGTTCTTCGGCGGTGAAATAGTCAGAGACAAAGGCATCGCTGCGCGGCTCCACAATCTCCAGATCGCAACCTAGCATTGCTCCGCTTTCTCCGACAGCACACGCTGCTATTCCAGCGCGATGGCTGATCGAGATCGTAAGGTTTGCCGGGTGGTTACCCAGAAATACCTCGGGAGCCCCGGAGGCTGCAGACCGTATTTCAATATAGGCCAGACGCTCAGCGGTGGGCGAAAGGTTCAAGTCGCAAGCCACCGCATGTTTTGCGGTCCAGCGGCCCAGTCGCCAGTCGGCCCGCCGCTTCGGAAAACGCAGAGTCTCCAGGTGCGATCGTTCCCGCGGACCGAGCCAGTCGTCCTGTTCACTCACATCGGCCAGCGATTGTTCCAACCAGCGTACTTCCATCAATCCGCCTGCAGAACGGCGACTTCGTTTTCTGCTATATCCGAGCGCTCGACTGCCTTCTTACCGGACCGCGTTCCTTCATCCTTGGCAATGCCGCGGGCGATTGCGGCGATCAGGTAAGGCCGCAGCTGCTGGGGAGGAATGATCTTATGCAAAGCACCCACTTCCAGAGCGCGATTCACGCTGTGGATACGATCGAATTCGGCGGCCATTTCGCCCAACTTTTCGGAATGCACTACCTTGAACAATTCGCTCCATTCGGTGCGCAGGCGATTCTTCTCAGCGCCCTGCGCCTGGTTCATGGCCTGGGCCAGCGCTTCAATCCGCGGATCTTTCTTGGCCCGGGCATCGACCTCGCCGGCGAAGACCACGGCCGCCGCTGGAGCACCTCCAATGACCGACGCATAAGTTCCTTCCAGGGCGATCACTTCTAACTGCTCGTTTAAAGCGTGGGAGAAAACCACGTAAGCACCGCCGTGATAGCGCGAGACCACGCAAAATACCATCGGGCCATTAAAGTTGACGACTGCCCGGCCGATCTCTGCTCCATACTCTAACTGCAGGCAGCGCATGGATTCCGGCGAGCCGTCGAATCCCGACAGATTCGCGAGCACCACCAGTGGCCGATTGTTGCTGGCAGAATTGATGGCTCGAGCCAGTTTCTTGGAGGAGAGCGGGAACAGCGTGCCGCCAGTCCAATTCTCCGGTCCGTCTGCGGGAACGAGTCCGAAACGTGGCTGTGGTCTGGACTCGATGCCCAGCATGCACACTGGATATCCGCCAACGTGAACGTCCCAAACCACAGCCGTTTCTGCGGACCGTAGTCCGGACCAACGTTCCAAAGGCGCATGGTCTTGATCAGAAACCGCCCTCATGACCTTACGAATCTCGAACGATGCTTTGCGGCCAGGATTCGTTTCATCTGAAAAAATATCGCCAACCCTGGCAAAGCCCTCCCCTCCGTGTGGGTAGAGCCGCACATCCCGTTCGAAGGAATCCGAAGTCACGGCCCTGCGCGGGAAGCGCTCCGTCGGCGCGATATAAGTGTGGTCGTAGTGCTGCAACAGGATGTGGCAGGCGTCGGCGATGTCGCGGGCGAAATATTGCGCCTGCCCGTTGAAGCCCATAATGCGGTCGTAACCTCCGATGCCTTGGTTGTCTTCGGCTGATACGCTGCCGGAGAAATCCAGAGCGCGCTTGCCGGTCAGGACCATAGCCGCTTTCGGCGTCATGATTAGGATGCCGCGTGTGTGCATCAACATGGTGGCTTCCGCATTCCAGTAGGGCTGCGCGCCGACATTGATGCCGTTCACCACCAAATTGATTTCGCCGCCGGCCTGGGTGAAGTCGATGATGCGGCGCAATACGCGGGCGATCCAGTCCATGTTCTCCACGCCGCTGTTCATCGAGATCTTCGCACCGGCCGAAAGCGTGAACCATTCCAACGGAACTCGCATTTCCTTCGCCAAATCCAAGGCGGCAAGGATACGGCGGCATTCGGGCTCGGCGAGGGCTCCCAGTTCTTTGCTGGGATCGCCCAGCAGCACCACTCGCTTCATGCCCTCGGGATACTTATCGGTGAAGTTGCGAATCGTCCCGACGATGATGCCGGCAGTGTTCTGGCCGTAGGGCCTGTCGACTGGAACGAGATCGCCCTCAGCATCCAGATCGTGCTCCGTGAACTGTCCGGGCGGGAAGTCCGCCGAGGTCTCCATGTTGGATGGAGTGAGCATTTTCACAATCTCAAACGGGTAGAGCAACCCGCGCTGCCGCATCTTCACAACCTTCTGCTCGTAGGCTGTCAAGGGCGTCAGTGGCTGCAATTTGCTTGCAGGACGGAATGTCATCAGCAGTCCGGAATCGCCTGGTGCAGAGATGCGCATCACGCTATCGCGCAACTCGCCCGTACGCGCATTGGGTATGCGGATGCGAACGACTACCTGCTCTAGTCCAAGCCCATCCGCCATCGGCGACAAGCGATGGACGATGTCGTTCACTTCGTCCGGCTTCAGGCTCAGTGTCGGCCATACATAAAGAAATATGCGGTTCCAGTACAGTCTCTCGCGCGCCGAACGCTTCATCTGATATTGACGTATGGCCGCAACCGCCTCAGAGAACATTCGCTCCAGATGGGGCAACTGCACGATCTTCCGCTTCTTGTCCCTTACCGGCGTCAGGTCGCGCACCTCAGCCACGGCAAATAGCCGCTCATCCTTGGGGTTATCGTTGGCCACCGCGTGCAGCAGGTAAACGTCCTCAACCGACGGCAGGCGATCGATCTTGAAATTCTTGAGCCGCCACAGATGTAGACGTTCGCCGATCATGGGATGAACTCCGCGGAAGAGCTTCACTTCCTGATAACCGCTGCCAGAATGTTCGTACGTGAAGTGTCGTATGCCGCCCACACCCGGCTCGCTGTGGGCGCCGGTGACAGCCACAACGATGCGATGAACGGGGCGAGCGAATTCGATCGAGTTGATGAGCGCATCGATCTCGCTTTGGATTTGTTCGGCATCGGGAAGCTCATTCTGTTCCCAGGTAAAGAAATCGAGCACAATGCCATCGCCGGCCGGCACTTCTCCGAGGAGCCGGAACAGGGCGTGCATGGCTTTATCGAGCTGACAGTACTCGGAATAGGCCATGAACACGTGCATGTGTTTGTCATCCTCGTCGTACTCAGCCTTGGCAAAGCACTGGCCGTCGATGGACAGAGTCTGGAAGTCTGTCAGCCGTCGCATGTAATACCGGGACGTGGCAATCTGCATCATGGTCTGACGCATCGCGGGCGACGCATTAAGAAATCGTCGGGCAAGCAGACTGGCGAGGGGCTGAGGACATTCCACCAGGGCACGCACGTTTTGTTGCACGTCCAGGGCGCCGGGATGGGCCGCCAGATAGTCGAGGTGTTCCTCCATCGTTTCGTAAACCCGCCTGCGAGCGCCCTCGAAGAATGGCTGCTCGAAGCAACGATAACGAAGTTCACGGGCCAGATCGTTGACGCCAGGAAACAACTCCCGTGTGATGGAGACCAGGCGATCCAGCAGTACGTGGAATGCCTCATCCGCCCACATTAGGTTGCCGTTCAACTGGGCAAGGCGGCGGCGCAGAACCGCAAGAATGGGAGCGATTTGCTGCTCCGCCCTCTGGTGTGACTTGTAGATCCACAGCAAACACTCTTCCAACTCGGTCGAGCGGTCGAGACTCCTGATTCCGTAGTGGGCCACCGCCCTTTGCAACGCTTGCAGGAAATCCGGAGGTAGGGCATCGCCGCCGGCGTCGAGCGCCCGCAGGTACGAGAAGAGATAGGCTTCCGTGCTCGGCGCTTCGCCTCCCAGCTGGTGAGAGGCTAGCGGTTTTCTTCGGAACAGCGACCAAAGATCCACGAAAATATTCAGAATGTTATCTTCGTCTCGACGTATGGCGTCGGCGTCCGATTCTGCTGTCTCCAACCCCTTCAAGTCCGCAACCAACCGGGACGCCTGCTCTGGAGTGACATCGAATCCCAGCGTTAGCTGTCGCAGGTCGTCAAGACTCCGCTGCCAGCGAAGAGCGGCAGTTTGTGCTTCCCCGTAGACTGGAATGGCGGCGGCGAAAGACACTCGCTCGGCGCACGCGTTCGTATTTTCACGATGAACACAGGGTTCGATCTGCAGGAGCGGATCCCCAGTCGACACCTGAACATTCGGTATCGCCATTATTTGGCGAATCTTTCCTGAGAATGGGGCGACGACCTGCGTCTCCATCTTCATGGCTTCGATTACGGCTATGCGGTCTCCCGCTGAGACGATGTCGTCCGGTTTGACCGCGATGGAGACGACCACGGCCGGCGACGGCGCCCGCACTACGCCCCCATCATCGCGATCGATGCGATGCAAAACGCCATCCACTTCGATCCGGAAACTCGCTCCATACTCGACCGCCACTACGCGGTACCGCTGTCCGAAAACTGTGAGCCACCGCTGGAATGGACCCACCGGTTCCACACGGGCGTCTATCCGGGAGCCGTCCACTTCAATGCGATACTTCTGCAGTCCCATGCGGTGGACTTTGATGGAGTAGGTATTTTGAAAACAGCGCAATTCGACCACACGGCCTATATCATCTCGAACCTGCGGCCGGCCGCGCAGCGCCGAAGCGAAGAAGAGCGATTGCTCGATCCGAAGCTCCACCTCGTATGCCTCAATCGCTGCCTGTATCAGAGCGACGTCGAGATGGCGGCGGGAAATGTGCTTGCCCTTGGAAGTGAGGCGGTCCATCCAGCCGATGTCGACCTTACCCCGCTGTACTTCCTTCCGGCTTAACAGGTCGAGTAAGAACGCGCGGTTGCTGCCGCCTCCCTTGATGACGATGACGCTCTCCTGCAGCACACGTTCCAGCCTTGCGAGTGCCTCTTTCCGATCTTTGCCGAAGGCAATCACTTTGGCGATCATCGAGTCGAAGTCGGCGGGAATCGTATCGCCCTCTTCCACTCCTGTATCGATTCGGATACCCGGCCCAGTGAGCAAACGGAAGCGTTTAACCAGGCCTGGCGATGGCGCGAATCCATTGTTGGGATCCTCGGCGTTCAGTCGGACCTCGATCGCGTGACCCGTGGTGACTGGCGGGTGCCCCTGCAGGCGTCCCCCCTGCGCAACATGAATCTGCAGTTTGACCAGGTCGATCCCAGTTGTGCACTCCGTTACCGGATGTTCGACCTGCAAGCGCGTGTTCATCTCCATGAACAGGAAGCGCTTGGTCCGCGGTTCGTAGAGGAATTCAACCGTGCCGGCGTTTTGATATCTGGCCGCTTGACTAATGCGGACCGCTATCCGGCGTAACTCCTGATCCTGTTCCCGGGTCAGCGCAGGAGAAGGCGCCTCCTCGAGAATCTTTTGCTGGCGTCGTTGGATTGTGCAATCGCGAACCCCGGCTGCCCAAGTCGTGCCATGCTGGTCCGCGATGATCTGGACCTCGACATGGCGCGTTCCGCTTACAACTTTTTCCAGGAAGACCGTGGGATCCCCGAACGCTTTGAATGCTTCGCCGCGGGCACTGGCCAGGGCCTTGTCGAGTTGGCCGGGAGAACTAACGCGGCGAATGCCATGACCGCCTCCGCCGGCAGTGGCCTTGATGAAAACGGGATATCCGAGGCGCTGGGCCTCCCGCCAGGCATCACTCAGGGTCTCCACTGGTCCGCCGCTCCAGTCAGCCACCGGTATGTCGGCCTGTTCGGCGAGCCGCTTCGAAGATATCTTGTCGCCCAGGCGCCGCATGACGTCGCCGTCCGGGCCGATGAAGATGATCCCCATGTCGCGGCAGAGATCGGCAAATTCGGCGTGCTCGGCTACGAAGCCCCACCCCACCCAAACCGCTTCGGCACGGGCCTGCCGCAAGGCACGCTCGAGGTGAGCGTAGTCGACATAGCAACTCTTGAGATGATGGGTGTCGGGATCAGCGATTTGAGGCGGACCGAGCGGTACGCTTTCGTCAGCCTGACGAACGAACATCGCGTTCCGGTCAGGATCGGTGTAGAGCGCGATGGTCCGCAAACAAGTGCCGTGCTCCAGATTGAATTCCCGCGCAGCATGGATAAAACGCATGGCGGCTTCGCCACGATTAATGATGACAACTCGTTCAAATTTCCGCTGCATAGCAATCACCATTCAACTCGTCTAACAGGTCGAGGGTTATGAGACCGTTTGCGACAGCAGAGCGTCGTGCAAAGCCTTTAACGGTGCGCTGTCCGCGCTGGAGGGTACTTCGGTCGTGCGATAGCCTTCCAGCCGCAAGTAGCAATTTCCTTCTCCGTCTACCACGTCTGCATCGAAGGTCCCGAGATCGGGATGTGGCGTGACCAACGCATAAAAAGTGCTTCCTTCTGAATCAGGAGGACGGAGCCACGAAAGTTCATTCACCTGCCGCGGCAAGCCCATGCGCTCACGTGACGCCACTTCCCATAGACCCGCGGTCTGGAAGCAAAGCTCGATCAGCCTGGGCTTGATGAGGGTTGGGGGATCGGACGGCTCGCACTCCTCTGGCAAGTTCGGCATCAGTTCGCCGACCATGTGCTCGCCGTCCCACCATGCTTTCTCAACCACGCGGTAGGCAGGGCCGTGGAAGTAAATGCGATAGATCTGCGCGGCAACCACGATGGCTTCAGCCGACAGACGAGGCTTTGGCCCGGTGGCCGCTTCCGGTATTTGTTTTGCCAGACGAACGCGCGCTGTAAAGTGAGTTGTCTCCTGGGCTTCGGATTGACCGGCCAGCTTTCTCCGGCCTGTCAGCCGGCAGTCGGCAATCAGTTTCTCGCCCTGCGGATAAATCATGGCTTGGATGAAAACGATGCGTGGCTCGTCCTTGTAGAACTTGAACGGAGCCAGGAAGTTCACCTCTTCTATTGTTTCGATATGCCAGCCAGGATGAAGGCAAAGCGCGGCTCCTGCGAATGCCTCAATCCCCATTACGCCCGGCAGTACCGGTGTTCCATCGATTCTGTGATCGTTCAGGAACGGCTGGACGGCCGGATCGAGGGTCGTTTCCATGGTGAATCCGCTGTAGATGCCCAAGCCGGTGATCCTGCCGACCATCGGACCCTGGCTGCCCAACAACTCACTGGACTTTGCCAGCGCAGCAGTGTCCAGGCCACCTGAGACATCCCACTCATTGAGCAGACTTCCGAGGCGTTGCCCAATCACGATCTCGCCTGATCGAGCGCCCACGGTAAGCTCGCGACGGATCACAGGAATTGCCGCCTCGGGCGGAAGCATGTCGATACCGGCCAGTTCCATCATCTTGGGAATGGAGCCGCGGGTTGCCATGCCGATGCCGCTCCATGCCGTCCAATCGATCACGATGCCGCGCGTCAAAGGACGGGTCGTCCGGAAACTGGAGGTGTACTTGCACAGCAGATCGTTGGCCGCGCTGTAGTCGGTCTGACCGCCATTTCCAAATCTGCCGGCAACGGAGCTGAACGCGACCGTTGCGCCGACCGGCATGTCGCCGATGGAGTGCAGCAGGTTGAACCATCCGTCGGCCTTTACATCGAAGACGAGGTCGAATTCGCGCGGCTCCTTGTCGGGCAGGAAGTGACTACGCTCCAGTCCTGCAGCGTGGAGCAGAACGTCGATGCGGCCGCTGCGCTGGCGCACCTGCTCCATGACTTTGGCCACGCTCGCGGCATCCGCGAGATCAACGCTGAAGTAATGCGCGGTGCCGCCGGCGGCTTGCACGGCACGGATTGCGGTCAGCGCCGCCCGCACGCGCTCTAACGCTGCCAGTTCTTTCTCGACCAGCGCCGGCGTAGCACGTTCGCCACGCGCCTTTAAGCGCGCGAACAGATCGCGTTTCAGACCGTCCTTGTCGGTTACGAATAGAGCGAGATCGGGATTATTTGCATCCGGCTCGGGAATGAGATCCAGCAGGTAAAAGGTGCCCCCTGAAGCGGCGGCAAGATCCGCAGTGACAGCCGATACAATGCTGCCGGCTGCACCCGTAATCAGGAACACGCTATTGGTGTTAAGTGCGAAACCTGGACGTCCGTCGTTCGCTGGCTGTTCCCGCAATCCCACGGTCCAGCGCAGACCGTTCTTGTAGCCGATCTCAACCGCACCTGGATCCCGCAGTGTCTCGTCCAGCAGGCTGGCGGCGATCTCCGAGGCGTTCTGGCCCGCCACGAAATCCACGGCTTTCACTAAAGCATCCGGCCGCTCGCGTTTGTAGGCTTTGGTGAAGCCAGTAACCGCGCCGCCCATGGGAGCAACAGCTCCCGCCTTGTCGTATCCATGCTGGCCACCCAGTCGCGTTGCAGACACCAGGAACGTGCCTTGGGTAGCGATCTGGCTATAGAGCTTGCGCATGGTCAGATATAGCGATTTCACGCGCACGCGCAACGACTCATGCCACGAAGCCAGATTCATTTCCTCGATGGACGGTTCGCTGTCCAGCGCCGGCAGCCAATACACTCCCTGCACCGGCTTGCCATCGGCTAGTCCGTCGATCATCCGCGATAGCACTTCGGAATCCGGCGCGCCGACGATGGATACAACCTCCACCCCTTGCTGACGTAGCCGCTCCTCGAGAAGCTTTGCGACTCCGCCAGTGTCAGCCATGATCAGTACACGGTTTTCCGGACCCAGTGTTACTCCCGTCGACTTGCATAGTTTCAGCGGAGGCCGCAGCGTCGGCATGGGTACGCGGCGCGGAACCTTATTGGTGGCTTCGAAGTCGGGCAATGGAGCAGCAGCCTTTAGCGGGGCAGGATCGGCCGGAATCGGTTCCGTCACGCCTGTTGCCGCTGCTGGCTTAACCGCCGCAGCCCTGTTTTGCGCGAACTGAATGACGTGAGCCAAGGTTGGAAATTCGCGCAGCTTGAGGTTCTCGTCGCGCGGGATGTTGTAGGTCGCCCGTACCGAGGCAAACATTTCAGCTTGCTTCACGGTATCGATGCCAAGGTCGGCCTCCAGATCCAGATCGAGGTCCAACATGTCCTTGGGGTAGCCGGTCTTCTCCGCAACGATATCCAGTACCTTTTGCTTGATCGCCTCGGCGCTGGCCGCTGCGCTGCTGGCAAGGAAAGGGGTTGTTGCTGCCTCTAGAGGGGCGACGGGTGTGGCCTGCACCTGTTCGGGTGTGACTTGCGCAGAGATCTTCGTCGGCACCAAGTCCGGACGCTTCTCCATCACGAAGCGAATGACGTGTGCCAGCGTGGGATAGTCGCGCAGCTTCATGTTCTCGTCGCGTGGGATGTTGTAGTGGCCCCGAATGGCGGCGAACAGCTCCGCCTGCTTCACGGTATCGACACCCAGATCAGCCTCGAGGTCGAGATCGAGGTCCAGCATGTCCTCGGGATAGCCTGTTTTCTCCTCCACCAGGGCAAGAATGCGCTTCTTCACCTCTTCCCGATCGGGCGGCAGGGTTGTCGCTGGTGTCGAGAGCGCAGGCGAACAAGGAACTGCTTCGACGACTGCAGCCAAAGCTGCTCTGACCTCTGCTGGGGGAGTGACTCGTGCTGTCGACGTCGCCAAGTCCGGACGCTTGTCCTGCACGAAGCGGATGACGTGCGCCAGCGTGGGGTAGTCACGCAACTTCAGATTTTCATCGCGCGGGATGCAGTAGATCCCGCGAATGGCGGCGAACAGCTCCGCCTGCTTCACGGTATCGACTCCCAAATCAGCTTCGAGGTCGAGATCGAGGTCGAGCATCTCCTTGGGGTAGCCGGTCTTCTCGACGAACAACGCGACGATACGCTCCTCGACCGATTCACCGGCCGACAAAGGTGTTGGGAGGGCTGCCGCCTTAAGCTTCTCTACCGACGCCGCCGCAACTGACGCGGCTGCTGCCGATCGCTCAACCACAGGCTGCTGTGGAGTTGTTGTTCCAGCACGCACCAGTTCTGGCCGCTTCTCCAGCACAAACCGAATGACATGGGCCAAGGTCGGATAATCGCGCAGCTTGCGACTCTCGTCGCGTGGGATGTTGTACATCTCTCGGATGGAGGCGATGATCTCCGCCTGCTTCACGGTGTCGACGCCTAGATCGGCTTCGAGATCGAGATCGAGGTCGAGCATGTCGGCGGGATAACCGGTCTTCTCGACCGCCAGCGCCAGAATGCGCGCTTTGACCGCCTCTGGACCTCCGATGGTCGTGACCTCTTGCGCCGGAGTCTCGCTCTTCGCGATTGGCGCAGCTTGTGCGACCACCTTTGCAAGCGTTGGCTCCGGCTTTGGCTCGGGCCTCCTCGCTACAGAAATAACCGGGGCAGGTGATGCTGCGACAACGACTGGAGCCGGAGACGCAGCCTGTGCCACTGGCGCTGCGGAAATAGCGCTGGTAGCGTCAGGGGCTGCAGTAATGCGGGCATGCAGGCCCTGATCGCGCACACGCAATGTGCGCTGCACCACCTCCAACTCGGCCTTGGGGAGGCCGGCGATGCTGCACAGCCATGTATTCCATTGCTTCGAATCGGCAACGCGCGAGGCATAGCCCAACGCGTTCGGACTGATGCGACCGCCATCCGGCGTCTTCGACCAGCGCAAGAGGGTCATGCTGATCTGCGAGCCGAAGCCCGCGCCCAATCGCAACGCGTATTCGATGGGATATTGACCGCCCTTCGACAGGTTCAGCTTGCCGAGTTCAGGATCAACTTCCTTGAAGTTCGGTACCGGCGGCACAATTCCGGTCTCCAGCGCCTTCACTGCAAGCACGTCCTCAATGCCCGTGGCCATGGCGTGACCGGTGTAGCCCTTGGTATTTGCAATGACGATCTGATCGGCAGCAGCGCCGAAGGTCTGACGCAAGGCAAAGACTTCGGCGGAAGCGCTCCCGCCGCGCGCGGGCGTGTAGGTTTCGTGCGAGACGAAGACTGTCCGCGGCGCAATCTCCTGGCGCGAAATTTCGTAACGCTTTTCGACACCCGAGATCAACTTCTCCATGACTTCAGTGATGTGTTGCACATCGAGGCGCGAGCCGTGGAAGGCGCTGTTCGCCGTGACCTCGCCCAGGACTTCACAGATGGGATGAATGCCGCGTTCCCGTGCGGCGCCCGGACTCTCTACCACCAGTGCCGCCGCTCCCATGCCCATGATCAGGCCGTGGCGGCGCTTGTCGAAGGGCGTGGCCGCTTCTTCGACGCGTTCATCCGTTGCGGCCGCTCCGCTGGCCAGGAAACCGGCACCAAACCACTCGATCATGTTGTCAGAGGTGACGTCGTCAGCGGCGATGACGATGACGCGCTTACAGCGGCCGGCCCGAATCCAGTCCGCTGCCAGCGACACTGCTTGCGTCGTTGTGGCGCAAGCAGAGTTGATTTGGGTATTGGGACCACGCGCGCCGATGTACTCGGCAAACTGCGAATGTCCCATCGAAAGCGTGCGGAAGAGGAAGCGCCGGTCGAACACGAAGGGTTTCTGTTCAATCGTCGTGCGCAACTCATCAATGCGTTGCGCCACCTGCTGACCCATCGCGGAGTGGCCGTTGGCGCTCTGCGCACTCCACTTCTCCAGCATCGCCAATTCCTGCCGGCGCGCGTGATCGGCAAAATAGCCGGAGATGATTTCGACGAAGGAATTGTAGCCCGGGAAGGCAGAGCCGAAGATCACGCCTGTCTCATCACGCATCGAGTCAGGCAGACCCCATCGTTCAGGAAGCTGGGTACCCCTGCTGGTGGTTTTGTAGCGCATGACCAGCGGAATGCCCGCGTCGCGCAGAGCGTCGATGCCCGCAGCAATCGCCAGGCAGGTCACGCGATCCAGAGCGGCAAGGCGATCGGCGGAGATGCCGAACTCTCCTGCCATATCGAAGAGTCCGCCGCGACCGGCAAGCTTGATCACATCGGCGACATCGTTGATTACTTCGAATGTTGGTTCACTCGTCTCGCTCTTCAGCAGGCGGGTGATGTTCTTGTCCAGCATGGCGCGGCGGAAGCCGGCCGGAATGGCCGCAATGAACTGCTCGCCGTTCAGCAGTCGCACGATGTTGGCATCATCGAAGATGTGCTCGGTGCCGGGCAGGCCAACGGCTGCTCCCGTGATGACGACAGGCTCGTTCTTCGGATCCGACTTCTGACCGTGATAGAGCTCCCAGCCACGATCCAAAACGTCGGCAAACATGCGTCCCAGTTGGTTATAGTGGTCGCTGTCGGCTGATGCGGCATGTGGTGCTGCAGTGTGGTTTGCAGGAATTTTCTCATCCATCACTTCAGCTATTTCCTGCTGCGGCTCAGACACAGAAACTGCTGCTGCCGTCGCCGGAGCTTCGCGAGACACGGCGACCGACGCCGTGCCCAGTCCGGCGGCGTACAGTCCGCACAGCGCCTGGTTGAACGCGGTCGCATCCTCCAGCTTGGGATGGTTGGTAAACAGCGAAAACACATCAGGGTCGCTGCCGAGAACATCTTCGGCGAAACCCTGCAACGCCTTCTTGGGACCAACCTCGATGAAGACGCGTGCGCCCGCGTCGTAGAGGGTCCGCAGGCCTTTGACGAACTGCACCGGCGCCGCCACTTGCTGGGCCAGCATGTCGGGAATCTGCGCCCCCACCTCGGGCCCGGTGGGATAGAACTCGCCGGTAACATTGGAGATGATCGGCGTGACCGGAGTTTGCAGCCGCAGCCTCTGCAGCATCTGCTTCAGCGGCTCGCTCGCGGGAGCCACAATGGAGGTGTGGAAGGCGTGGCTCACTGGCAACTCGACTACGTTGTAGCCAGCCTCCAGAAACATCTTTCCGGCCTGCTCGACGGCGCGGGTGCCGCCACCAATCACCGACTGGCTGTTGCTGTTCACGTTGGCCAGCACCACATAGCCGTCGATGGTTTTCAGCAGGCGCTCGACTTCGGCAATCGGTGCGAACACCGCTGCCATCTTGCCGTTGTCCGCCATGGAGACGCGCGTCATCTCGCGCCCGCGTGCGCTGACCGCTTCCAATGCATCTTCAAAGGGCATGGCTCCGGCAGCGACTAATGCTCCGTACTCGCCTACGCTATGGCCCATGGTCATGTCGGGTCGAATACCGTACGCCGCCAGCAGTCGCGTGGTGGCTGTGTTGATGGTGATGATCGCGGGCTGCGTGATGGCGGTCTGACGGAGATCGTTGTCGGCTTTCTCTACGGCGGCGGTGTCGGCTGGATCGACAAACATTACTTCACTGAGCGGCTTGCCCAGCAGTGGCGTCATCACGCGATCGGCCTCGGCAAATGTCTCCGCGATGACCGGCTCGGCCTGGCGAAGGCCGTGCATCATGTTTACGTATTGCGAGCCTTGGCCGGTATAGAGGAACGCTACCTTGGGAGCGAGGCCGTGTCCCCGGAAGATACCTTGCGCGCGTAGCGCCTTCCAGAACGTGGGCTGATTGGCCGTGAACGCCTTTAGCGCTACGGCACACTTAGTCGCGAGCTCGACTGCATCGGCGTAGTCGATCGCCAGGCGCTCCGCCGAGCGCAAATCGCCTACGGCGGGCGGAGCGATGGCCGGAGCCTGTCCGGCTTGTGCGGACTGCTGAACAGAACGCAGGCGATCGATCAATTCCGTTTCGCAGGCCGCGCCGATAACCAGCGCTCCCCGCAAAGGCGCCTTGCGCGATGTTGTGGCAGACATGACCGGCGCCGCCGCCTGCATCGCTACAGGCTGTGCGGTGGGCAGACCAGCAGGAACGGCGATCGACTTCTTTCCGTTACCGTTCAGCCTGCCGGGAATATGTTCCTCCATCACCACGTGGAAGTTGGTGCCACCGAATCCGAATGCGCTTACGCCAGCGCGCCGCACGGTATCGGCAGGAATCTCCCACGGCTGCAAATCGGTATTCACATACAGAGGAGAATGGGCGAAGTCGATGTCGGGGCTGGGGTGTTCACAGTGCAGGCTGGGAGGCAGCATCTTGTTGTGGAGTGCCAGGGCTGCCTTCAATATCCCGGTTGCGCCCGCCGCGCCTTTCAGATGCCCGATGTTCGACTTGACCGAACCCAGCGCGACGCTGTGGATAGGCAGGTCCGTCTGGCCAAGCACGTCGGCCATGCTCTGGGCTTCCACCACATCACCCACGCGCGTCGAAGTACCATGGCCTTCGATGAGCGTTCCTTTCGAGGGAGAGAGGCCGGCATTCTTCCACGCCCGTTCGATGCAGAATTTCTGGCCAATCGGATTGGGGGCCGTAATGCCCTTGCCTCTGCCATCGCTGGAGCCGCCGATGCCACGCAGCACTGCGTAGATCTTGTCCTCATCACGTTCGGCGTCGGCCAGTCGCTTGAGCAGGAAAATCGCCACTCCTTCGCCCATCACGAAGCCGTTGGCTCCTTCGGCATAGGGACGTGTGCCCGTGGCGGATAACGCACCGATCTTGCAGAACTTCACGAACGTGGGAGCTCCCATGTTGCGATCGATGCCACCGGTGACGGCGATGTCAAAGTCGTTCGCCACCAGACCTTCCACTGCCGACTTGATGGCCGCCATCGCTGAGGCACAGGCGGCATCGCAGACATAGTTCGGCCCGTGGAAGTTGTAGAGATTGGCAATGCGTCCGGCCATGCAATTGGCCAGCTCGCCTGGCATGGTGTCTTCGGTGATCGGGTCGAAGTGCTTGCCGATTCGCTCGCGCAGTTGCCCGGTGATCTCGCGCTGCAACTCCGGCGTGAGGTGAGCAAAGCTTTCTGATCCGGCCAGTTCGCGGGCGTATTCAGGAAAGAAAACGCGCAACGAGCTGAGATAGTGCTTTTCTCCCGCCATGGCGTTGCCCAGGATGACGGCGGTGCGGTCAAGGTCGAGCGGACGCCTGGGGTAGCCGTAGTCCTCCAGGGCTTCGCGCGTGCAAGCGACGGCCCATTGCTGCCCAATGTCCATGGCGTCGGCAACGCGTGGAGGGATAGGCAGCTTCCACTTCATTGGGTCCCAGGTATACTCGCGCACCCATCCACCGATCTTGGAGTACGTCTTGTCGGGAGCGGCGTGATCAGCGTCGTAATAGAAGGAGGGCTCCCAGCGGTCGGGTGTAACCTCGCTGATGCTGTAGCGACCGGTCTTGACGTTGTTCCAGAACGCCGGGACATTGGGTGCGTCGGGCAGAATTGCACCCAGCCCCACGATGGCGACTGCACGCTGTGCGGTGTTTTCCATGATGATGTGCCTCTTCAAAGTGGCCGTGGCATCCGCAGGAGACGGAGCGGGCGCTAGGCCACGGTTCAACGGGAGAGAACTGCTTCCTTCAGTTCCTGGGGTGTGATTTTCGACGCACGTCCGTACAGCACGTCGGCAACGTAATCCATGTCGGTGATGAGGCCAGCCTGTGCTCGATGAATGGCGGTCAAGTTCAGGACCGCCTCGAATGCGGGCACCTCCGCGTCGCTAACGCCACCTGCGCCGGTGACGATGCACAAGCCGTCGCGCGCGACTTTCATCGCCGCTTCACGGGCGAAAATGCGACTGACTGCCGCCAATGCAGCAGCGTCAAAGCGATCGTTGGCTTTCTCGTGTAAACGGCCTTCGGCAGCAAGAGCGGCGCGGCGAGCCAAAGTGGCAGCCGCTTCAGCGTACGCAATCCACTCGCCCATGCGTAACAGCACATGCTGATAACGAGTAAGACGGCCGACGCGCGCTTTCTCCATGACTTCCGCCAACGCGTGCAACGCCAGGGCAGCTACATCGGCGGCAACGTCAGGATGGGCCGTATGCAATGACTCCGACTCACGAGCGCGATCGTGGTAGTGCTGGCCACGGGTCTTCAAGTGCAACTGCCAGCGGTCGCGAGCGATGGTCATCTCCATGATTTCGGAGGTACCTTCGTAGATCCGGGTGATGCGAACATCGCGGGCGATCTTTTCCACCATGTACTCGTGGGTGTAGCCGTAGCCGCCGAGCGCTTGAATGCTGGCGTCGGCGCAGGCATCGCCGGCTTCGGTGGACAGGTACTTGGCGATGGCACCCTCGGTGTTCAGGCTGCCTTCGTTGCCGGCGTCGATCCGTTGCGCGGTCTCCTCGATGAAAGCGCGACCGGCTTCCAGCCATACAACGTGGGGCACGATCAACTTGTGGGTGTAGCCCTGCTTTTCAGAGAGCGGCGTACCACCCTGAATGCGCTTGGCGGAATAGGGAATGGCACGATCCAGCGCCGCCCAACCGGCGCCAAGTCCAAAGGCTGCGACCATCACGCGCGTGTAGCCGAAGACCATTTGCGCCTGAATCAAACCCTGACCTTCGACGCCACCTACCAGCCGATCTGCGTCAACGTACACATCATTAAGAGCAAGTGCGGCTGTGTTGCTCAGGCGAATACCATGCTTGTCCTCAGGCTTGTCGTGGGTGAAGCCCTTGGTCCCCGTGTCCACGATGAACCAGCTCGGTCCGGCGGGAGTGTTGGCCAGTATCGTGCAATGGTCGGCAATGCCTCCGTTGCTGATCCACTGCTTGCTGCCATTGATTTTGTAGCCAACAATATTGCCGTCTCCGAGCACGCGCTCGGCGGTCGTCTTCAGCGCGCCCAAGTCGCTGCCGGCATCCGGTTCGGTCGCGCCGTAGGCGAAAAGAACGCCTTCGTCGGCAATTTTCCCGAGCCATCTTTTCTTCTGCTCGGCGGTGGCGCCAAAGGTGATGGGATCGCTGCCCAGGAATGTAGCGAAAAGCGACGTTGCCACTCCGAGGTCGATACGGGCCATCTGTTCGCAGATGAGATAGACATCCATGGTGCTTCCGCCAAGACCGCCGTACTCCTCGGGAAGGAACAGAAGCTGCATGCCCAGCTTGTCCGGGTCGCTCATGTGCCGGACAATGTCGACCGGGCATTCGTCGCGTTCATCCAGGGCAATCAGCTCTTCGTCGGGCAGCCGCTTCTTGGCGAAGTCCCGCAGCGACTTCAAGCTCAGATTCAACGTCTTCTTCGTGATCATCTTTAGGACCTCGTTTATCGAACGGCAGCGCTTTTGGCTGCGCGTACCTTCTCGGTCAGTTCGGGTAAGAACTCCAGGATGTCGGCGACGATGCCGACGTTCGCCACCTGGAAGATTGGGGCTTGGGGATTCTTGTTGATGGCAACGATGAACGGATTACCCTTCAGTCCGGCAAGGTGCTGGAAGGAACCGCTCATGCCGCAGGCCAGGTAGACCTTGGGGCGTACCGTCTGGCCGGAGGAGCCAACCTGCCGCGACTTGGGCAGCCAATTGGCATCTACCACGGGGCGCGAGCAACTGACGGCTGCCCCCATTGCGTCCGCCAGCTCCTGCGCGATAGCAACATTGTCCTTCTCCTGAATGCCGCGGCCGATGGAGACCAGCACGGCCTCTTTGGTGATATCAACGTCATCTACCTCGGGGGCGATCGTCCTCAGATAACGCCGTTTTGCAGTCAGTGTGCCAATCCTGCCGGATTGATCGACGATGGCGCCGTTGGCAGAAACTCCCTCGATTGCCTTGAACGCACCCGGCCGCACAGTCAGTACGGTGCCGGACGAGAGGTCACAAGTGACGTGCGCGCTCACTTGGCCACCGAATTCCTGGCGAATGAGTTTGAGGCTGTTTGATTCCACTCCGGCGATGGCGACGACATCGGAGACGAATGCGGCACTTAGCTTGATCGAAAGGCCAGGCGCGAGATCGATCCCCAGGTGATTGTGCGCTACCAGCAGGACGCTGCCAGCCGGCAGTATCCTCACCAACGCCAGGCGAATGAGCTCTGCGTTGGGATACGCGAGATCCTCGCTAGCCAGCTTCCAAACTTCCCCATACGTTGCCCGCAGGTTCTCACACACGGCATCCAGTTCTGTCCCGGCGCCACTGACGATGGCGACCGGTGATGTGGAAGGATCGAGCCGATTCGCGGCGGCCAGCAGTTCAGCGGCGCAATCGTCCGGCACGCCTCCGTTGTGAGTCACATAGGCAAAAATCCGGGCGGTCATTGCAGACCTCCTTTGGCTTTCATCAGCTCAATCAACTTTTCGGTGATTTCCTCAGTGCTGCCTTCGAGAATTGTGGCGCCGGTACCGAGGGTGGGCGCGAAGTAGTCCTGGCGTTTGACCTTGGCTGCGACTTCACCCACCGTGGCAGGATCGATACCCAACTCCAACGCGCCGTAGGTCGGAATTTCGAGCGATGCCACCTGGCGAATGCCGCGCATGCCGACATAACGGGGCTCGTTGATGCCAGTCTGGATGGAAAGCACACAAGGCAGGTCGATTTCGCTCACTTCCTTATTACCGCCTTCGATCTCACGGCTGACTTTTAGTCCGTTGCCATCGAGAACTTCGACGGCGTTTACCAGCGAGGCGAAGGGATAATCGAGCATCGCCGCCAGCATGCCGCCGACCTGCGCGCCACCGTCTTCGGCTTGCACGCCGGTGAGGATGAGATCGAATTTCTCTTTCTGCGCGTAGCCTTTCAGCACGGTCGCAATCCCTTTTGCATCGGAGCCGACGAAGGCCTGGTCTGAGAGCAGGACACCTCGGTTGGCGCCCATGGCCATCTCCCGGCGCAGAATCTCCTCGTCTTCGTCAGTGCCGACAGTGGCAACGGTCACCTTGCCGCCGGTGCGTGAGACGATTTGCAAAGCCTCCTCGACTGCGTAGTTGTCCGGTTCGTTGATTGAATAAACCAGGTCATCGCGTTCGATATCCTTGCCGGCGGAATTGAGCTGAATCTCATTCTCCGAAGTGTCTGGCACTCGCCTGGCGCAAACTAGAATTTCCACATCGACCTCCGATAGAACTTTCTTGTTTATTGCAAAACTCTTTAGACGCTGACCGTGTCCACCACTCGTTCTTTGTCTGTGACTGGCGGCTTGCGGATCGCGACATGCTGATCTACCAACTCTGTAAGATCCAGTGCGGTCATCTTTCCTTCCATTCCGGCAACTTTGATGGCGTCCTCGATGTTCACCAGGCAAAACGGGCAGGCGGTGACAATCACGTTCGCTCCGACCTCGGCTGCCATCTGCACGCGCTTCACGCCCATGCGCTGTTCTTCCTGCGGCTCGTAGAACAACATCAGTCCTCCGCCACCACAGCAGAACGAGCGATCGAGACAGCGGCTCATCTCGACTCGCTTGAGTCCTGGAATTGCGTCGAGCACCGCGCGGGGCTCTTCGTAGACCTGGTTGTGGCGCCCGAGATAGCAGGGATCGTGATAGGCGTAGACATTGCTGGGCGTTTGAACTGAGTTGAGGCACAGCTTTCCTGACTTGATATCGCGTACCATTACCTGGCTGATGTGCTCTACGGGCGGCAGATCCTGGTAGTCGTGCTTCAGCGCATTGTAGGCATGAGGGTCAGAGGTAACGATCCTGCTCACTCCCGAGGCCTTGATGGCGTCCACGTTGTGGTCGCGCAACGCCATAAAAAGTGTCTCTTCGCCAAACCGTCGCACATCGTGGCCGCTGTCTTTTTCCGCTGCGCCCAGAATGGCGAAGTTCTCACCCGCTTTCGTCAGGATGCGAGCGGTTGTCCGGGCAATCCCCTGCATTCGATCGTCGTACGAAGTAATGCTGTCCACGAAGTACAGCGTCTCGGCTGTGCCATCGCCGTTGGCGATCCGCACATCGCAGTTCGCCAGGAATGACTTTTCTTTCGCCCAGTCAGCTTTCTTCTTCTCTAACTTGCCGTACGGATTGCCGCGGCTTTCCACGGCCTTGAGCGCCTTTTGGATGGACTTCGGCACGTTTCCGTCGTCGACCATGCCGCGGCGCAGATCGACAATCTTGTCGATGTACTCGATCAGCAGTGGGCACTCTGCCTCGCAAGCGCCACAGGTGGTGCAAGACCAGATCTCATCTTCGGAGTAAATGTCTCCGATCAGAGCGTGAGCATCCGTTGTGCTGCCAATGATGGGGTAATGCTGGAAGCTGTAGTCGCGCGCCTTGATGGTGAGGAATCTCGGGGACAGCGGACGTCCAACGGCGTTCGCCGGACAGTTGTCAGAACACCGTCCGCAATCCGCACAAGAATAGAAATCGAGAATGTGCTTCCAGGTGAAGTCTTCGAATTTCTTCACCCCAAACGATTTCACCTGGTCGAGTTGGTCGTCGCCGACACCCCAGCGCACTGGCTTCACGGTCCCGCAGTCCAGCTTTGCGAAGCCGACATTGAACAGCGAGGTTACGACGTGAAAGTGTTTGCCGAGAGGAAGGAAGCAGAGGAAAGCGAAGAAGGTGACATCATGAAGCAGAAATGAGTATGCGTGAATCTGAAACAGCCATGCAGCTGGCGCTGCGCGCAGAAGTCGTTCCGCGACCCACGCGAGCGAAAGCAGAGCAACCTTCGGAACGGGAGTCGCGTGCCCTCGCGCCAACACCGCGCCGCTGGCCTCAAAAATGCTTTCGGAGATCATCAGGGTGCCGATCAGCCCGAGAACAGTGATCGCTTCCCAGGTGTGATCTCGGCCATATTGCGGCGGCACGGCGTAGCGCGATGGCTTGAATGCAACCCGTCGAATTGCGGCAACCACTACGGAAAGGAAGACAAGCGTTGCGACGTAATCCTTCAAAAGGCTGTAGAGGCTGGCGCGGGCAATCTCCGGTGATGAGAAGTGTCCGGTGAATCCCAACATCACCAGCGATACGGAACGGAACATCAGGAGCAGGAATCCAGCGAAGATCGCGATGTGGATCATGCCGGCGAAGGGGTAACGCGGCTGCTTCCATTGCATCAGCCAAAATTGCAAGATCTTGTCCAGGCGGAGTTCCGGCCGATCGAATCGACAGTCGCGCCCGGCGCGTAGGAGCGGGGCCAAACGCTTCGCCAGGATGTAAGCGAAGCAGGTGAGTCCGATGAGCTGTATCAGAAGGCAAAGGAGGGGCAGAGGCGTTTGCCTGGAGAGGATGATCGCGAGAAGATGCGCGCCGACAACCATAAAGGTACGATCTTCGCTACGCGGACAGCTTTGCGCTCCGCAGAATAGACATGACCTGCATCGAATTCCTTAGACAGGGCTTCGGCAAGTGCAATCGAAACGTGATTTCTGGAAGTGACGACCTACGAGGCCGAGTGAACCTGCTCGGCCTAGTTCTGGATTTTGAGCCACTTGGAGGGGACAGTCAGTGAGGCCTGTCTGGCACACATGTGAGGTGGCTCACATCGGAGTGTGTCGGTCTTCGAAAATTTCGAGCAGTCAGCGCATCCTGGTTTCCAGCTCTTCCCAACGGTCATAGAGCTGGTCAACGACCTCCTGCGCACGCTCAAGTTGAGCCTGCATCGCGAGAAGGCGGGCGGCGTCACTGGCGATTGACGGATCCTCGAAAGCCGACCGCGCGGCCTCCAGTTGTTTCTCGGCCTCGCTGATGCGCTGCTCGAGCGTCGCGTATTCTCGAGCTTCGAGATAGGAGAGCTTCTTCTTTGCCGTGGTTGCCGTCGTCGCAGAAAAAGCAGCGGCGGTTTGCCTGTCAGCCGTCTTGACGGCCTCTTTAGAGACGCGTTGGCGCTCCTCCAACCATCGTTCCCACTGCGAGTAATCTGCGAATCGCCCGACAGAGCCCTCGCCGTCCAGGCCAAGAACAGTGGTTGAGACTCGATCCAGCAAATAGCGATCATGCGTGACCAGCACGAGGGCACCGCGGAATTCCATCAGGCTCTCTTCCAGCACCTCGAGAGTGGGAATGTCGAGATCATTCGTGGGCTCATCGAGCAGCAGCACGTCGGCTGGCTGCAGCATGAGTTTGGCGAGCAGCACGCGAGCGCGTTCTCCTCCAGAGAGTCGTCCCACCGGCTGATTGAGCTGCTCACCAGTGAACAAAAAACGAGCTGCCCAGGAAGCGACGTGGATCACGCGATCCTGGTAAATCACGGAGTCGCTGTCGGGCGCGAGCGCGCGCCGCAAAGTCACGTCGGAGTCGAGTACACGGTTTTGATCGAAGTAGACAATCTGAAGCGCTTCGGCGGTGCGAATCTCGCCGGAGGCGGGCGGCAGCTCTCGCGAAAGCAGTCGCAGCAGCGTCGTCTTGCCGCTGCCGTTCGCGCCCACCAGTCCGACACGCGTTCCGGGAGTGAGGATGAAGTCCAGGTCGCGAAAGAGAGTGCGGCCGCCGACCTCGAAGCTGAGGCCCTGCAATTCCATCAGCCGACGGGTCTTCCGGTCAGTAGCGGAAAAATCGATTGCGGCGCTGGCGGTTCGAGTACGCGCATTCAAGTCAGCCAAATCGCCAATAAGTTGATTTGCCTTGTCGATGCGGGCCTTCGATTTAGAAGTGCGTGCTTTGGGTCCGCGCCGCAGCCATTCAATCTCGCGGTGTACTCGGTTTTCCAGCGCCTCCTGGTGCTTCGCTTGCGCCCGCAGGAACGCCTCTTTTTCCTCCAGCAACTTGCTGTAGTTACCGGTGACCCTCAACAGGCCGTCGGGATACGTACGGTTCAACTCCACCATGGTCGTGGCAACGTTCTCAAGAAAATAACGGTCGTGACTGACCACAACTGACGCAAAGGAAGCAGACTGGAGTAGTTCCTCGAGCCATTCAATAGCAGCCAGGTCGAGGTGATTGGTGGGTTCATCCAGTAGCAGGACGTCCGGTTGCTGCACCAGCGCTGCGGCGATGGCGAGCCGCTTGCGCCATCCTCCGGAAAGCGATTCCGTTGGAGCGTCGAGATCTTCCAGGCCAGCGCGCCCCAATGTCGCGGCCAGGCGAGCCTGCCACTCATCGGGCGGAACGCCGGAGCGTTCCAGAGCAGCCGCAATCACGGACCGAACTGTCTGGTCGCCAGCGAACTGCGATTCCTGGTGAACAAAACTGAGTCGGACACGCTTGCGCAACGCAACCTCTCCGGAATCTGGAGCAGTGGTGCCCGAGAGAATTTGCAGCAGCGTTGACTTGCCTGAGCCGTTCGGCCCAATCACTCCGATACGGTCTGCTTCAGAGATGGTGAAGGCGACGTTCCGAAAGAGCGGCGCGGCGCCATAACTCTTTGAGATGTTTTGTGCGTTGAGAATCGGCGGCAATTCGTACGGCTTCCTCGAGGATTTACTTTCGAGAATAGCAGGGAACTGGCGGGCCAACGCCCCTGTTGTGCCCAGCTCTCGGGATACCCCGTTTCCGTCAACTCGGAAGTGATTCCATCGGAGACGCACTGCTAAAGTGTGGTCCCTCGCTTGCCTGGCAAGGTTAGGATGTATCCACACAGGGCGATCGAGCAGTCCATATGCAAGAGTGGCCCACTGCCAATAAGAAGAGAAAAGCAATCCACTTCTGCTCACGGCAGTTAGGCAGCAGCGTCTATCGTGTTCCGGCACTTACAGCTTTCGATCGCTTGGCTGTCTGCTTTCACATTCGACGCAATGCTCTCGTCGAGATCTGCAGTTATTTGGTGCGAAAGGGGGACTCGCCCATTGGTCGTCTGCTAAGTATCAGTAAATTAAGTACTTCCACTTTTTCATAACCCCCGAAAATGCCACAAAAACCGCCCCCATCGTACAAAGTCGTACAAAAATAATTGGCAGGGTACGCGTTGTAACACGCTCCTGCCAATAGTGAAAAGTAGTGAACTGAGATCTATGCAGCTTTCTTGTGCTGCGTGAACCGCTCGTGCACGCGAGCAATTA